>JBBQQW010000041.1:0-16423 GCA_038215455.1 Armatimonadota bacterium
TACGGTTTTTACGCTATTCACAATTTCATTATCGGCCAGTTCACGCAGTTTTTCCGGTGTCCAGCTTTCGTCACCGGTAAGGGCCAGCGCCAGTACCGGGATATTTAGTGGGTCTATGGCCAGCACCCAGCTGGGTTTCAGATTGGCACCGGTGGCGGGCAGATTCGCCTGGGCGACGTTCATCAGCGATTGCGTGTCGAAGAGCGCTTTCTTCATGTCTGTGCCGTAGGGGAACTCCAACGAGACGATGGATAGCCCGTCCTGCGATACCGAACGCAGGTAGCGAAGTCCCCTGATGTTCACCATCTGCTCTTCAATCGGTTTAGAGATGAAGGTCTCCATCTCCTCCGCCGAGAGACCCGGCATCATGGTGACAATGCCCACCAGTGGGCTTTCTACATAGGGCATCATGCGGCGCGGCATATATCCGCTGATGGCGATAATTGCCAGGATAACCACGCCGACAAAAAATGCGATCACCGGGTAGGGGTGGTCGATACTCCACTTTGATATATTGAAAACCGAATCGTGAACAGCGCTGACGACCCGGGCAGGTTTCTTTTCGTCCATTTATTTCTCTTCCGGTGACGCCTATTTTTTGTCGAATTTCACTAGATCCATATCACAGAGCGGGCAATTTCCAGGTGATGTGCTCTCTACCATGCTATGCATCGGGCAGTGGTACCAGGTCATAGACATCGGTACTACCGGTTTCGCAGCCTCTGGCATATTCATCTTTGGCATTGCCTTGATCGGGGCAGTGGTATTGTCGGGAGCCACGTGATTATCCATTACCGGCTCCGGGACTGCATCACCCGATTGGTATTTCACACCATTTTTATCGGTTACCGGATTGAGCGGAGTTGCCGTAGTTGCGCTCTTGCCTGCATATTCGCCGCTATGCAGGATAGTTATCACGTCACCGTCGCGCAGATTAGCTATGCCCGAGGTAATCACCTGGTCACCTTCATTGATGCCATCGAGTATTTCCACCCGGCCATTGCCCAGTCTACCGGTGGTAACGGTAACGCGTTTTGCCACTTTGATACCGTCGTTATCCATGGAAATATAGACACTATTCATGCCATCGCGGGCGATTAATGCGTTGGTGGGTACAGTGATTGCTTTGGAATCGGAGCTGCCCAGGCTCATATCCACCGCCAGGTATTGCCCCGGGCGCAGGCGCATATTGAGGTTGGGTATCCGTGACTCCACGATAGCAGTACGCGAGGTAGCATCACTGGCAGGGAATATCGCTGATATCTGGGTGGTGATTGGATCATCAGGGGCGTTTATCACATGCGCGGTGAGGGTCTGGCCAATTTTAACCCGCGCCAGGTCAGCTTCGGAGATACTCACCTGCAAGCGCACCACATCTATCTTCGAGATTTTCATGATAGAGGTGCCCGGCTCAACCAGGGTGCCGGGGGCGATGTTGCGTGCAGTGACAATCCCGCCGACGGAAGCCTTGATCTCAGTATATCCTTTGATGGTTGCGGCCTCATCCAGCTGTGCGCCCGCCTGGCTGGCGGTGGAGGTGGCAGCATTCATCCGGGCCGTGGCAGCGTCGATGGATGCCTGTGCAGCAGCCGTTTCAGCTGCTGCACCCGCCAGCGCAGCTTCCCCTTCATCAATTTTCGATTTGGCAATGATCAGGTCATTCTGGGCACGCGCTTCACCAGCCTGCGCGTTACGTTCAGTTGAGTTTGCCTTATTTGCTAACATGATAGCGTTAGTATAGGTGTTATTGATGTCGTCCAGATCTTTTTGTGAGATCGCACCTTGGTCGAAGAGCAGTGTCTTCCGTCGCAGTTGCAGTCTCCAATATTGGACATCTGTCTGTGCCTGGTTTTTCTCCAGGTAGGCCTGCACCGATTCTTCGTGTGCCTGAATAATATTGCTATCAACGCTTTTTCTTTCCGTCTGTGCCTGGGATAATTGTGCTGTTGCAGCAACGCGCGCGGTCTCTGCTTTGGCCAGGCTGGCCTTTGCAGCATTTAGTTCAGCAGCTGATGCGGTGATCCCCTGGTTGGCAGCGGAATTACCATAGGCGGCCTGTGCCTCTTTAGCGGATAACTCGTGCGAGTCCAGCCTTGCCACCACCTGGCCGGGCGTTACCTTATCACCGGGGTACAGCGGCATATAGATGAGCTGCCCGGTAACGCGCGGGAATATCTCTTCCTCCTGATCGGCAACGACTGTGCCGGTGTAGCCGGCGGTAGCGGTAAAGGCCGCATTGCGTGCCGTCTCGGTGTTCACTGCCTGCGTACCAGGAGCCGCATAGCCACTCATATCCATATTGGCGGAGGCGAGCAGCGTGGACTGCTTCGGGTCGCGGTATTTGTTTACTATGAAGATGGTGCCTGCCAACACGACGATCAAGGTGAGTACCCCGACGATATACCCGCGTGGTTTTGGCGGAATAACACGGTAGAGGATAGCCGTGGCGAGCACCGCCACCACCAGCAGGATAATACCGATGAGCGACCAGGGGATATTGCCAGAATTTTTGGCGGTAATACTCTTCCCGGTATCTACTATGAGACGCGCAGTGCCATCACCGTCCATCTTCATCCCGGCCATCTGTGCTACATTTACATCAACTTTCCACTCGCCAGCCATGCTGAAGAATACCCGTGCGATATACTCACCGGGGTTTGCGCCCGGGGTGGCGGTGAAGTCAGCGGGCATAGCCATGGCTGTCATATCCATATGGATATTAACTGCGGCACCGGAGAGCGGCTTTGCGCCATCCATTACCGATATGACGAACTGATTCTCCCCCTGCGCCGGTGGGGTGGGGCGAGTTTTTACCGTAATTCGATACTTTCCGGCATTAGCAACTGTCTGGGCTGTGGCGGAAAATGCAAACAACAATGTAACTACTATAGCAATGATGAGTGACAGGTGCTTCATTCTACTTCCATTCTGCGCTTCCATTATTAATTATTGACTTTTTTTGATGAGCACAAACCCTAGTATAACAATAATTAGTAGCAAAACGGCTCCGCCAGCGATATATAGAGTATAATTTGTTGTTGCAGGTGGCACCGGGTTGGGACGTGGCGGTGGTGGCACGGCTTCAGTAAGCAATTTCGCCATGATTGGGAAATCTACCTGCCCGTCTCCTTCCATAGTCATCCCCTCCATCTGCTGTACTTTTATGGTGATAATCCATGCATCTTCCATGCCCAGATATGCCTGCTGGCAGATGTATTCACCGGGTTTGGTACCGGGTTTCGTCTTGTATACAGAGGGCATCGGCATGGCGGGCATGTCGGCGCGAATACCCACCACGCCACCCACCAACGGCTTATCGCCATCTTTGACGGTGATGGTAAATACGTTGTCAGCAGCTACCGGTGGATCGGGGGTAGTCATGAATGTGACGGTATATTTCCCCGCTTTGCCGGTCTGCACTGCTGCGAAGGCAGAGGTGCCAATAACGATAAGCATCAATGCTACCATCAATACGAGTATTGAGAATTTCATATTACCCCTTCGTTTCTGTTGTTAATTGTACGTAAGTTGGTAAGCAAATCATGCTTACCAACTTGAGAATGTTATAAAATCCATAATTATGTCGGGATTTCAATCCCAGCGCTCAACTATTCATTTGTCAGGATAATTGTGCTCTGTATGACCTGTGTCCCTAATCCCTGGAGAAATACATAGAGATACATTGGCCCGGTTCCATCGGGAAGTTGCGAGACCCATGAATCAGATGAACCGTTTTGATGGATGGGAATCCCGTTCTGATAATAGGTGATGGTGTTACCAATACGTTTGATGGAATAAACGTCAGTGCCGTTTAGCTCATATCCCACGCATCCACTCATCGGATTGTTAATCATGACCGGCTTTTTTGGCAATGGTTGCATCGGCATACCGCCAGGAGCCAGATGGAACCCGTAAATGGTCGTCGGAGAAGTAAGACCGGAAACTCCCAGGCCTACTTTCACCTGCGTAGTAGAGTCTAAGGGATTGACGAAACGGAAGGAGACAATCCCATTTATAAAGGACTGCTTGCTGACGGCATAACTATTGGTGAACCCGTCAGGCGACGTCGACGTAAGTGAGCTTCCGGTACGAATAGCCTCATCAGAATAAGAGTTGTATAATGAAGTCACGTTCGTTTGGCTTCCATTCCAGTCGCTATCCATCGTCGGAGATATTGCGGCGGTGATCATCATGCTGGTTTTTTTGATTAAGCTGGTGTGCCCATCAACATAGCTGGCAATCAGATAGTTATTATGCCGCGCATCGAGGTCGGTGTCGAGATAGGCGACATTATTGCTAGCGATACCGGACGTATTGACTACTGCATTGGCATCGGTAGCAGGGTTAAATGTCGCTGGCGTCTTTACCGGTACCGTAGATTGCGCTTTACCATCGGAAGTCACGATTGTGTTGACGGGGTCTTTAATTGTTCCCAGGCCTACCGACGACAGATCCAAATTGTAGACATAGCCATTAGAGGAGTTTGAATTGGGGCATTTTGCTGGCGTTGAGGAGCGATCCATACTAGACCAAACTGTCTTAGCGGATGGGAATAATTCATCATGCTCCTGGGTATAGATTTGTAATGCGGCACCGATTTGCCGTTGATTGTTGGCGCATGACGTCTGCCGTGCTTTCTCGCGCCCTTTGGAGAAGACCGGGAACAGAATAGCCGCCAGAATCGCAATTATAGCAATAACGACTAGTAGTTCAATTAGAGTAAAACCTACACGCGTTTTCATAGGAATTTGCCCTCCCACTTTTATTTCACTAGTATTCACTAGCGTTGCCTGATCCTAGCATAGTATATCGACATTTATTGTGATAAAAATGGCACAAATGCTCAGCTATTGCAAATTTATGAATGCTTTTGCAGACATTGTCATAGAATACCAACAAACGTGTCATGACGGTGGTGACTTATCAGGTAGCTACACAACTGCCCGCAGATGATTATCCACGGGCAGTTGCACACATTAAAGTGGTGGCGGAAGGCGAAGGGGTTGTCCGCCACGGACTATTACAGTGCCTCCCAGATCGCCTGCAGGTCGACGTGTTCCTTCACCATAGAAACGGCCAGTTTGATTTTGTCGGCATCATTGGTACGAATTTTGATGGTAAGGGCGTATATCTTGCTTGCCGCCTCGTAGGTATTGTCATTCGTTGTCAATGTTGGGATGTTGGTTCGGGCGAGCAGATCCAGCGTCTGCGGCTGTGGCATCAAACCGCCGGTGAAGAGTAGGCCGCCCAAATTGAAGTCTTCCTTCAGCACATGCATACTCGCGGCGGCGATGACCAGGTCATCACGGTCGCCCGGTACGATAAAGAAGGTTTTATCGTGTACAAAAGTGAGGGCGTTATGCGGAGTCATCGCCCCAATGGTGATCGCAGAGATGGGATTCTCCATATTCTCCTCGCCGTTTATCACTTTAGTGCGTAACTTTTCGCAGATCTGCTGTACGGTTGGCCAGGTTAGCTGTGGCGCATAGGGGATCACCCCAAAGAGTTTCAGCCCCATGCGTGCGCAGGCGATACCCAGATATTTGCGTGTCTGTTCCGCTTTTTCCGGTACGACTTTATTGGCGATGACCCCGATTACCTCAACGCCAGCGCTCTCGAAGAGGCACTTGTTCAGCGCAATCTCATCCGCCGGATGGCCGATACCACCGAGGGTGACGATGATGACCTTCGCCTTTAGCTGTTTGGCCACCGTGGCATTGGACATATCAAAGACACTGCCGACGCCCGCATGTCCAGTGCCCTCAATGAGGATCAGGTCGCGATTCTCGGCGATACGCACAAATGATTCGTCTATCGCAGAGATCAACTCGGGAAGATGCTTCGTGGGGTCGTCCAGATACTCACGCGTGAAATATTTCGGCACCGCAACGGGACTCATATCCTTTAGTGCCCCCGTGACATTGCAACAGCCCGAGATAAGCACAGCATCTTCGTCGATCTGATCCGGTCCCACCACCATGTACCGCTGCCCTACAGGCTTGATAAAGCCAATCTCTTCAGCATAGCTCCGTAGCCCCTGCAGCAAGCCGATACTACATGAAGTTTTGCCATCGTTCTGCGACGTAGCCGCGATATACACCCGCTTTTCAATACCATTACGCATAATAATGCCCTCCGCCCTCATGTTATACCGGGTTTGGGGGTAGGTTGGCAAGGTCATAAGCTGTGTAGTTCCCCCCATTCCATTGTTCTTTTGTTCTTATGTCCAATATCGCCGAAGGCGTCCCCCCCTTCCATTGTTCTTATGTTCTTATGTCCAATACCGCCGAAGGCCTTCCCCCCTTCCTTTGTTCTTATGTTCTTATGTCCAATATCGCCGAAGGCGCTTACCCGCTCCTTTGTTCTTATGTCCCTATCGAAGTAACGCTATATATTGACCTGTACGCTTATTTGGTTATAATAGAGTCAAGAGATTACTCAGCTTGGTATTTGGAGGTAATGGTGCCACGTATTCTCATCATCGAAGATGAACGACCTATTGCACAGTCACTCGCTTATAATCTGAAGCGTGAAGGGTTTGAAGTCTCCATTGCAAACGACGGCGCAGAGGGGTTGAAGATGGCGTTGGCTACCCCGTCGCCCTCGCTTATTTTGCTCGACCTGATGCTACCCTCCATGGGTGGGCTGGAAGTATGCCGGGAACTGCGCACCAAGCAGCAAAGCTGGATACCGGTGTTGATCCTCACCGCCAAGGGGGAGGAGATCGACCGGGTGATCGGGCTGGAGATCGGCGCTGATGACTATATTACCAAGCCCTTCAGTATGCGCGAATTAATCGCCCGCGTGAAGGCCACATTGCGCCGTGCAACAGTAGATGCACCCACCGAGCAGGTACTGTCCAGCCACGGTGTCGAGATCGACCTGGGGCGACATATCGTCACCGTTGATGGTACCGAGATGGTGCTATCACCCAAAGAGTTTGACCTGCTCACTATTTTACTGCGCAATCGTGGCCGTGCCATGACGCGCGACGAGATACTCTCCACCGTCTGGGGCGACGAAGGCCCGTACCGTGACCCGCATACCGTGGATGTACACGTCCGCTGGCTGCGCGAGAAGATGGAAGATGACCCTGCCAAGCCGAAACGAATTCTGACCATACGTGGACTGGGATACAAATTTATCGAATGAATAAGCGACACTACGCCTGGTCACTGCGATGGATTATCGTCGGGGCCTTCTTCATCATAATGGCTATTACTCTCGGGGCGCTGTCGTTTTATCTGACGCAAAGCACCGCGAATGACTACATGTCCGCCAATGAGGTCTCACTGGCAACCACCGCAGAATTGGCCGGCAGACTGATCGCAAACGATAACGGATTGGTTGACAGTAAGAGTATCAAAACAACGTTGACGTGGGTGCAGATCAAAAGCGATTCGCGCGCCCCTATTCTCTATGACCTGAATGGTGTAAGAATATACCCGCTGGCGATAATCCAACCGGACGGGAAACCACCCTATATCGGCGATATTCCACCTGATGCTAAACTAAAAGAAAAAGAAGCAGCAGTGCATCCTCCTTTACCCGAAGAAGCGCAAATGGCTTTAAATAGAGATTCGGGCTTGGGGGAGGTCGTCAGATTTGACCCAGTGACCGGAGAGCAGACCCTGTACATCGCTACCCTGGTCAAGTCAAAATCCAAGCCGGTGGCAACCCTGGCGATACTGGTACTGGCGAAACCCCTTACCGATATTCAGAACGCCATCGAGCAGATCCGGCTTACTATCGGGATGGCCTTCTTTGCCGTACTGGTAGTGCTCTTCATGGTATTTATCGGCGTATCGAATTACATCACACAGCCGCTGGCACGCCTTAGCGTTACCACAGAACGCTATGCTGCTGGTCTGTTGAATGAGCGCGTGAAGCCGCGCGGCGCTTCGGAGATCTATAGCATCGGTATCTCCTTCAATCGCATGGCGGATCAACTGCGCCAGACCATCACCCGCCTGGCGGCAGAGCGCGCGCAGGCAGAGGCGATGCTCACCAGTATGACGGACGGAGTGATAGTCACTGACATCCCGGGGAAAATACGACTGGTTAACCATAGTACAGAGTTAATGTGTGATATCTCCGAACGTGATGTGCGCGGGAAAACCCTGGCAGAGGCTGGCTTCCCGGAGATGCTTGATGACCTGCGGATGAAATCCCAAACCACGCGCCTGCCCTTACAATTTGAGTTCACTTTGGATCATACACCGGTGCGAATTATTGAAGTACACATGGCCCCCATTGAGGTAGACGGCGACATGCTCGGCGTGGTAGTGGTCTTCTACGATGTCACCCAGCAGCGTAAGCTGGAGCAGGTGCATCGCGATTTCGTTGCTAACGTCTCCCATGAGTTGCGTACCCCCGTCACCTCCATCCGCGCTATGGCCGAGACCATGATCACGATAGGCAATGAGGATGAGGAACTGCGCAACGAATTCCTGCAGACTACCATTGCCGAGAGTGAGCGCTTAAGCGGTTTGCTTGATGGTCTGCTCAACCTCAGCCGCATTGAATCTGGTAGTATGCATTTGTCACCAGAAGAGTTAGACATCAGCGATATCGTCCAGCATGTCGCGCAACGTCTCATTGCGCCAATAGCACAGAAAGGGCAGCAACTGCAGATGGATCTGCCCCCCGCTTTCCCGGCTTATATCGATCACGATGCCCTGGTGCAAATCACTCTGAATCTGATCGATAACGCGCGCAAATATTCGCCCGAAGGAGCCACCATCAGCATTACACTTCGCCAGCTAGGCGACGCCTGCCATCTGCAGGTGACTGATACCGGTGTGGGGATATCAGATGAAGATCGTGAGCGAATATTTGAGCGCTTCTACCGTGTCGACAAAGCCCGTTCCCGTGGCCTGGGTGGCACCGGGCTGGGACTGGCCATAGTAAAGCAACTGGTCGAGCTATTGCACGGAAGCATCTCCGTCACCAGTAAACCCGGGCAAGGCAGCACCTTCACGGTGATAATACCGGATGTAGTACGCCAGGAACCCTGATGTAACACAGCCAAATAGTGCATATCTCAGGGGCACCCCCCGTAATTCGTAATTCGTAATTCGTAATTATAACGCCCCCCATTGCCGAACCGCACCATAAGATGTATCATTGCATCCAACACTATTCTGGAATTGGAGGAACCATACCATGCAACGAACGCTATTGATAATCGTCACCCTGCTCAGCCTCGCCAGCGCCATCGCCTGGGCGGCAGCTACGCCGACTATCACCGCCTTTACGCCCACCTACGCCCCCTACGGGCAACCAGTCACTCTCACCGGCACCGCCTTCATCGGGGCCACCGCCGTTGCCTTCAATGGCATCACGGCACCTGTTTTTAAGGTGGCAACCGACACCACCCTCACCGTCACCGTGCCCACCGGTGCCACCACCGGCGTCATCACCGTCACCACCCCCGCCGGCACCGCCACCAGCGCAACCACCTTCACCGTCTGCAACAACCCCAAAGACAACGCCGACATGGTCTGGGTACCCGCCGCCACCTTCACCATGGGCAGTGCTGATGGTGTGGGCTTAGAAGATGAATACCCCGCCCATCAGGTAACCCTCTCCGGTTATTGGATATACAAATATGATGTCACCGTGGCGCAGTACCGCGCCTTCTGCACCGCCACCAAACGGGCGTTGCCGGAGTTCCCCAATGATGAACTTAGTTGGAAAGATAAAAAAGACTGGGAGCACCCTGACCTGCAACAACACCCCATCGTCAATGTTAGTTGGTTCGATGCTACAGACTACGCCGACTGGGCCGGGGTGTCACTCCCCACCGAGGCACAGTGGGAGTACGCCGCCCGTGGCCCCAAGGGCAATAATTACCCCTGGGGTGGTATAGCAACAAAAGATGATAAGACTAATGGCTGGGATGAGACGAAGTGCGCCAACTATAAAAACTCACTTGACAAAGATAAAAGCACCTGGCCGGTGGGCAGTTTCCCCGCTGGGGCCAGTTGGTGTGGCGCGCAGGATATGGCGGGCAACGTCTCTCAGTGGTGTGGGGACTGGAATGGCTATTATTCTGCTACTGCCGCTACTGACCCAACGGGGCCAGCAACTGGTATAAGCCACGTGCTGCGGGGCGGTTCGTGGGTCTACGACGACTTCTACAACCGTGGTGCGTTTCGCGACTACGGCCACCCCACCAACCCCAACGGCTACTACCGCATCTTCTTCGGCTTCCGTTGCGCCTCCACTGCGCCGGGGCTGTAGTAATTTGTCTTTGAACCTTGATTCGCCTGATTAAAGGATTAGCTGGAGAATAATGCCTCTGCTGTTGGATAGCGTATAATTGAATGGGGGAAACTACTGAGGCTATCCAACAGTGTAGACATCCAGTTCCGCAATAATCCTCTAATCCTACGAATCAAGGTTCTAAGACAATAACGGTAACTCCTACAACCTACCATTAAGACCAAATTAATCCCCCGTAAAAATTATTCCACTCATTTTCCCGGATTTAGGGTTAAGTCAGGGCGATGTCTGACCAAGGTCATACCAAGGCCTGCCTCAAATAATCCCCCAAACGCCGAAAAAACCCGGATAATGCATACTAATACCACTTATCAATAACAACCATCTATCCCCTTCACCCTCCCCAATCTTTGACGCTCACCCCCCCTTTGCGCTACAATTCTCTATTATTAGTTGGGAGAGTGCCTTATGCCAATGACTATAACCGAGAAGATTCTCGCCGCCCACGCCGGGCTGGATTCCGTCCGCCCCGGTGACTTCGTCCGCTGTCGGCTGGACTTCGTCCACGGCAACGATATCACCGCCCCCATCGCCATCAATGAGTTCCAGAAGATGGGCGTGGCCAACGTCTTTGATAAGGAGCGGGTAGGGCTGATCCCCGATCACTCCACCCCCAACAAAGACATCAAATCAGCCGAACTGACAAAGATGATGCGTGAATTCGCTAAATGCCAGTGCATCACCCACCACTTCGAGGTAGGCCGCATGGGCGTCGAGCACGCCCTGCTCCCGGAGCTGGGTCTGGTTCTCCCCGGCGATTGCCTTATCGGTGCCGACAGCCACACCTGCACCTACGGCGCACTTGGCGCGTTCTCCACCGGCGTGGGCAGCACCGACCTGGCCGCAGCCATGGCATTGGGCGAGACCTGGTTCCGCGTGCCGGAGAGCATGAAGTTCGTCTTCACCGGGGAACGCCAGCAGTGGGTGAGCGGCAAAGACCTGATCCTCTACACCATCGGCAAAATCGGCGTCGACGGCGCGCGCTACCGTGCCATGGAGTTCTGCGGGGAGACCATCGAGGGTCTCTGTATGGCCGACCGTATGGCCATCTGCAACATGGCTATTGAAGCCGGCGGCAAGAACGGCATCATCGCCCCCGATGAAACCACCCGCGAGTACATCAAAAATCGTGCCCAGCGAGATTACAAATTCTACGCCAGCGACGCCGATGCTCAATACCTGGAGACCTTTGAATGGGATGCCAGTACCATTGAACCTCAGGTGAGCTTCCCCTTCCTGCCCTCCAATGCCAAGCCCATCAGCGAGGCGATTGCCCTGAATGTCACCATTCAGCAGTCCGTCATCGGCTCCTGCACTAACGGGCGCATCGAAGACCTGCGCGTCGCAGCAGAAGTGCTGAAGGGGCATAAGGTTCACCCGGATGTGCGCCTGATCATCATCCCCGCCACGCAGGAATCCTGGCTGATGGCCGTCAACGAGGGCTTAATGGATATCTTCATCGCCGCCGATGCCGCCGTGAGCACCCCCACTTGTGGCCCGTGCCTGGGTGGCCACATGGGCATATTGGCAGAGGGAGAACGTGCGGTAGCTACCACCAACCGCAACTTCGTCGGGCGCATGGGGCACACGAAGAGCGAGGTATACCTGGCCAACCCCGCCATCGCCGCCGCCTCCGCGATCCTGGGCCGCATCGGCAGCCCAGAAGAGCTGTAACCGGGGCGGTTTAATCAAATAACACGACGCCCTGGTACTGCTCTTTGCATTGCGAGGGCGTTTTGCTATATTATTATCGCAACATTCGCGTATCCATGGGGTCAGAGATATTAATAGGGGAGGGGATTACGATGAAAAACACTTGCTTCTTTGGCGTACTGCTAATCGCCACTTTGCTTACTGCGCAACTGGTATTTGCGGCATTGCCTGCAGATAACCCTACTGTCCGTTATGGCCTGGCCTGGACAGATGAAATCAAGTGGGACAAAGGCGTAAGTATTGCTGACGTAACCGGTGCCAATGATGACGAACGCGTGGCCGCAGCTATCGCCAAACTCGGTGCCGATGGCGGCGTGGTCTTTTTCCCGGCGGGCGTGTACAACTTCAAAGAATCTATTAAGCTCCCCAGCGGGATAGTGCTCCGTGGCGATGCTCCATCATATGGTGGTAATAATATTGGTGGAATTGATGCGACGAACGGCGAGTATAACCTTTCCACCCATTTTGATTTCCCACAGTATATGCCAACTTTTGTTGGCGATGGCACTCCCAATGATACCGCCTTCAAAGGCATCGAACTCCTCGATCCCATCGGCGGCACGAACTGTGGTGTGGTAAGTATCGATATCAACCACGGTCATATTGAGCTGGGCACCTCGGCAAACTTCGGCAAAAACTTCACCGCAGGTACCCTCGGGAAAAACATCATTGTCTTCGGCAACATCCTGCGCAATGCCGCAGTGCTCGACACCAGTATCCCCATGAAAGTCAGCCCCAGCACCAAAGAACCCTTCCAGGAAGGTTGGCAGCGTTGGACACAGCGCCACCACGCGGCGATCCACGTCTACAGCGGCGCTAACATCCTGGTAGGCAACAATCGCATTCCGGAGTCGGGCAGTGACAACTTCGTGATGAAGGGGTACAAGCTCTATCAGCGTACCCTGGAAGGCACCGGCATCAAGGATCCGAAACTAAAAATGCTAAGCGCTGACATCACCTTCGACTACGACAACCGCTCGGGCGTGGTGGTAAATGCCATGGGCACCAATAAAGATTTTGACGTCTGGAATCCCTACACTACTAAAGATGGCGTCACCCCCGAACCCGCCGCTGGTTCATTGTGCAAGGGGATCGTCATTCGCAATAACTACATCTTCAACACCGGCTGCTACGGCATGAACGTCACTGGCGATGGCGCGTATATCGCCTTTAACAAGATCTACATCAAGCCGAATGTGGTGCGCCCGACGACGCGCGGCTTCCAGTTCGACTACTTCACCAATAACAACCGGGCGATAGAGCTGCGCGGTTTCCGCTGGACTGTCGAAGGTAACTACTACGAAGTATACAGCAACTTGGTGGCTGATGTGAACGACGTCACCAAGGGAACGAATGAGCGCTATGGCGATGGTGAAGGCATCATGCATGAGTCAATCAATAACTGCGAAGTGCGCGATAGCGCATGGATCAACAACACCGGCAATGCATATCTCTGTCTCTGGCGCGTCCCGGTGCATGGCCTGGAGATTCGTGGCAATATCGTGCCCAGCATTGTGATCCTCGCGCGGACTAACCCCGCTGGTGGCAATGTAGGTATGCCGGTAAGCAATTTGAAGATCACTGGCAATACGACCTATGAAACCGGGCAGATGTCCTTGTTGCCCAGTTTCTTTGGGCGCGGAATCGTCATCACTGGCGGAGCTGGTGAGGGCAACGTCGTCACCGACAACAAGACAGCATCGGTAGGCGGCACCCTGACATTCAACTTGACAACCCCGATAGAAGCGAAGAATAACGACAGCTTCACGATTGTGAAAAAATAATCACCGAACCCCCCACCTCCTTCCCGCGCCGGGAAGGAGGCCGGGGAGTAGGTAAACCACTGGGCAAAGCGTTCGTAAAGTCTATTTCAGCAGCAGTCAGCAGTGCAATCTGCATCGGGACTCACATGCGCCATTCTGCTACCTTGCCATCAACTGTCCAGATAATATCACAATTAGGAATTACCTCCACCGTCACGCTGGTGGGTTCATCGTCATGATTATTCTTTTTTCGGTACTCAGTCAGTTGCTTCTCAGTTGGCGTCTCCCGTAATATTAAAACGTATCCATTGCGAATAGCGTCGTTGATCTTCTTTGCCAATACCAAGCCCTTAATGAGAATGTACAGTGATGCTATTGCAACGGATTCCAGCAGCAGAAACGGCATTAGATTGCTGCCGTCAGGCAAGCTCCTTGTTGTTATACAGAGATATAAAATAATGCTGGCCCACGGAAGGGTAATACAGGTTACCCACACCATCGGTTTCCAGCGAGACCGCGCGTAGCGCGTTAATTCAGATTTTTCTGCTTTATTCAGCTCACGCTTGCCAGCTTCTAAATGTATGTCATCAGTGTTTTGCACTATATCCAGCCAGTTTGCAGCTATACCGGCTATTTCAGGCGTTTCGGCAACTTCTGTCCGGGGCACCACGTGCCATTTTTCGATCAGTTCCCCATTTATTCGGTAAATTCGCCCGGAAGCAGGTAAAATATCCAGTTGCACATTTTTCTTCATATAGCGCCCGAAGAGATGTTGCTGCGTTTGGGTATGGAAGATATGAGCAGTTTCCACACCGGAAAACCGTAGATAATGGCCTGCATTAATATCTGCTTTGGTTAGCTTTGCGCGTTTCTGCACATCATTTCCCAAGCAAAATAATGCGCCGATAATAGCGAGAGAGATGAATATTCCGTACGTAAAGTATTTCTCTGAGTATGCATTATTCCCGAATGACAATAATAACGCGAAGAAAATGATGAAAGATACAGGTGCTATAATTGTATAGAGGATTCCCAGCCAGGTCGCGCGACTTTGCCTGCGCTTTAATGTAAGAATCTCCTGCTGTTCCAATGGGAATCTGCCCGTGCAGGGGAATCCGCAGCACCATACAGTTGCGCCTGCGCTTTGTTGATCAATACTCATCACATATCCTAAATTACGCTAGATATATTGTATTTAGACGTGAAGCAGGAATTCCCTGCAGGCGAAGAATAACGACAGCTTCACGATTGTGAAAAAATAATCACCGAACGTGCTATCTTTATACATGGATCGGCAGGAAATACAGCCTCCTTCAGCTAATATAATCATTATTGGCTGGAGGTGAATGATGATTACTGATATTCATGATGAAAAAGAACTGGCGGAGTACCTGCTGCAAAGTGATACTACTCCCGTCTTCCTGTTGAAACATTCCACGCGCTGCCACATCTCTTCGGCGGCGCATCGGCAGTTTGTTGCCTTTGCGGAATTAGACATTGCCCCGTGTGCGCGCGTGCTGGTCATTGAAGACCGTGCTTGCTCTAATGCGATCACGCAGAATACCGGCGTGTCGCACTGCTCGCCACAAGTGCTGCTCTTCTCGCACGGCAAAGCAGTTTGGCACACTTCGCACTATGACATCACAAATAAAAGTATGCAGGACGCATTAGCAAATGCGAAATCGGCTGCGGAACTGGGATGAATTGATATTATGTATTACCTGCAAAATGACCATATGAAGGTCAGTATCCTCGACCCGGTAACGGATGTGGCATTACTCGGTTCGCGCTACGTCACCGGTGGCTATATCTGGCAGATTACCGGCCCTGATGGTGTGGAACTGCTTTCGGGGCCAGATTTCCCCACTGCAGCGCCCGATCCCTTCCTGGGCCAGGGACTCCCCGAGGCATTCGAGATCGCCCTCGGTGCTGATGAAGCGGGTGTGGGTGAAGAGCTGCTGGTCATCGGCGTTGGGAAAGTGCAACGGGCGACTGCTGCGCCATACCACCCACGCAATAGCCCCACAGTGACGGAATTTGCCCGCTGGGATATCACCGCAGATGATTGTCACGTCTCCATGCAGACGACGCAACGTTTCAAAGACTGGATATTTACCATTTCTCGTGAGGTCATACTGCAGGATAACACCCTGCACTCGGTAACGCACATCTGGAACGTCGGCAACACCCAGTTGCCCGTCCGCTGGTTCCCCCACCCATTTTTCCCGCATCCGGCTGACCAGAAATTCTGCAGCTTTGTGCCGGAGGTAACATTGCCAGCGAGTCCCGGATATCTGCTCAACGAGGGAATTATCTGTGGCAAAGAGGGATATGACTGGAGCCAGGGCGGTTGTTTTCAGCGGCTGGTACTCCCGGAGAACAGCGCACTCCAGACGATCTTCCAGCATCCCCACGTAGGGCAGATTAAGATGGTAGCAGACTACCCCGTGACTGAAATGCCCATCTGGGGCAACCAGGTAACCTTCAGCGCTGAACCATATCTCAACACGACAATCGCCCCCGGGGCGATGCTGGGGTGGTCGTTGGATTATAGCTGGTAGTATTTATGCGGGGACTTAATTCCCGGCTGCACCGGAATAAAAATCCCGTAGGGGGGGCACCGGGCCCAATATGTGCCAAAAAAAAACCCGAAACAAGCA
>JBBQQW010000042.1:0-16261 GCA_038215455.1 Armatimonadota bacterium
TCTTTCAAAGATATTTTGCGATAACGTCTTCTCCGAAATACGAAGTTTCTCTCGTGCATCAAGCCGAGCATGCAAGAGCATACGTTCTTCAATCAACTCCTGCTTCCGCGTTTGGAGTGCAAAGTAACTCTGCGCAAAGGCAATAGGCTCTTTACGCGGGTCACCATTTTGAGCGATGAGATAACATGCATATCGCGTTAGCATGAAATCGTCTACTTCTCGTTGTCCACCCTTACCAATGGGTATCATTTTCGTGACGCCACGAAAATGATCCGAGATAACATTACCCGTCGTTTCACATGATGATATGGCACGTTGAATTGCTGTGGTGAAGTTCTCCCATCGTGCATAGCCGAGCGGCTCCTGCAAATCACGCGCAAACCAGAACTCGATCCCATCTTCAGGAAGTATCTGCGCAATTTCATCAAACTGATCTTGCATTTTCTGGATTACTTCAATATTCATGCTACCCTCCCGCCACCGCGCGGATTATCTCAACGCGGTCGCCAGCTTGCAATATCGTCTCCACATACAACGCTTTGCGTATCACCGTATCATTGCAGGCCACTGCGGTACCGGAGTTAGGGATATTCAACTCTCGCAGTAAATCTGCAATTGTTTCCGCTGCGGTTATTGTATGAGGTGCGCCATTCAATATTATTTCTATAGTCGTAATTTGCATTTGATACCCAATAACATCATCATTCTCTCAAACTTCTGTGCTTTCCGTTTCTTCCTCCCTGCGCTCCATCCGCTCAGGTGCGCTGATGCCGAGGAGGGTCAGTACATTGTGCAGCGTTGTTTTAGTCACACTCACCAGCGCCAGACGAGCGTCACGCACCGCTGGGAGGGTGGCGTCTTTAAGCACCGGACAGCGGTCATAGAAGATATGAAAATCGCGTGCCAGGTCCTGCGCATACCGTGTCAGGCGGTGCGGCTCATAAAGGCGCGCGGCGACTTCGATCTCCTCGGGGAATTCTGCCAACCGACGGATGAGCAACACTTCGGCTTCATCCTCACCAATGGGAGTGAGATCAACCGTAGCGGCATCAACCACCGGCAAGCCCTTTTCCACCGCCGAGCGCAAGATGCTGGCGATACGGGCATGGGCATACTGGACATAATAGACCGGGTTATCTGCCGTCTGTTTCACCGCCAAATCGAGGTCGAAGTTCAGATCGCTATCAGCGCTGCGCAGCAGGAAGAAGAAGCGTGCCGCATCACGGCCTACCTGCTCTATCAGCTCCGAAAGCAGGATAATATCACCTTTGCGCTTACCCCCCATGACGAACTCGCCATTACGCAGCAACCGTACCACCTGATATATCAGTACGTGTACGGATTCTGGATTATGGCCCATCGCCTGCATAGAGGCTTTGGTGCGGGCGATATAGCCGTGATGATCAGGGCCCCAGATATCAATGAGAATATCAAAACCGCGCTCAAATTTGTTCTGATGGTAGGCGACATCTGAGGCCAGGTAGGTCGGTTTGCCATTGGTGCGCACCAGCGGGCGGTCTTTGTCGTCGCCGTACTCGGTGGAGTTGAGCCAGACGGCACCGTCTTCCACGTGCGTGCCACCGCGTTTCGTCAGCTCCGCCAGCGCGCGCTCTACCGCGCCGGAATCAATGAGCGAACTCTCGCGGAACCAAGTGGTGAACTCCACGCCGAAGGAGGCGAGGACTTCGCGCTGCCAGGTGAGCATCTCTTCCTTGCCCATCTGCGTGAAAAGCTCCAGCCGTGCTACCGCATCCATACTGACGTATTTGTCGCCATCACGTTCGACAATATGCCGGGCGAAATCCGTCACATATTCGCCGTGATATCCTTCTTCGGGGAACTCCAGTTTTTGCCCCATAATCTGCAAGTAGCGGATCACCAGACTTTCGCCGAAGCGCACCATCTGCGTACTGGTGGCGGCATCATTCACATAGAACTCGCGCTCCACATAGTACCCGGCAGCGGTGAGGACATTGCAGAGGACGTCGCCGATGATGGCACCGCGCCCGTGCGGGATACTCAGCGGGCCGTTGGGATTAGCGCTCACGTACTCCGCCAGCACCTTCTGCCCCTGCCCCAGTGTCCCATTCCCCCAGGTAGCGCCCTGATTATATATCTCACGAATCAGCTGGTGCAGCCAGTCGGACTTCAGATACAGATTGATGAAGCCGGGACCGGCGATCTCCACCCGCTCGATCAGCGTACCGGTGAGGTCCATATGATCGATGATAATCTGCGCTGCTTTGCGCGGATTCATCTTCGCCTGCGCGGCCAGCATCATCGCCAGATTAGCAGAGAAGTCGCCGAACTTGGAATGTGTCGGGCGTTCAATACTGAACTCCGGCAGCTTTTCGTAGCTCAACGTGCCGTCAGCCAGCGCCTTGGTGGCCGCTACTTCAAATATTGCACACAGTTGCTGTTTAATCATAAAAGTGACTCTTTCCTGTTTTACGAGTGGAAATTTTCCACTCCAATTATACCAGTTTCGCAAGTGCTTACTTTACCAAAAATTGCCATAAACGGTCTAGCGGGAGCAGATTCAACAGATATAGTGTGCCGAACATCCCCACCGCTACCTGCACCAATCCCATATTCCACAGCCGCTGGCGAAGCGTCGTCACCGGGCTGCCACATCGCTGATGCCGCTCAATCACCTGTCTCGCCGCGAATATACCGCTCTCCAGCTGTTGCTGCGTCGCCGGACGAGTGGTGAAGTGCTGCTGCAGCCATGCACCGAATAGCTGCCAGCGATTCATGGTAAATACCGCCCAGCACAGCCCCAGCATCGCCACAATCAGCTCATGCCACTGCCCTTGCCCCATGTACCACAGTGTCCACAGCACCATGAGGCCAAAGGATATCATGATCATAATTGCCCAGAGATTGGTGCCACAACGCGGATGCACGCGTGGCATCTCCCCTACCCTCGCCACCGTCAGCGACTCACCCTTCTCCACGGCATTTATCGTCTGATGCTCTGCCGCATGGTACCCCGACAACCAGGGGCCATAGCGGATCACCAGCAGAAAGCCAGCGATCTGCAGCACGGAAACAATCAGTGTTATCAACAACATCGGCAGTGAATTCTCCGGCAAATCGACACCACGTGCCTGCGCGGTAAGCGCCAGATTGCGGATGAACTCAACGTTAGCAAAATATGCCCCGACGCCCAGCAATAACGCCAACAACACTTGTACAAATTGAAACAGGAACGCCATCAGCACGCCAGTGAGCACCAGCCCGCGCCAGTCAGCACCGCCACTCACCTGCCCGGTAGTCATGTAGACCCCCAGCGGGGTGGCCATCCCTCCCAGGCGCGCCGGATAAAGCCGCCCGGAACGCGACGCCAGCAGATCCACCAGATACAGGCACCCGAGATAATAACCACCATAGGAGATGACCGGCAGCCATGATTCACCGGAGGCACGCAACAACTCCTCCGCCTGCGCCAGTGTCGCCTGTGCCGGGATTATGTACTTCACCGGCTGCAACGCTTCCAATACCAGGATGCTATCCAGCACGGCAGGATCATCACCCAGGTGGTGCGCCAGTATCTCCGCGTTTACCATACCGATGAGCAGACCGTTCTCCACCACCGGGACGAAAGCGATATTGAGCGTCCGCATACGATGTAGCGCTTTATGCAGTGAGTCTCGCGAGGTTAGCGGCTCAACAGCACGCGCCATCTGCCCGGGTGTCACCGGCCCTGCTGCACGCATTTCCTTTTTCGCCCATAATCGTTTGATATATCGTATCGGCATTAGGCTATTATACCAGTACGGCTAAATCTGCGCCAAAAATTCAGCAGGTAAATCGCTGCTATGAGTGGAAAAAGGACACAACTACGCTCAATGAACAGGAAACGTATGAGATTACCGGCATTTATTCAAAAATACGAGTACACCGATGAACGCCATGCGTACTGGCATTTAATTTTCGCGCTCTCTATCATGTTCATCGGATTCTACCTGCCCTTTTGCTGGTTTTTTCGCGACAAACAGTTGCTGCTGCATACAGAAGTGCTGGCCAACACCGCGAAATCCGCGTACCAATACCAGCAGTTTACCACTGAACGTATCTTTGAATTTATCTTGCGCATCGGCGGACTGGCAGGCGAAGCCACCGCCCAAAAAGCCATCGCGCTGACATTGCTGTACTGGGCCAGCAGTTTTGTCTGCACAGCTGCATACTTCACCGTGCTTTTCCGCATCTGCCAGCGATTTGTCGCACTCAAAACGGCCTGCTATACCTGCCTGTTCTACATTATTCTCTTGCCCATGATGTGGTGGGACAACTATTACCACCCCGGCGACGCACCGGGGATGCTCTGCGCAGCGCTGGCACTGCAGGCGGTACTCGACGATAACCGCGGATGGCGCTATCTGGCTACATTGTTTATCTCCAGCATCTTCTGGGAAAAGCTCTTCCTCTTTCCGTTGGTCACTGCGGCACTGGACTTGAAGCTGAATATTCGCCCGAAAATTATGGTGATTCTCACCGGTATGCTGGGGGTGGTGCTGGCCGTGGTGATGCAGGTGATCCCACGCATCATAAGTGGGACAGATCGCCCCTATGACGGCACGACATTAGCAGCTAACCTGGCCGTTTTCCCCATCTACCTGCTCTATACGGCAATTCTTTACGGTATACCAGTGTATTACCTGTGGAAAAGGAGCGCGGACGTGCCGCTACTCTTTCGCCTGGCTGCCTGGCAGATCCCCACTTTCCTGCTTATCTACTTGTATTTCAGTGGAATATTGACGGAGATGCGCGCTACTATGGTGCTACTTGTCTTCATGTTGCCGATCACCGCAATGGCATTGGGTGATTCCCGGCAGATAAAAACCATCGGGTAAATGCCGGGAAAAGGATATTCCCTACCGGATGGGGAATATAATATCATATGAATACAGACCCTACAGGTGCCAGTCAAATTACGACTGGCGATCATCTGACTTTAACCATCGATAAGATGGCCGCGGGAGGCGACGGCGTCGCTCGTGTCGATGGCATGGCGGTATTTGTCGCCAATGCTGTACCGGGTGACAACGCGGAAGTGGAAATCACCCAGCGGGCGAAGAATTTTGCCCGGGGCAAGATCATCAATCTGCTCGTACCCGGCGCAAAGCGCATCGCCCCACCCTGCCCCCTCGCGGGCAAGTGTGATGGCTGCCAGCTGCAACAGCTGGATTATTCTGCCCAACTGGAGGCCAAAAGCGAGTTCGTGCGCGACGGCCTGGAGCGCATCGGACGCCTAAGTGGCATAGCAGTTGCGCCAACGCTGGGCATGGAGAATCCCTGGCAATACCGCAACAAAGCGGAATTTATCGCCGGCAAAGTAGACGGCAAATTGCGACTGGGCTACCATATAGACACGGACGACGGTTTTCTCCCGCTGGATGACTGCCCGATACAACATCCGCTGTCTATCAAACTGCTACACGCAGTGGAAGAGGTAGCCAACACGATGTCACTGTCGCTGGTGCAGCTTATCACTCGCATCAGCCCGACAGAGAATTCCGCGCTGGTTATTCTCGTCTGCCGGGAAGACCATGTGGAGATCAAAACCATCGCCGCGACACTACGAGGGATGGTACCGGAATTAGCCGGCGTACTCTTCTCGCTGGTGCGCGGTAACTCGGTGGTACGCCGCACCCAGGCGCGTTTGATTGCCGGGAGCGACAAGCTGCACCAGCATCTGAACGAGTGGGAATATAGCGTTTCAGCGGAATCCTTCTTCCAGGTGAATAACCAGCAAGCGGAGGTGCTCCAGCGGCTGGCGCTTGAATCATGTGGCGATATCAGCAATGCTAACGTCTACGATGCCTATTGCGGAGTCGGCACGTTCCTGCTCCCGTTGGGTAAGTTGGCCGCCCATGCCACCGGCATCGAGGATAGCGAATCCGCCGTGCGCGATGCTACCGAAAACCTGGCCCGCTACACGATGCGCGAAATACACCTGTCCGAAAACCGCGTGGAAACAGTATTACCACGCCTGGTACGCAAAGGGCGCAAGGCAGATGTTATCTTGCTCGACCCGCCGCGTAAAGGGGCCGGCCCGCAGGTACTGGAAAGCGTGGCGGCGCTGCACGCCAAGCGTGTGGTTCTGATCTCCTGCGACCCGGCGACCCTGGGACGCGACGCCGGAGACCTGGTGAAACATGGCTATACCATTCAATCGGTGCAACCTGTCGATATGTTCCCGCAGACCTGGCATGTGGAGACAATCGCACTGGCCACCAAAGACTGATCACCTGACGTAGGAGACGTCTTATGCTTATCGATGGTTATACATTATTTGGCAGTTGGCCCGGGTTACCTTACGATCACCCGGTGGAGCATTTGCTCGCCGGGATGAAGCAACATCAGGTAGACCGCGCCTGTACCCTCTCATCGCAGGGGATATTCTTCGACGCTGCCGTGGGCAACGCGACCACCTACGCCACCTGCCAGGCGGATGCGCGGCTGATTCCCATCGGCGTGGTTGATCCGCGCCTGAACGGCCCACAGCAAGTTAATTACTGCCAGCAACACGGTTTCCGTATGCTGGCAATGTTCCCGGACGCGCAAAACTGGTCGATGGATAGTATCTGCACTGCGCAACTGCTGCAAGTAATCGCGGACTCAAAATTACCGGTGATGATTGAGGCGTACCATGATGGCGATGCATCACAAATTTGGCGGGCGATGGGCGATATGGATATCCCGCTGATACTGCTGGATGCCAACCCCAATACCCTCTCCGAGACAATTACCCTCATCCAGGCCCGCCCTAAAACTTACCTGGCCACGCGTCTGCTCTGCGGTGGCGATACTATTGAGCTACTGGTGGACCGGATAGGCGCGGACAAGCTGGTATTCACCAGCCGTTTCCCCATCAGCTGTTTCTCCGCAGCTTTCCTTACCGCGAAATTTGCGGCGATCAGCGACACCGACCGCGCCGCGATACTTGGGGAGAACATCTCCCGCCTGTTGGGCATTACGTAAATTTTTATCAACATGATTCGTGCGTACTTGACGCCCGAATGACTGAACTTTATAATCGCATATTTTTGAGGCTGGTTTTTTAATGCATCCTTTGCTGCTGTCAGTTTTAGCCTTTTTACTCATCACCATCAGCGGCCTTATCGCCTACATCGGCGACTGGGTAGGTCGCAAAATGGGGAGGAAGCGTCTCACCCTCTTTGGCCTGCGCCCTCGCTACACCGCGATATTCATCTCCGTCGGCGCGGGGATGATTATCGCGGCGCTCACCATTCTCCTCACTTTCCTGATCAGTAAGCCGGTGCGCGATGCGTTCCTGACTCCGCTGGACAAGCTGAAAACGCAGCTATCCACCGGGGAACAGGAGAAGATTCGCCTGGAAAATGAACTCGCTGAGACGAGCAAAAAGACCACGGATGTGCTGCGCCAGCTGAGTGATAAGGGCTACGAACTGCAGACAACCAACGCCCGCCTGCACGATTCTACTATCCAGCAACTGGAGATCAAAGGACAACTGAACCAGGCCAAAGACTCCCTCGCGAGTGTCGAGAGCCAACTAAGTGGCGTGAATCGCCAACTGCAGGGCGCGGAAGCGGAGTACCAGCAAGTGCAGGCCGACCTGTCTGTCTCCAATGACCGACTGGTGGAAGGTACGCGCAACCTGAGTACGCTGAATACTCGCCTGAAGGCGCTGGAAGCCCAGCGCGGTGACCTGCAGGCAGAGCAGACGCGCCTGGAACAACAACGCGATGATATGCTGGCGCGAATCCAGGAGCTGAACAAGCAACTGGCCGAGTTGACGCAGATTCTCAATGAGTTTGCCCGCGTCAGCTTCTCGGAACTGGCCTACAACAGCGGTCAGGAGATCCTCGCCGGGCTGGTGAATGTGCAACAAGCAACCACTGAACGAAGCAAATACCTGAATAGCTTCCTAGATTCCGCCGATATGGTAGTACGCAAGCAATGTGTCGACCTGCCCAAGGATGCGACACCGATCCTCTACCTGCACCGCGATAGTGAAAATAGATTGCAGAAGATGACCCGCGACGAAGCGGTGAAGTCGCTGTCGGAACGTATCACGCAGACTAGCACCCATACCGCTGTGGTAATACACCTGACTACTGCAAATAACGTACCTACCAGCGGGCAGGTTCTAGTAGTCATCGATGCGGTAGAGCTGTACCCGAACTTCATTTTTTTCACCGCCGGCAACGAAGTAGCCGGGCTGGATATTCCCACCGGGTACCAACATGATGAAGGGAAAGTGCTGGAGTTGCTGGTAGACAATCTCCTGCGCCAGCAAGTTCCCAATGCTGCCCGCGAGAAGAAACTCACCGCTATCAACCGCCGTTTTGATCCCAATAATCCCGGCGTATTGCCCACGGCAACCTACCCCGTTGTAACCTGGACCGAGATACTGGCTACTGCCCACCGAGTGACAGAAATGAGCGGCCCGGTACGCGTTGTGGCAAACGCCAGAAATATCGTCACCGCATTCTCCCCGCTGGAATTATCGCTTGATGTCAGATCACAACGAGCGCCCTGATGCCAACCAATGATGACAAAGCACCGCTGCTGGCTATTGATCCGGGACGCGAAAAATGCGGACTGGCGGTAGTAGGATATGACCGGAAGATTCATCATCGGGAGATTGTCGAGACACAGAAGCTCCCGCTCCGCGTGGCTCACTTTGTCGGGCGCTTTGGCATCGGATTGATCGTTTTAGGCGACCGTACCACCGCGCAGGAGACCCGCGAAACCCTGCGCCGCTCCGGCTTTCGCCTGGAGATCATCTACGTAGACGAAGACCGCTCCTCTGAAATGGGACGCCGTCGCTACCTGCTGGATCACCCCGGCGAAGGCTGGCAACGCTGGCTCCCGGTAGGTCTACGTTCACCCGACCAGGCATATGATGACTACGTAGCAGTAATTCTAGCAGAGCGCTACCTCGATGGCCAACGCAGCACGCGTCGGGTTCGGCAACGAAGGAAAACGAAGAAAGCGACAGACTAATTTGACGGGAAGGAACGCATAGTGCGCAAGGGAGGTATCTGCCTTGCGCACCACGTGTTCCTAAATTTGGGCATATATCATGCGCCCATTTTTCTCCGCACTTACTGAACCGTCACAACTATCGGTGTGCCACCAGTAAAGCCCATCGTATCACCACTTGCCAGCAAGTAGGAAGGCCAGCCGCCAACCCACCCGGTGATAGTCTGCGGGTTGGCATATATCGTATATTGCCCAGCATTCGCAAAGGTGATCGTTGGGCCAGTGGTGCCATTCCCCGCAATTGATGACGCATTGCCGCCGGTGATTGATGCGGCCTCGGGAGATAGTGATAACGTCGCGTAATTATCCACCACATCACCATTCATCACCGTAACTGGAGTGGCGATATTTCTGCGAGCAAGTATGGTAGAGGGTGCTGCTACCACATTGAAAGTGATCGACGCTAAGCCGTTATTCACCGTTTGCGAACCACTGGTGAAAGTGATATCGGCGAATGTCTGCCCGGTGGGGAGGTTGCTGATAGCGCCTGTCGTCGAAGTCCAGGTGGTCGGTACATCAAATTTGAAGATGATATCCTTCCCCGCTGGTACAGTAATCGGTGAGGTAGTCGGCAACTTGGCATCGGCAGCAGTGGCGGGCAAATTCAGCAGGCCTGACATCCCGGACTTAACTGTCTCTACATGTCCATCCAAAAATGAGAGGATGAATGAGCCGGCATGACGATTAGTCCCGACATCCGTTGCTACTACCGCTATGTTTCCGGAATTCGCGGAAGCGCTATCGACGCTGTCAGCAGTCATAAAAAACGACGTTGGATCGCCAAATGAACGGTCACCCAAGCCCTTGCCACTAGCCTTCACATTGTAGACGTATCCGTTTGCTTTGGTGGGGGTGTTGGGGCATCTCAATATTGACGCCGGCGTACTCGCAAGTGCCAGATTAGCGCTGCTGCCGAGACTGGAATACGAAATTCCACTCCAGATGTCATTTGCAGTAGGCAGCACCTCATCATGTTCCTGCACATATCCCAGGATGGCAATGGCTATCTGGCGTTGATTGTTGGCACATTGTGTCTGCCGCGCCTTCTCGCGCGCCTTCGAAAAGACCGGAAACAGAATCGACGCTAATATCGCGATTATCGCAATCACGACGAGTAACTCTATCAGGGTAAAACCTTTTTTCATCTATATTCTCCTTTGGGTAGTTAGCTGATCCACATCAGATATTCGGATCATCGTTAATTGCATATTAAATCTAACAGCTTACTACCGCCATAAGGATCATCAATATTCATCATCACTACTTGCGACTACACTGCTTATACCCATTTTCTCACCTATACACCACCTGTCGAGTAGGTATCAGAAGATGACTTCACTTCATGAAGAGATGAATTGACGCACAAATGCCCCTGACAAGCAATTGCTCATCAGGGGCATTGGCTATGAAGCGTCTGTTATTGCAGACTATTTTTTCACAAGTGGGTTACCATCAGCGTCAGGCATAGTATTCATGATAATCATGATAAAATCAATCAGTGACCAGATACCACAACCACCCACTGTTAGTAACTTGATAACTCCCAGTGTTGTATAACCCATATAGAATCGATCTACACCAAGGTAGCCCAGGAAGAAGGAAAGTAATACCGCCGTCAGCCAATCTCTTGACCCTGCCGCACTAGCCGCCCCCCCCTGTATGCCACTATTAAGACCAGCACCGCAACTGGTGCAGGCTACCGCAATAGGAGCAGTGCCTTTTCCACAATTGTGACAAAAAGCTCTTCCAGTCCCCAGCCTTACACCACACTTAACGCAGACCGCTGCGCCCGGGCCAGCTTGTTGACCACAGTTTCTACAAAACATATCATTCCTCCCCTTATTATGATCCCTGAAATCGTAACGTTTCAGGCTCGCTGAATTATAATTCGAGGTTCATACCATTAATTCCTGCATCATTGCAATTAGTTGTTAAAAATTCTTGTGATTATTTCGGCAGGACTCCCCCTTCCCCACACAGAAAACAACAAGAACGGCGCTTTACGCCTACATATTCTCTGGAGCACAACAACAAATGCTAGTACCGGATAAATACGCATCAGCGCTGGCCCGCCTGAATGGCCCCACCTGCGCGACAAGACTGGCCGCCGCGCGCGAGCTGGCTGCTGGGGTCGCCTGCGGCGATATCACCTTGCCGGCGCGCACTGTGGAGGTGAACAACCACGTGCACACACGCTACTCTTTCAGCCCCTATTCGCCCACCGCCGCCGCGTGGGGGGCCTTGAGCGCCGGGCTGCAGGCGGTGGGGATCATGGATCATGACTCGGTGGCGGGTGTGGAGGAGATGCTGGCCGCTGGCGCGATCTTTGGCATCGCCACCACCGCTGGCTTTGAGGTGCGCGTGCGCATGGATAACACCCCCTTCGCCGGACGCGCGCTCAATGGCCCCGGTCTCACCGGCATCGCCTACATCGCCATCCACGGCATTCCTGCCCCCATGGTGGGCCGCTGCGCGGAGTTCCTGCGCCCGGTGAATACCGCCCGCAATACGCGCAACCGCGCCATGGTGGCCCGGCTGAATGAGCTGCTTGCCGTGCAGGGTATCCCTGAAATAGACTACGAAGCGGATGTCTACGCCCGCTCCTGCGCCGCCGAGGGGGGCAGTATCACCGAGCGCCACATCCTCGCGGCGCTCTCACAAAAACTTATCGACGAGTGTGGCAAGGGGGCCACGCTGGTAGCCATGCTGGAGGAGAAACTCAAACTGGAGTTGCCCGGCAAAATCCGCGACTTCCTGCTCGATACCACCAACCCGCATTACCTTTATGATTTGCTCGGTGTGCTCAAGTCGAGTTACGCCGATGCCTTCTTCATCGATCCCGGCCCGGACGAATGTCCTGCGGTGCGCGAGGCGCTGGCGCTGGCCGAGGAGATCGGCGCTATCAGCGCCTACGCCTACCTCGGCGATGTTACCGAGTCGCCCACCGGCGACAAAAAAGCGGAGAAGTTTGAGGACGAATTCCTGGATGAGCTGATCATCTGCCTGCGCGACCTCGGCTTCCGCGCCATCACCTATATGCCCCCGCGCAACACCCCGGCGCAGCTGGAGCGCATCCGCACCCTCTGCGAGGAGAACGGCCTGCTGCAGATATCCGGAGTTGACATCAACAGCTCGCGCCAGAGCTTCAACTGCCCGGAGATCCTCGACCCACGCCACGCCGGGCTGATCACCGCCACCTGGGCACTCATCGGGCATGAGAAACTGGCCTCAGTTGCGCCACAATATGGCTTTTTTCAGCCAAAGGTGGTGGCCAAATATCCTGCATTAGCTGACCGACTGAAAGCCTTCGCTGAAGTCGGACAGGCAATAGACCCACACAATCCGTCAAAGGTGCCGTTTGCGGCACTGGGTCTACCTTAACCCCCCGGCCCCCTTCCCGGCGCGGGAAGGGGGAGGATGATCGTTCTTCCATGATGATCATTCGTTTGGACACCCCTTCCCTCGCAGGGAAGGGGCTGGGGGTTAGGTAGACCAATGAGCAATGCGTCCGCAAAATCTATTTTCGTAGAAAAAGGAATAACCATGGCACAAATAAATCCGAAACTCCCCACCTTCTGGCACGGGGGCGATTACAATCCCGACCAATGGCCGGATGCCCTGCGCATCGACGATGTGCGGCTGATGAAGCTCGCCCATGTGAATGTCGCCAGTGTCGGCATCTTCAGCTGGTCGCAACTGGAGCCAAAGCACGAACAGTATAACTGGGACTGGCTGGACGACACCTTTGAGCGCCTCTACAAAGATGGCATCTACATCGACCTGGCCACGCCCACTGCCGCCCACCCACGCTGGCTAACTACCATGTATCCCGAAATTCAGGCGGTGGACAACCACGGCAACCGCCTGCCACACGGTGGCCGCCAGCGCTTCTGCCCCACTTCACCTATCTTCCGCGAGCATGTCAAACGCATCAATACCGCGCTGGCGAAACGCTATGGCAGCCACCCCGGCCTGGTGCTCTGGCACGTGAGCAACGAGTACAGCGGTACCAGCTGCTGGTGTGATAAATGCGTCTCTCAATTCCGCTTCTGGCTGCAGCAGCGCTACGGCTCCCTTGAAGTATTGAACGAGCAGTGGTGGACAGCCTTCTGGAGCCACCGCTTCTCTGACTGGTCAGAGATCATCCCGCCTTACGTCGAGTGTGGCGTGGTGCCCGAATCGCTGATCCTCGATTGGCGACGCTTCCAGTCGCACCAGGTATGCCAGTTCTTCAAATTCGAGGTGGAGACACTACGTGCGGTGACCCCCGATATGCCAGTGTCTACTAACCTGATGGGCATCTACTCCGGCACCGACGCCAACAAATTCGCCGATTGTATGGACGTGATCGCCTGGGATTCCTACCCGCTCACCACCACCAATCCCGGCCACACCGCCTTCACCCACGCACTGATGCGTGGCGCCAAGGGGAACAAGCCATGGATATTGATGGAGCAGACGCCCTCGGCCACCAACTGGCAGGAGTTCGCCACGCTGAAGCAGCCCGGTCTGATGCGCCTGCAAAGCTGGCAGGCAATAGGCCATGGCAGCGACGGCGCCATGTATTTCCAATGGCGACGTAGCCGCGGCGGGCACGAGAAGTTCCACGGTGCAGTGGTAGCACACGCCGGGCACGAGCATACCCGGGTCTTTGGCGAAGTGGCCGAACTGGGCCGCGAGATGAGCGAGCTTGGCCCCCAGATCGCCGGTACCACCGTCACAAAAGCACGCGTGGGTGTGCTCTGGGATCAGGAAAACCGCTGGGCGCTGGAGTTCACCACCGGCCCTGGTCGCTATCGCAACTTTATCGAGACCATGAATAAGCATTTCACCACCGCCTGGGGGCTGCATGTGCCGATAGACGTAGTGCGCATGGACGCCGATTGGACGCAGTACGACGTGCTCATCGCCCCTATGCTCTATATGGTGAAGAGCGGCCAATTCCCCATCCAGGCAGTGCCTGAAGAGCTGATCACTAAAATTGATGAGGGTGCAAAGATCGCCGCCTGGGTGGAGCACGGCGGTACTTTCGTCACCACCTACCTAAGTGGCATGGCCAACGAATCCGGGCTGGTATACGAGGGCGGCTACCCTGGCCCACTGCGCAAAACACTGGGCATTTGGGCAGAAGAGATCGACAACTCTGCCCCCGGACAAGCCACCAACAGTATCGTCATCGGTGATAATCCGTTGGGGTTAGAGTGTAGCTACAGCAGCGACACCTACTTCGATCTCCTCCACCTGGAGGGAGCCACCGCCATCGCCACCTACGGCGAAAACTGGTACTCCGGTCGCCCCTGCGTGACACGCAACGTCTCCGGCAGTGGGCTGGGCTACTACATTGCCACCGATGCCAGCGCTCAATTCCTCACTGACTTTTACCGCGCCGTGCTGACGGAGAAGGGGATCACCCCACTGGTGACCGCCGACGACGACGTGGAAGTGCTGGAGCGCGTCGGTGATGACGGCAGGCGCATCCTCTTCCTGCTCAACCACGCCAGAAAGACCGAGCGAACCGTAGAGATGCAGGGCCTCTGTGGGACAGAGATGCTCAGTGGTGCCCGAGTGTCTGGCATCGTCACGTTGGCTCCGCTGGATGTAAAGGTAATATTGCTGGAAGGGTAATAATATGCAAATATCCCTCGATGGTATCTGGGAATATGGGGTAGATCACCAGCTTTGCGGCACCACCCAGGTGCCGGGGTTGGCAGCTAATCCCCGCGAAGTGACACCGGGGACGCTCTGGTACCGCCGGCAGGTGACCTTGCCGGCGGGCGACTGGACGGGGGCGACGCTGACGCTTAACGGCGCACGCTTCTGCCCGACGGTCTTCGTCAACGGCGACAAAGTCTCTGCAGCTTCGGGCGGCATGACGGTGACCACGCATCTGCTGCAGCATCCTGCCATACTGCCCGGCGCGACGATATCACTGGTAATTTCCCTGCTGCCATTGGACAAAGTCGACGCACATGACGCCTCGCGCATCCCGGCGGCGGACTTCTGGCGCTCCAATATCAGCTCCTGCCTCTGGGACAGTGTCACCCTGCGCACACACGGCACCTCCCGCCTGACGCGCGTCATCCCGTTTTACGACCTCCATACCGATACCCTGACAGTAAAATGGAGCGCCGACGGGCCTGCCGCGCAACTGCGTGTACAAATCTGCACTGAAGATACCGTGCTGGCGGAGGCGACCGCTGCGGACGACGTTACCCTCCCACTTAACGGCGTCTGCGAACTTTGGTCACCAGACAACCCGACCTGTTATACATTGCGCGCGACCTTGCTCCGCGATGGGGTTGCCGGAGACCTGCAGGAATTCACCTGGGCACCAAAGGAATTTCGCATCGAAGGCAAGCAATTCCGCCTGAATGATCTGCCGGTGACCTTCCGCTCCGGCTCGGTCGTCTGGCACCGCTGGGTGCGCGACCCCGAGGCACGCGAGCTGGCCTGGGATACCGCCTGGTTCGAGCGTAACATCGTACTAAGGCTAAAAGAACACGGGGCCAACGGGCTGCGCTTTCACCTGGGAATGCCGCCGGAGGCATTGCTTGATCTATGTGACCGTCATGGACTGCTGGTGCAGGTGGAGTGGTCTTTCTTCCACGGGATGAAGGGCAGCGCGGAGAGCCTGCTAGTGCAGTGGCGCGACTGGTTAGACCTATGCCAGCGCCACCCGTGTGTGGCCATCATCCACCCGTGGAATGAGACCGAAGGCGATGAGCTGGATATCGCCTTCGCGGTAATTGCGAAGTTGGCACCCGAATACCCACCACTGGTGATCAGCCACCGTGACACGCTGCATGTACACAAATACTGGTGGGGGCTGTTCGAGAATCTCGGGCTTTACTACGATTCGGCGGAGCAATTCCCCCAGCCTATTGTAGTTGATGAATTCGGCGGCAACTACCTTGATGGCGAGTGCATTCCCGGTGGCTATCCATCGCTGAAGGAGTCCTTCCTGCGCTTCCTCGGACGCGGGCATACCAAAGAGCTGCGCCTGCAACTGCACACCGAGGCCAATACGCAGGTGGCGGAATACTGGCGGCGTCTCGGCGCAGCGGGATTCTCGCCCTTCTGTATCCTGGGCAGCCCGGAGGACGGTAACCACCATTTCCTCGGCCCCCTCGCAGCTGCCTGCCCGAAGCCAGTGTGGGATGGCCTCACCGCTGCCTATGCCGCGCAAAGCTGCAGCCTGGATCTGTGGGATCGTAACTTCCTCCCC
>JBBQQW010000043.1:0-16249 GCA_038215455.1 Armatimonadota bacterium
CGTTTACTTCATCATCGGCTTCCCCATTGCCTACGGGATTACATTTATCAAGCCGGTCTCCGAGGTGATGAATTATGATTTCAACTTCGTCCACTTTTTTTTCCTGCTCACCTTTGCGGCGTGTATCCCGGCGATTATCTCTGGTGGCATTGCCGAGCGCGCCAAGTTCGGCCCGCAGATGCTGGCGGGGGCTATCCTGGTGGGGCTGGTCTATCCGTGCTATGAGTCGCTGATCTGGGGGCAATGGGCGGTGGATGGCACCGGTGCCGCCATCGGCCTGCAGGCGTTTTTGCAGAATAATTTCGGCGCGCAGTTCCATGATTACGCTGGCTCGGTTGTAGTACACGCCATGGGTGGCTGGATCGCCCTGCCGGCAATCATTATCCTCGGCCCGCGGCTGGGACGATATCGCAACAACGGCGTCAGCGATCCCCCGCCCATCCACTCTATCCCGTTTCTGGCGCTGGGTAGCTGGCTGCTCATGGTGGGCTGGTTCGGCTTCAATGTGGCCAGTGCGGGGAAATTGAGCGCGATATCCGGCCTGGTGGCCATCAACTCGCTGATGGCCATGGTGGGCGGTGTCATCGCCGGATGTCTCTTCTCCAAGAACGACGCAGTGGCCCTCTATAACGGTGCGCTGGCCGGTCTCATCGCCGTCTGCAGTGGCAGCGATAAATATCACCCGCTGGCGGCGGCAGTGGTGGGCGCTATTGCAGCGATTATCTTCGTGAAAGCCTTCTACTTCATCAACGAGAAGTGGAAACTGGACGACGTGCTGGGCGTATGGCCGCTACACGGCCTGGGCGGTGCCTGGGGCGGTATCGCCGCCGGCATCTTCGCCATTCCGTTTTTCGGCGGCCTGGGTGGCGTCAGCTTCATGTCACAGCTAATCGGCACCACCCTATGCGTGGTCATTGCACTGGTAGGCAGCTTCGTCGTATATTATGTATTAAATAAGGTGGCGGGCATCCGGTTAAGCCCCACCGAGGAGATGACCGGCAGCGACCTGGTGGTGCATAGTAGTAAGGCGTATCCGGAGGAGTTGTTCTAGAAGTCGCTAGTCGCTAGTCACGAGTCACGGGGTTAAGGAATACCTAACCCCCATCCCCTTCCCTGCGAGGGAAGGGGTGCCGATTGAAAGATCAAGTAGCGAAAAACGACCTTGCTCCCCCTTCCCTCGCAGGGAAGGGGCTGGGGGGTTAGGTTAAAATAAGGGGGAGATTATGGTCAGAATCGAAGCGATTATTCGTCGTGAAAAGTTTGAGGATGTGAAAGATGCGCTCCAGCGCATCGGCGTTATCGCCATGACAGTTGATGAAGTGTACGGCTGTGGTCACCAGGCGGGACATGTGGAGCATTACCGCGGGTTAGAATCCCACATCAACCTGTTGCCGAAGATCCGCATCACCACGGTAGTGCATGAGGTGGATCCAGATGCGGTGGTAGATGCCATCTGCGAGGCGGCTTTCACTGGGGCACACGGCGATGGCAAGATCTTCATCATGCCGTTGCTCGACGCCATCCGCGTACGCGACCGCGTGCGTGGGGTGGACGCCGTCTAGTGTCCATAACAAATATTTAACCTAAGCAATGGAGTGGCCACGCGTGGCCACTCCGTTGCTGTTTATAGTATTGTGGGTATAATATGGTAGAATAGAGCAGAAAAGAACTTAGTGTAATAAGTTGATGCAAGGATAGACTGTGGACGAAAATCAATTACGCGCGCTGTGGACAGCGGTGCGCGCCGGTGATTGTGGTGAGGATGAGTTTCTCAAGCAACTGCGCGACCTGCCTTTCGAGGAGTTGGGCTTTGCCAAGTTAGATCATCATCGCATGGTGCGCACGGGGTTTCCCGAGGTGATCTTCTCGCAGGGGAAGACGCCGGAGCAGGTGGCAACGATTTTCAGCCGTCTGAGCTTGCGCAGCCCGGTGGTGATGGCCACACGCATCAGCCCCGAGCAGGTAGAGGCGGTGCAGCAGGTGATGCCAGACTGTACCTACCACGAATTGGCGCGGTTGCTGGTCTGGCACCGCGAGCCGCGCACGTGGAAGCATGACGGCGACCCGCGTATCGTAATAGTCAGTGCAGGTACGGCGGATATGCCGGTAGCAGAAGAAGCGGCGATAACGGCGGAGACCGCCGGCTGGCCAGTGGATCGCCTGTATGACGTGGGCGTTGCCGGGCTGCACCGGCTGCTGGCGCACAATGACCGCCTGCGCCGTGCCCAGGTGGTGGTGGTGGTGGCGGGTATGGAAGGCGCACTGGCCAGCGTAGTAGGCGGGCTGGTGAAGGCCCCGGTGATAGCAGTACCCACCAGTGTGGGGTATGGTGCCGCCTTTGGCGGGCTGGCCGCGTTGCTCTCGATGTTGAACAGTTGTGCCAGCGGAGTGACGGTGGTAAATATTGATAATGGCTATGGCGCAGGATATTACGCCGCGTTACTTGCAGAATTGGCCGAAAAATAGGATAATATACTAATGTCCTTTATTCGAGGCTAAACTGGTGTTGTTCTCTTCGTATAAGAGTGGAGTCATTTGATGGCTAGCGATAAAAAAAAGTTTGAGATAACGATCCCGGAATGGTTTGAAGATATCCGGGATTTCAGTGCGAAGATTTCCCCCTCGTTGCTCTATGTGGGCACGGTATGCTTCGTATTATTGCTGATTGCCTCCGTCTATGGGTTCAAAGATTTACCGGGCATGGGTTTTCTGCGTTTCCTCACCGTCACCACGCTGGTAGTCGGATTTATGGGATCGATTTTTTACAATCTCAACCGCTTGTGGGTGGGTTGGGTCGGTTTCTTCAGCGGCATCCTTTTACTCATGGTGATGTCCTACGTGGTCAGCCTGATGACGAATAACGTCGACATGGACACGCAGGTTGCCATGGTGAAATCGATGTTGCCGGCGGTGCAGACGATATCGTTCTTTATCTCCTTCCTCGCTATCTGCTACTTGATCTTCTACGTCTCCTATTATTCAGTCACGGTGCTCTCGCATAAAAAGCAAAAGGCTGCCCAATCGCTGCATTACATTGATATCGATAAATTCCGCGTCAAGGAAAAAGAAGAGAAGCAGGCTTTCATCCCCACCTGCTGGCAGACCTCAAAATGTCGCAAAGCCTCCAGCAAAGCCTGCCCGAATTTTGTCGATCGCGTCTCCTGCTGGAAGCGCAGTGCTGGATGCTACTGCGACAAACAGCTGGCCGCATTCCTGGTGTACGTCTCCAATAAAACAGCAGCCGCCTCCAAGCCCGCCATCAATACCGTAGAACAGATGCGTGGCGACATGCGCCAGCACCGGGTGAGCTGGGCAAAACATAAAAAGACCTGCCAGGAGTGCCCGGTCTTTCTGGAACATCAGCTGCTGAAATATGATCGCCTCCAGTGGGTCGGTTTCCCCGTCGCTGCACTTATTATGGGGATGCTATTTACCACATTCAATCGCGGGTACACCGCCACCACCATCGCGCTGGGCGAGGGCATCAAGGGGCTATCCGCGGAAAACGTCCACCTGATAAATTCCAGCGTTGAGAAATCACTGACCTCTAATTCTGTCATGACAATAGCTATCGAATGGATAATCTTCCTGGCCGTCACCGCCCTTCTCGGCAGTATTCTGGTTCGCATAACGCATACCATGATTATGAAGTGGAAGATTTAGGTGGCGCTTCCCTAACGTTACAACGCCCCACGCCGCTGTGCTGCGGTGGCCAGTAATGCCTCCAGGTAGGGGGCATCGCCGTTGCGTACCGCATCGCGCCAGTTGCCCAGCTCGTTGATCAGGGCGTCTATGGCGGGCAGGATCTGGTCGCGATTGGTGAGGATGATGTCGCGCCACATCTCGGGCACACCGGTCGCCACCCGCGTGGTATCACGGAATCCTCCGGCGATGAATTGCCGCGTTTCTTCGCCCAAATTACCCCCCAGCACTACATTGACCAGCGCAGCCGCGGTGACGTGGGGCAGGTGGCTGGTGAGGGCGACGATCTCATCGTGGGTGCAGGCATCAATTTGCCGTGGCTGCGCACCGATAGCAGTGATTACCTCCGCCAGTTGCTCCGCCGCTACCTCCGCACCGGCGGGCACGCACAGTGCCCAGGTAGCATGTCGGTAGAGGTTGGGCACCGCTGCTCCCAGCCCGCCCTGCTCGCGCCCGGCCATCGGGTGCCCGCCGATGAATCTGATATTCGCGGGGAGCGCGGCGACGGCGGCATTCATTATCATGCGCTTGGTGCTGCCCACATCGGTGATCACCGTCCCCGGTGCGGCGACATGCGCCAGCAGCGCCAGTTGCTGGATGATAGTCTGCACGGGGGTGCAGATGAAGATCAGATCGGCGTTGCCCAGTGCGGAAAGCTCGCGCGACAGCTCGGTGAATACCAGCGCATCACCCACGCGCAACTCGGCTGCGGCCAGCAGCGTATCCTTGCGCCGCGCCACCCCCACGATCTCCAGCTCCGGGAAAGCCGCGCGCAAATCAAACGCCAGACTCCCCCCCAGCAACCCCAACCCCACGATACCACATTGTCGAAAAGCCATAATGGTTAGAGTAATTCGGCAACATGGTGGGGAAAGCCTGCTGAGGAATGCCGGGGTTGGCTTACTTCTTCACTTCTTCTTTCACCACCAGATAGACGATGCGGGAGTTGCGGCTGTCCATCATGTGGGTGATCTTCTCTGGGATGATGATGACATCGCCCTGGGATACGGTGAAGCTACTGCCACCTTCCATGCCGTCGCCGCGGATCTGCCCGGGGCTGGTGGTGGTGGGGTTGATAATCTTGCCGTCCAGCGTGAGGATCCCTTCACCCTCCAGCACCACATAGACATCGGCTTCCGTCTCGTGCATCTCAGAGCGCAAGCCGGGGAAATGGTCCTTGGTGACCATATTCAGCCAGTAACGCCCCGAATCAGCGTAGAAGAGTTTGGTGTCGGTGTTGGGCACCGAGAGCGTTGTGAGTTCGTCAGCGCTGTAGATCATGTATGCCATATTATTCCTCCGTCTCATGATTGTCGTTGTGTAGCAACTCCATGTCAGCCGAGCCACGCGTCTGCAGGCTGCAGCAGACGATGTCGCATAGCTGTATCAGCGAATTATCTGCGATGCTATAGTAGGTATTGGTGCCGACACGACGGCGAACGATCAGCCCGCCATTGCAGAGAAATCCAAGGTGCTTGGAAACATTTGCCTGCGTTGTGCCGATATGCTCGACCAGTTCATTCACATTCATCTCCCCGCCCATTAGTAATTGCAACAGGCGAAGACGCATCGGCTCGGAGAGCAGTTTAAATCTATGTGCAATCAGTTCCAGGGCACGATCTGACATTGACAGCGAATCCGACATGGTAAAACTCCTAATACTTCCATTATACCATGCTCTATTCTGTAATTTTAAGTACTATCCTGCACATCAATTCAACAAAATTCAAAATAATACGAATATTGCAGATTTTTATCAGGAATAATACACATTCTACCTGATTTGAGTTATAATTCAAGAGCTCTTGTGAGGTTCGCCTTGAAGAGAAATTAAATACTGAGAGACGACCGGCGGTGTGCATATCAGCCCCCGCCCAACAATCAAAGGGAGGAAATACAACATGGCCTACACCATCTCCGATGAGTGCGTAAATTGCGGCGCTTGCGTCAGCGAATGTCCTGTCGATGCTATCAGCGAAGGCCCGGACAAGTACGTTATCGACCCCGATGCCTGCATCGATTGTGGCTCCTGCGCCGGCGCATGCCCCAACGACGCCATCGCCCCGGCCTAAAGAGGTCAAAAAGAACGCCCTTCGCTATTATTAATTAGTAGCGAAGGGCGTCTTCTATTTGGTTCAGGCGTCAAGTGAAAGTTTTAGACTTCCACCCCCATCGCCCGCAGAGCCTCCTGGATATCACTCACAGGTAATTCGCGCGGGGTGATGCCGCGTTGTGCGGCGAGGGCTGCGGCAATGCCCGCGGCCTGGCCGATATTGGCACAGATGGGCATCACGCGGAAGTTGGAGTGCGCCTTGTGCGTGCCGCTGATGCAACGCCCGGCGAGGAGCAGGCCCTCTACCCCCACAGGCAGCAGACAACCATAGGGGATGGTGTAGCCGCGCGGCTGGCGGAATTCATTTTGCACGCCGTTTTCATCCAGCCCGCTGCCGTCCAGATTGTGGATGTCGAAGTTGAAGTGCGCCCGCGTTACTACCCAGTCGTCGAAGACACGCGCCGCCAGGATATCCTCCTCGGTCAGCGAATAATCCCCCTGGAAATGCCGCGTCTCGCGCACGCCGATCTGCGCCGCACTGCTGATGGCAAAGCATTCTTCAAATCCGGGGGCGAAGCGCTGCAGGAAATCCACGATGGTGCCCATTTGTTGGCGGCAGGTGAGGGTGGCGCGGGTCAGGTCTTCCGCGCTGGTACCGGAGACGTCGATGCAGTTGGTCATGTTCACCGTCACCACACCGGGCAGGGTTGTCTCATAGAGCAGTACATGTCCGGCAGGCTGCGGCAGCACTTCGCGTGCGTGCTGCTGCAGCGTGGTGCCGTCGGCCAGCGGGGTGATGCTCTCGAATGAGCCCGGCAGGGGGAATAGCCCGCACTGTACTCCGGCCACCTTGAACATCAGCGTCATCGGCTGCATTCTGCCGTCCGCCTCGCGCCCCTGCAGGTAGGGCACGCCCGCGCGCGCCGCAATATCGCCATCGCCGCTGGCATCTATTACCACGGGGGCAAGGAAAGCGGTGCGCCCGGATTTACTCTCGGCAATCACTCCGCCGACACGCCCGGCATCCAGCACCGGTGCCACCGCAAAGGTGTACAGGTGCACCTGCACCCCTGCCTCCACCAGCATCTCCAGCAGTACGGTCTTCAGCTTTTCCGGGTCAATTGCCTGACGCCAGCAACCCGGGGTGGCGGAGCGCTGCAGTATCTCTTCGTAGACTCCCCCCTTGGTGTTGCCCGTCCAGTGGCTCATCAGCCCGCTGGTGGCCGCCCCGCCGATATCGCCCGTCTGCTCCAGCAGCACCGTGCGTGCCCCCTGCCGCGCCGCACACAACGCTGCCCCAAACCCCGCCGGCCCACCACCCGACACAATCACATCAACCCGCGCCGCCACCGGCGTCTGCCGTCCCACCTCTGCTATATAATCAGCCATCAATAATATCCCCCGTTCGATATGCTTATGATAAGGTAAGTTGAGGGGGAGTGCAAGGAGGTAACCGTTTCGATATTGTGATAATAGAGCAGCTAATGCCTTGGTTTTACCTGACCAGTCATTATCTGAACAACTTGTATAGAAAAGTTGTAATTTAAGTATAAATAACGACCTGATACGGTTCCAGGCCATTACTGCAGATTAATATCATAGCCCCGGATGAAATCCGGGGAAAGGGTTTATCCCTTTAGGACATGAATTGATAAGCGTACCCCGGATTGCATCCGGGGCTACGATATTTTTCCGATTGAATGCCGCAGCCCGTATCAAACCGTTATTTTAGATACGTTCAAAGCGCTGCTGTGCCATGGGTAGGACACCCATGACACAGACCCCTATAAGGCAGAACTATTCGGATGAATCTCCCTTTTCGTGGTTATAAGAATAGTGGAAAGCGTTAGTGATTATTGCACTTCTCATGGGCGGGACGCCCATGGCACAGCCCAGCTACCGTTTGACGCCCTCCCGTCACTCCTGTACTATTTATGCAAAGATTATCGAAGGAGCATAGCTATCGTGACGCAACAACAAGCACCTACTGCCTTTATCACCGGAGCGGGGCAGGGAATTGGCCGGGGCATCGCCCTGTGTCTGGCAGAGGCCGGTTATGACATTATCGCCAACGACATCTTCGGCGACCCGACGAACAGCGAAAAGGGTCTGTACGAAGTAAAATTGCGCGTGGAAGAACTGGGGCGCAAATATCTGCCGGTGGTGGGAGATATCTCCAATATTGACGATCACCAGCGCATGGTGGACGAAGCGGTGGCGGTTTTCGGCGGTATTGACGTGCTGGTGAATAACGCCGGCGTCGCCCCCAAGGTGCGCATGGATGTGCTGGAGACCTCCCCGGAGAGCTATGACCGCCTGATGTCCATCAATTGCCGTGGCCCGCTCTTCCTCACGCAGAAAGTCGCCGCGCAGATGATCAAGCAGGTGCAGGCAGGGGATCGCCCGCAGGCACCCGTCATCGTCTTCAGCACCAGCATCTCCGCTGCCGTCAGCAGTACCCCGCGCATGGAATACTGCGTCTCCAAGGCTGCCGAGAGCATGGGCGCACGCGTCTTCGCCGACCGCCTGGCTCCCGAGGGCATCACCGTATTCGAACTGCGCCCGGGCTTGATCCTCACCGACATGACCAGCGTGGTGAAAGAGAAGTACGACAAGCTCATTGCCGAGGGTCTCATTCCGCAGAATCGCTGGGGCTTCCCGGAGGATATCGGCAAAGCCGTGGTCGGCCTGGCCAAAGGCTACTTCGCCTACTCCACCGGTGCCATCATTGAAATCGGCGGCGGTATGGGGATCCCACGCTTGTAATTACGCATAAAGAAACCGCCCCCTTGTTCAGTACAAGGGGGCGGTTTTTTTGTACCACGATGTTACGGTAAGACCTTGATAGATAGCTCGATGATCACCGGCTCTTTGTTGCCATCGGCATCACGCACGGTGGCGGTCACTTTGTAGTCGCCTGGGGTGTCGTAGTGGTGCAGCACGTGGTCGCCGGTGGCGTCGATGCTCGCGCCAGCGCCAGCATTGAAGTCCCAGTTTATCACCGGCACAGCAAAGCCGCTGGTGGCAAAAGCGGAGAAGTATAGCGGGTGCCCCACGTCCTGCACGGGTGGGAAGGCGGTCGCCTGCAGTGTCAGCGGCGTAGCCTCGCGTATGATTGCGATGCGGTTGAAGAGCAGGTCGGATTTCACCTCGGCAGTGATGATGATGCGCGAGATCGCCCCACCCACCTTGCCGGTGATGTGGTTCAGCGGGATGCCCACGCGGTACCACAGTTTATCTACCATCTCACGCCCGGCCATCTCTTCCGGGGTGGCCAGCAGCGTCCCCTGCCCGTCGGCAGTGACGAAGGTGAAGCGCAACTGCGGCAGTGCGGTGCCGGTCACCTGGCACAGGTACAGCTCCAGGTACCCCGCTTTGTCGGTGAAGACCTCCGTGGCGTCGACTGGCTGCGTCAGCTCCAGCCGCCCGCCCTGGTAGCGGCCATCGATGGGTATGCGCAGCGCAAAAGCTTTGTCGTCCACCGCAGTAGTGGTATTATTGATCCCGGTAGCCGCCGAGGAGGCTCCCCACGCACCGAACTTCACCCCGGCAGGCACGTCGGCCTGGCCGTTGTAAATAACAGCGACGTCGGCGGCCCAGCTGGTCAGGGCAAATATCAGTAGTATAAAAGGCAGTAATCGTCTCATTATTCTTCCTCCACCGCCAGCATCAGCCGTGCCACCACGTCATTTGCCAGCGGGAATCCGCGCGGCGAGAGCCGGATATCATCGCCGTCACGCTCCAGTAGACCATCATCCAGTAGCTGCTGCAGCGGTGCCGGGGGCAATGTCGCCCCACATTCCACTTCGGCATCCGCCAGCGAGAACCCGTCACGCAGGCGCAGCCCCAGCATCACGCGCTCCAGCAGGCGCGCCTGCGCCGATAGCCGCTCGGCATAGACGGTGGCCGTGCCATACTCCCCCATGCGGGCGATATAGTCCGTGGTATCCGCCGCATTGCGTCGCCGCACGCCCGCCACCGTGGCGACCGCCGCCGCCCCCAGCCCCAGATAATCGCGCCCGAGCCAGTAGCCCAGATTATGCCGGCTGTGGTACCCCGGCCGCGCGGCGTTGGATACCTCATAGAGCGCCATCCCGGCGTCCGCCAGCAGCTCACTTGTCAGCGCATACATCTCTTGCTCGATATCTTCTTCCTGCGCGGGCAATTCTCCTGCCGCCACCTGCGCGGCCAGCGGGGTGCCCGGCTCCAGCGTCAGCGAGTAGAGTGATATATGGTCGGGCTGCAAGGCCAGCGCATGGCGCAGGTTTTCCGCCCACTCCGCCACCCCCTGCCCGGGCAGCGCATACATCAGATCGATACTCACCTGCACGCCCAGCGCCTTCACGGCATATACCGCCGCGTCTATCTCCGCCGGGCCGTGGATACGCCCCAGCAGTGCCAGCTCGCGCGGGTCAAAGCTCTGCGCCCCCAGGCTCACGCGTGTCAGCGGCAACTCGCCCAGCAGCACCAGCATCTCCGGGGTAAGCGTACCCGGATTAGCCTCAAGAGTAACCTCCGCTCCCGGAGCAATTACAAACTGCCCCACCACCGTCTGCCACAGCGTGCGCAGTTGCGCCACACTCAGTGCTGTGGGCGTACCACCACCCAGGTAGACACTGGAGACAGTCAACCCCCGCCAATCCTCCGCCTCCCGCGCCAGTGCCGCCAGATATTCATCCACGCAGGAGAAATCCGTCCCCGAGGAAAAATCGCAGTAGCAACACCGCCGCACGCAGAAAGGCACGTGAATATACAACCCCAGATGATCGCCCGCCAATGATACCGGTGTGAATGCCATATGCACAGTGTAGCGTTTTGTGCGGCGCGGGGGAAGGTGGTTAATGTAGAGGCAAACTCAAGACGCGATGATACGGTTAATAAAAATTCAGTGGTACGGCAGGATTCCCAACGATTCCAGCGAATTAGTGTCTTATAGATATACGGCAATTGCCGTTTGGAGGGTGACGCTATGCGTTTGCTGGTTTTTCTGATGCTGGTCTTTGCTATGGTCGCGGCATTTGCCGATACGGTGGCGGTGCGCGAGGGCACTATGACGGTGAAGTGGCGCGAGGGGGACTACGTCTGGAAGACGAACCCGAATAGAAATAACGCCAACTACGTCGACACGAAAACAATGCGCGACATGGGCGACAAGGTGATGAAGACCGTCGAGCTGGAGAACCGCTATGTCAAAGTGGTGGTGCTCCCTGAATCCGGTGGCCAACTGGCGCAGCTGATTTACAAGCCCACCAACACAGAATTCTTCCTGAACACCCCCACCGCCAGCAACGAGCTGGTGGGCTACAGCACCGGGGTGAAGGCCAGCTTCCCCTATAAAGAGCTGGGTATCCGCTTCGGCGATCAGCCCGCCTCCTATGTGGTGGTGAAAGGTGACGACGGCAGCGTCACCGTCGCCGAATGGATGGAGTTCAGCCGCTTCAACGAGAAGTGGAACGAGAAGATGTATGGGCGTTATGGCAATATGATGCTCTCGCAGCATATCACCCTGCGCCCCGATTCCGCCGTCGTCGATGTCACCTACCGCATCGTCAACGCCTCCGCCTATCGGCAGGGGCGCCAGCTCTGGGCGGTGGCCTCATTGCCGCGTCAGCAGACTGCTGCCGGCGGCGTATCGCAGCCCGGCGGGAAACCGCTGGCCCCCAAGACCGACACCGAGTGGATTTATCCCGCCTACCACGCCAGCAGCCACAGTGGGACCGACTTCCGCGTCTATGGCGCGAATGAACTGGCGCTGACGAACCTGACGAATGACTACAAGAGCGTTTTTGCCTGGGGCATGAAATACGGTTTCGCCGGCCTCTGGTACCCCGAGGTGAAGGTGAACCGGCTGCGGCTGAACGACACCGTGAAGATGCCCGGCGCCAAGCAATTCTACTACTCCGAGAAAAGCACCGGGGCGCTGGTGGAGCTGTGGGGCGGCAGCGACAGCATCTTTGAGGAAGTGGACAGCTGGATCGAGCCGGGCGAGGCCGTTGAGTTACCCTCGCGTTATACCCTCATCGAAGGCATCGGCAAGGTGAATTTCGCCAACGACGATGCGGCATTGCATGTGGAATTCGGCGGGGCAGCACCGGTAGTGGAGGTGGTCACACTCTCCCCGGTAACGAAGCTGGAGGCCAAGCTCGACGGCAAATCGCTGGGCATAATGGACTGTGCCCCCGACAAACCGGCGCGCTTCGAGCTGCCGAAAAATGCGGAATGGGGGAAAGTAACGCTGGTCGCCGACGGCAAGACCATCGTCGAGCAGTCCTTCCCGCTGGATTTGACCCCCGATGAGAAAGCAGAGGCAAAGATCCGCGAGTCGCTGGATATGTCGCCCGCGAGTAACGAGCGTATGGGCAACCAGCAGGCGCTGGGACGCTACTATCGCAACGCGCTGGGCAGCTACCCGGCGGGCACCACCGGGAGCGGGCGCGTGCAGTACCGCGACGGGCAGATTGCCAATGCTATTACCACGCTGAAGACTGCCACCACCGCCGATGCCACCGACGGCGAAGCCTGGCACCTGCTGGGCTGTGCGCTGCTGGAGAGCGGCAAGGCCGACGAAGCACGCGACGCCTTCACCAGAGCAGTTGCAGCAGAGCACGCCTACCCGCAGGCGCGCTACTTCCTGGCGCTGGATCTGCTGGCAGCGGGGAAAGACGGCGCAATTGAAGAACTGACAAAGCTGGGTACGGAATGCCCGACAAACTGGGAGGGACGGCTGCTGCTGGCGTACCTGGAGGCGACCGGCCCTACCGACAAGCCGCACCCCATCACCCATGCCAAGGCGCTGGTTGCGGAAGACCCGGCGGATCCGCGCGCGCAGTATGTGCTCTGGCAGGTGGCGGAGTATAATGGCAATGCCGCTGCCGCCACCGCAAAATCCAATTATGAAGAGCTATGCAAAGAACCAGGCACCCCCCGGCGCATGGATGAATTCAAGGCGGCGTTGACGGGCAAATATCTGCCACCGGTACGGTTGAAATAGGTCGAGCATGAACTACAAATATCATGGGTTGATGAGTATGCTGCTCTTCAGCATCGCGGTGTTCATCGCCATGGCGGCCATGTGGCCGGATGAGCACCGCTGGTGGTGGATCGCGGGGTACGCGCTGGTGAATATCATCAGCAGCGTGGGCGTCGCATGGAACTACTGCGCCAAGTGCGCGTGCCGTCCGGGCAATTGCAGCCACATCGTCATCGGTATGCTGGCGGATTACCTGCCGGTGCGCCCGCAGGTGCCGTACACCCTCGGTGATTACCTGGGCATGGCCTTCTCGGTGGGGATAGTATTCCTTTACCCGCTCTACTGGCTGCTGCAAGATTGGCGCTTCCTCATCGCCTTCCTCGCCGTAGGGGCGCTGGCCGGGCTGGAGATATTCCTGGCCGTCTGCACCCACTGCGTCAACCACCGCTGTCTGGCCTGTAAATGGCAGCAGCGGTATTTGAAGAAATCATGATTTCCGCTATTGGGTCTCTAGGATAATGCAATAATCAGCTAGCAGGATTTGAGGATAACCGATGACCATCTATCGCGAATTGCCCTATCTGCGTATTGATAACGTGCAGCTCACCATCGACATATACCTGCCGGATGACGCTCCGGGGTTGGTGAAGCCGATCATCTGGCTGCATGGGGGTGGCTGGCAGGAGGGGCGCGATACCGGGTGTGGGGCACTGCCGCTGGTGAAGTACGGCTACGCGGCGATACGTCCGCTGTACCGGCTCTCTGGCGAGGCGAAATTCCCCGCACAGATAGCGGATTGCAAGGCGGCGATACGCTGGCTGCGCGCCTACGGGCATGAATATAACCTGGATACCACGAAAATCGGCGTGATGGGCAACTCCGCCGGTGGGCACCTGGCGGCGCTGCTGGGGGTCACCGCCGGGGTGGCGGAGCTGGAGACCAGCGGCGAGAACCGTAACTACAGCAGTGCGGTGCAGGCGGTAGTGGATTACTTTGGCCCCACGGATATCTACGCCATGCTCAGCGACGATACCGCTGTGAAATACGACGCCCCCGACTCGCTGCTCTCGCGCTGGCTGGGTGGCCCGGTTACGGAGAATGAGCACAGTGCTGATATGGCCAGTCCCATCAAATATGTCCACCGCGGCTGCCCGCCCACCCTTATCCTGCATGGTGATGCCGACGACCACGTACACGTGAACCAGAGCATCCGCTTCCAGCAGGCACTGGCAGAGGCAGGCGTGGACACCGCGCTGCACATCGTCCCCGGTGCCGGCCATGACCACAGCCAGGTGAATAACGCCGAGCTGGTGGCGGCGTTCTTTCAACGGCACTTGTAGGTTTACCATATAGCCACGAGTGAAATATCTATTTGAGTGAAGCGAACATGGGTACGAAACACGTGGTTACCAGGTGAAATACGGGGTAAACATCTATGGGTTGGATGAAGCGGAGGTGATATTTTTTTGACATCTACCCCGCCTGCAGGTAGAATGAAACTGTATTAATAACGCGCGAGGAGGATTACCTTGTCACTGCGTGATGAACTGATCAAATTGCATGAAGTCCAGAAACTGGACTATCAGATCTACCAGCGTGAGCAAGAGATTGCGGCGCTGGACTCCGGCGAAGAGCTGAAGCAACAGGCTATCGTCTTGCTGAAGCGCAGCGACGAACTGGCAAAGGCGCTGACCAAGATCGAAGCGAAGCTGAAAGATGCCGACCTGGCGATGAAAAGTGTGGAGACCAAGCGCGACAATGTGAACAAAAAGCTCTTCAGCGGTACCGTGGGCAGCCCGAAGGAGTTGACCGACCTGCAAAAAGACCTGGATATGCTGAAAGAGCAGGTGGGCCATGCGGAAGAGATAGTGCTGGAGATGATGGACGAGGTCGAGGGCGTGCGCACGCAGGTGGCCGAGGTGAACGAGAAGCTGACCGCCGCCAAGACGCGCTGGCAACGTGTAATGACACACACCCAGACGGAGAGCAAGCGACTGAAGGCGGAGATAGCCGAGCTGGTGCCCCCCCGTGCAGTGGCCGCTGCCGAGGTAGAGCGCATGCTGCTGCGCCGTTACGATGAGCTGCGACTGCGCCACCAGGGTATCGGCATGGCGGTGACCGGCAATAATATCTGCCCGGCGTGCCACATGACGCTGACGGCACAGACGCTGGAGAATATGCGTGAAGGGGAGATTATCACCTGCTGTGACAACTGCGGACGCATCCTTGGCTGGGTTACCACGCAAGAATAACAGGCCGTTCACGCGTCGCCGCGAGTTCTGGCTGCTCCTCCTTGGCTGGATAATAATCGGGCTGGGATATTTCGTCGTCTGGCAGAGCTTCCTGCCGCAGTGGCAGGCACGCTTCGGCGCGGCGCAGTGGAAACTCTTCGCCCCCTGGGCTGCTATGCTCCCCGCGTGGCTGGTCGTCTCCTATGCGCTCACGCGGCGGCGCTGTCGCGAGACGTTATTGCTCCCGCTGGTGGCACTACTGGTGGGCATCGGCCTGCTTTTTCTGCTGCGGCTGGCGGGCGGGGCGGATGCGCAGGGGATGCACCACAGCAGGACGCTGCTGCAGGGGGATTTCCTCTACGCGCAGTATATCAAGCAACTTGGTTCCTTTGTAGCGGGCTGGCTCGGGTTGCTGGCCATCATCATCTTCGTGCAGGATTACCGCCAGCTGGCGCGTTATAAGTACGTCATCGCCGCCCTCACCATTTTGCTTTTGCTCGTCACCACCATCTTCGGTCATTCAGTGGCGCAGCAGCAGCTGCAGCTCCGCCTGGGGCCGGTCACCTTCCAGCCGCACGACCCGGTGAAGCTGCTGCTCATCATCTTCATGGCTGCCTACCTGGTGGAAAACAAGGAACTCATCGCCTTCGCGCGCAGCAAATACGGGCTGCTCTCGCGTATGGATTTCCGCTTCATGGGGCCGCTGCTGCTGCTGTGGCTTATCGTCATGGCCATCATCTTCAAGCACAATGACCTGGGTGCGGCGGCGCTGCTCTTTGGTTCCTTCCTCGGTATGCTCTACATCGGCACTGATCGAAAAAGTTATCTCATCACCGGCATGGCGCTGCTCTTTGGCGGTGGATTCCTCGCCTTCATCAGCAGCCAGACGGTGCAAACGCGCGTGAATATCTGGCTCGACCCCTGGCGTTATGAGGCGGACAAGGGGCACCAGATCGCCCAGTCACTGATGGCACTGGGTAATGGCCGCGTGGTGGGGGCCGGGCTGGGCGGGGGCTACCCCGAGAGTATCCCCGCCGTGCAGACAGACATGATCTACGCCGCTATCAGCGAGGATTTGGGGCTGATCGGTGGCACGCTGGTGCTGCTGCTCTTCCTGCTGCTCATCGCACGCATCTTCAATGTCGCCATGCGCACACAGAACCGTTTCGGCCAGCTGCTCGCCGCCGGCCTGGGTATCACGCTGGCGGTACAAACCTGGGTAATCATAGCCGGCACCATCAAATTCATTCCCCTCACCGGCATCACCCTCCCCTTCATCAGCTACGGCGGTAC
>JBBQQW010000044.1:0-16012 GCA_038215455.1 Armatimonadota bacterium
TATCCCCCATGGTAATACGATCCTGCACCGAGGTATCCACCTGCGAGCCGGAAAAGCCCGGGATATTCATCGACGGTGGGCGCTGACTTCTATACAGGCGCATCGCTAGATTAGGAAGATTTACCGGTTGTAGCAAGAATCCCAGCACCACAGCCACCGGAAAGAGGATTGCGAGGTACTTCAGCACGTACCAGAAGATGCGTCGTTGCACACGCAACGGCGGATAGATGGTGAACCAGCGCTGCGTCCCCTCCATGCTGATGATATAGAGGGTGGTGATGCAGAAAAGCAGTAATGAAACCAGCATCACCGGTTGATTCGCCATACTGGGCGTATTCGACAACCGATTTATCACTGAGAAAAAGAGAAATATTGCAAAACTGGGTATCGGTGTCTGGATAATCTCCTGCGGCGTCACCAGCACAAATGCCCGGCCTGCCGCGAGGAAAGTAAACACCTTCAGCAGCGCATTGAAGCGAACCATGGTGTCTACGGCCATGATGGATGTCTGGAAGTCATTCCAATCTATCGCCACCCCCGGATCGTCTTTCAACAATGCCCAGGTAATAACTATCAATGGGACCATCACCGCGAGGTTAAGAAATATCCGGTTGTAGCTGCGTTGCCGAAAATAGAGACTGGCGGGAATCCCGAGCAGGATTATCACCACCACGATATTGAACAATTGCGGCGTGAGGATTGTTCGCGCGACAATGGTCGGTGCCAGCATGTTTATCCCCACCATCAGGTAGGGAAGCCAGGCATCGCGCCAGGTCAAAGGCCTTTCTTTCAGAATCGGCACTGTCATACTTTCATTATAGCGCAGAATAGCGTCTTAAGTAAGAAAAATAGTGCCCGAATTTTTCTCTTATCGGGTATTTTTCAGAATGATTTCCGTGTTTGGTGTGGAAGTAGTAATATAGAGAAAAAATGGAGGATTATATGGCAGTTGATACCAGTATCGTATATGCTCTAGTCCTGGGTGGTGGTGTAGGCACGCGCCTCTATCCACTCACCAAAGACCGCTCGAAACCAGCTGTACCGCTGGCGGGTAAATATCGCTTGATCGACGTCCCGGTTAGTAATTGCATCAATTCTAAAATCGGCAAAATTTACGTCCTCACCCAGTTCAACACGCAGTCACTGCACCGGCATATCCATAATACGTATAAATTCGATATCTTCTCGGACAACTTTGTGGAGATTCTCGCTGCCGAACAGACACTGGGGAAGAATGAATGGTATCAGGGCACTGCCGATGCCGTACGGCGCAACCTCTGGCACCTGACTGACCAGAATGTCGACCGCGTGCTGATCCTTTCCGGGGACCAGCTCTACCGCATGGACTTCCGCGATATCATGGAAACCCAGGAGACAATGCGCGCTGAGGTGACACTGGCCGCCACACTGCGCAAGCCCGACCAGGTGGAAGGCTTCGGCATCCTTAAGGTCGATCGTCATTTCCGCGTGGTGGATTTCGTCGAGAAGCCCAATAAAGCGGAACTACGTGATCTGATTATCCAGGGGGAAGACCTGGCCCCGCTGGGGGTAAAAGCCGAAGGCCCGGTAGTTCTGGCCTCCATGGGCATCTATCTCTTTAATCGCACGCGTCTGGAGCTGGCACTCGACAACCAGAGCGCCGACTTTGGCCGCAACGTCATCCCCTGGGCGATCGAACATATGCGTGTTTTCGTTCATCCCTATTTGGGTTATTGGGAGGACGTCGGAACGATGAGTTCATTCTTTAATACCCACATGGATCTGGTAAGCCCAAAGCCGCTCTTCGATTTCTATGAATCAGGCCGGCCCATCTACACCAATCCGCGCTTCTTGCCCAATGGCAAGGTTTCCGGTGACTGCAAAATTACCGAAGCCATCATCAGCGACGGTTGCCTGATCGAATCTGCCACCATCGAGAAATCGGTCATCGGCGTCCGTAGTGTAATTGGCAGCGGCAGTGTGCTGCGCGAAGTTGTAATGATGGGACAGGATAGCTACGAATCTGAAGAACAGAAGATGGAAAATGCAGGCCTGCCGATGCGCGGCATCGGGCAAGGTTGCCAGATCACTCATGCTATCATAGATAAAAATGCCCGCATCGGCGATGGTGTGGTGATCACCTCGCATGTGAACCGCCCGAATGAAGACGGCGACTGCTATTGCGTACGTGATGGCATCGTGATTATTCCGAAAAATGCGATAATTCCCGAGGGACGGAAGATCTAGTCTCCATAACCAGCGAACGCTGAACTACAAAGGACGCATAGCGCACAAAGAAAAAATCATTGTGCACTATGCGTCCTTTGTGATAAAACAACATGCGAACTGCTATACCGGATGCGCCACCAGTATCAGCAATGCAACCAGCACCAGCGCCACTGCTGCACCCCAAAGCACCTCGGCCAGGGAGTGAATTTTGCCCTCTACCCGGCTCTGTGCTACCAGGATGGCCAGCACCAGCGCCATTATCGAGGCGGTGGGATTGAAGTTACTGGAGATGGCGATGGCGGCACAGAGCAGAAAAGATACCGCCGAGTGCCCACTCACTGCCCCACCCCGCAGGATACTGCCATGCCCCACGCGTACCTTGGCCAGCGGTACGATAATAAAGAGCAGCGATATCCCTACGATAATCATCACCACCAGATTGGCATCGTTGATCTTATCCGTGAGATTGGTGTGGGTGGATTTCATGAAAGAATTGATCGTGCTCTTATTCAGGAATATAGCACACCCAACGAGAAAAGCATATATCGAAGCGATAAGCACGCCACCCGCCGCCACATCCTTGGCGATCTTTGCCAGCGGGTGATAGACATCCGTTATCATATTCACCACCACTTCGATAGCGGTGTTGAAAAGCTCTGCCATCAGCACAAAGGTGATCGCGGAGATGACGAAGAGTACTTCGGTGGAGTTTTTACCGGTGGTATAGCAGAGCAGAAAAACCAGAATGACGATGAACAGCTGCAGGCGTACATGCCGCTGTGTCCAGATGACGTGCGAAAACCCCTCGAAAGCACGGGCAAAGCTTTCGAGCAGATTCCTATTCGACATCGGGCTGGAAGACTGAATCGAGGGTTTGCCGGTCATCGGAGTTCTATCCGTTGATCCGTCCCCAGATTTCCGCTCCCTTTCTGACCATCGTCTCATAATCCTCGGTAATGGCATCGTCATACCCCAATAAGTGCAAAACACCGTGTATCGCCAGCTGGCATACCTCATTATCCAGGCTCTGCCCGGCAGTCTCCGCCTGTTTCTCGGCAGTATCTACTGATATTACTACATCTCCCAGCAGTCGGGAAGTCTTTCCCGGGATAATGAAGTCATCTTCCTGCGAAAAAGATAGTACATCTGTCGGTTTATCGATGTGGCGATACTCGCGATTCAGCGTTTGTATCTCGACATCATCTACCAGTACCACGCTTACTTCCACAGTTCGCGGTTTCACCCCTTCGTAGATCAGCGTCGTTTCAACTGCCTGACGAATTGCTTTCTGACTCACTCGCTTCGGGTGATGTTTGCTGATTAATGTTGGCACGTGCCTATGTCCTCTCCCCGTTTTTTATCTCTTTGATATCAGGATACTCTATCCGAGTGTAAGAATACAATCCGGTAAGGATGCGCAGGAAGACTTCACTCACCAGGCGCAGATCACGCCTGGTTATCGGACAATCATCCAACTGGCCATCTTCCAGCCGATTCTGAATAATCTCACTCACCATGGCAGCTATGCGCTGTGCATTCGGCTGTGGAATCGACTTTACTGAGGCCTGTACGCTGTCAGAGAGCATTAGCAGCGCTGCTTCGCGCGTGGCAGGCTTAGGGCCAGGATAGCGGAAATCATATTCAGATATCGTCTCGCCGTTTGCCTCGGTGACTGCCCGATGATAAAAATATGCCGCCAACGTGGTGCCGTGGTGCTGGCTGATAATATTTACCACTTCTTCAGGCAGCTGGTTCTCGCGTGCCAGCTCTATTCCGTCGCGCACATGATTTGTCAGAATCAAATAGGACATCTTCGGGGTAAGCTTTTCGTGCACATTCTCGATACCCAGTGGTGCCTGGTTTTCTACAAAGAAACTCGGCCGTTTCAGTTTGCCAATATCATGGTACAACGCCGCTACCCGGGTGAGTAATGGATCGGCATTGATAGCATCCGCCGCGGCTTCCGCCATATTGGCCACCATCACACTGCTGTGGTAGCTCCCCGGGGCTTCCAGCATCATACGGCGCAACAGCGGCTCATTCGGGTTGGAAAGCTCCATCAGGCGATAATGTGTCACAATACCGAAGGGGCGCGCCAGCATGTAGATGGCACCCACGGCGATGAAGATTGCTCCCAGCCCGCCAGCTGCAGCCCATAATGCCCGCGTGCCCATATCTGACCATAAGAACAAAAAGCTACTACCGCTGGGGATGATGCTGGGGACTACCGCTAGCAACAGCAGATTTATCAATACCAGTGACAGCGCCGCCAGCAGCGTGTTGCGCGCGGGCCAGATGAAGGTCACCATTATCATCCCCGCCAACGCACTGCCCAGGGTGAGGAGGAATATGGCAAACTGGTGATCTGCCGGGAAAGATGCCGCCAGCGCCGTAAGTACTGCCGCAGGAATAGCGATTAAACCACCCAGCAGCCCCGCTATGACCATACATGCAGCAGGGACGGCGATTAGCGCGACCAGATACTGCTGATCGCCTACACTGAAAGCCGTGGCCGCCCAGACCGGGGCTACCAGCAGCAGTGCCAGCAGAGTCAGCTTCTGCGAGCTGTCATACACCGGACGCGCGAACGAACGAAGGTATACTCCGAGGAAGACAACACCCAGCAAAATAATTAATGCCAGCGGTACCACCAGCGTATAGGTACCCGATTGTAGCAAGCCTTTTTCTCGTAGTTGCTGCAGGTTGCTGGCGCTAAGAGTCACCCCCTTGCGCAGCACGATATCACCTGGCTTGTAGATACGTTGGACAGTTTTTATCGCAACACGCGCCTGCTTCTTTGCCGCATCTGTGCCCGCTTCGTCTTTCACCCAGGTGGCGCGGAAAGCGGCACGCGTGACCATTTTCAGCACTCGCGCATCATTCTCCTGTGGCTCACGCGCCATCACCAGTGGATCAATATACTCCTCTGCGGCTACTTCTTCTTTCCCCTCTTCTACTCGCTCCTTCATCACCTCCGACAATATCTCTTTTGCCTCGGTGTGCAGACGCTCACGCGTGACAGGATCTAATTTCGCCAGCTCAGCTATTAACTCCGGTGAAGATTTACCCGGTTCAGCTTTAGCGCCATCTTTGACAGTAGCGGTAACCGGAGCGAAGATGTTGTCGACATCGCGCAGCGCCGTGGTGAGTGCCTTCTGATCGAGGATGTATGAGGGTGGCACCCCTTTTTCTGCATCATCACGAAGTCGATTGGTCTCATCTTCATCATCCCAACGAATCTCAGTAGTCGCCAGAATATCACGTGGAGCAGGCTGATCGACGCGGAACTGATCCAGCGAGGAGCCAATACGGTAGAAATCCAGATGTGGAAAAATACAGACGGTGAGTAATGCGGCAGTGATCAGGCACAAAATACCGCGATAAAGCATCAACCACGGAAATTCACCTGAACGGCCACCCGGAGCAGGCCAGTCTGGTAATCTCATCTTCGGGGTCATCTATCTACCCTCGGTGATACTGCCTCATATGCCTGCACGATCCGTTGCACCAGCGGATGGCGTACCACATCGCTGTCATCGAAAACGATGAACTCCAGTCCCAGCACCTCCGCCAGCACCTGACGTACTTCAATCAACCCGGAGCGTTGACCGTTCGGCAGGTCAATCTGCGTTATATCGCCGGTGACTACTGCGCGAGACCCCATCCCCAGCCGTGTGAGGAACATCTTCATCTGCTCGGGAGAGGTGTTCTGTGCTTCATCCATGATAATGAAGGCATCATTCAGCGTGCGCCCACGCATGAATGCCAGCGGGGCGATCTCGATAACCTTCTTCTCCAGCAGGCGCTCGACACGCTCGATCTCCATCATGTCATAGAGTGCATCGTATAGCGGACGCAGGTAGGGGTTGATCTTCTCCGCCAGGTCACCGGGCAGGAAGCCCAGACGCTCGCCCGCCTCTACTGCCGGGCGTGTGAGGATGATGCGCTGCACGCGTTTGGAATTCAACGCCTCTATCGCCATCGCCACAGCCAGATAAGTTTTGCCGGTACCAGCGGGTCCGATAGCAAAAACCAGATCATTCTCACGAATAGACTTGATATATTCGCTCTGGTGGGTAGATTTAGGCTTGATAATCTTGCCACGATGTGTGGTGATAACTACATCGCTGAATATTGCATGCTCGGGGGCGAGATGACGATGCTGGATGGCGACGGCGGCGTATTTCACCTCCGCTGGGGTGATGCTCTGTCCGCGGTGGGCCAGCCGCTGCAGCTCTGCCAGCAATTGCCGCACAATCTCTGCCTTCTCCGGGGTGCCCAGTATCTCTACCGTGACACCGCGCAGGTGTAGCTTCACCGAGAATTCACGCTCAATCGCGCGCAGATTGGCATCGTGCGAGCCCAGCACCGCCATGACTTCATCATTATCCTTGAAGGCAATGGTAGCGGTTATCATTTCCAGGGCTTCCGTCGCGACGGCGGAAGTGGCAGTTTCCTCATTGGACAAGTAAAACTACTCCTTCAGGTGCTAGCCATCCTGATCAATTGATAATACCCGCATGGTTATATCTATAGCTAATGCGGGTGTGAGGTAAAAAAAAGACATAAAAGTGGGCGACGTGCTACATACCACGTCGCCCATTACTGCATTATTCAGCAGTGGAGTTCTTAATTTTGCGGCGCGCACTTGTCGCCGCGAGACGGCGTTTGCGCTCACTCGGCTTCTCATAACGCTCGTGACGTCGGGCTTCTTCCATAATACCCGCCTGCTGAACCTGACGTTTCAGGCGACGAATGGCGTTCTCCAGCGATTCTCCATCGCGTACTTCTACCATAACCATATGCAATCAACTCCTTCCGTCTACGAGCGTGCATTAAAAAGCACAGCTGCGCCTAATCCACGATATTATATCGGGGTAAGGGTGATTATGTCAAATAAATCAGACTTAAGACTCTGGTAGCCGCCGGGTAATTACTATAGTCACGGCGTGTTTTCTCCACAACAGGATGCGATGTTGATATCAGGTGATCGCTGATTTTCTCCAGAAATGCTGTGTACCGGATAGCTGTTCTATTGCAAACACCTGTTTTGTGTGCTATAGTACAAACATAAATTTGCTGATGAGGGTACAGTCAATGCAACAGAGTCGGGTTCACGAGGGGATAGATGTCTACGCAGCTTTCATGGGGGGCAAGATCGCCCCGCGCGCCTTCCGCTGGAGCGGTCGCACCTATAATATCGAGCACATACACCAGCGCTGGACGGGGCGCAACGGCAACATCATGCTCTACTACTTCGCCGTCACCTCCGGCGGCAACGCCTACAAACTATGCCTCAACTCGCAACAGATGGAGTGGATGCTGGAGGAGGTGTATGCGTGAGGGATTTTTTTTCACAAACGAGGAACATATTTTTCGTACCATTCGTGCCTTTCGCGCCTTTCGTGGTTAACATGTCGTAAGAATCACATGTTTTCTTCCATTGCTAATTGACATAACAGCGTGCTTACCGGCATAATATCTTATAATAATTATCCAGTGACCTGCGCTACGCTGGTCGCGGCAATTCTTTCCTTGAAGGAGACTCACCATGAAGGAAAAACAGTTACTGATGATTCCGGGGCCTACCCCCTGCCCGGCAGATGTGTTGCTGGCGCATGCTCGCCCGATGATCAATCATCGCGGCCCGCAGTTCAAAGCCATGCTGCTGGAAGTTACGGAGAACCTGAAAAAAGTTTTCCGCACGCAGAATGACGTTTTCATTCTCACCTCTTCCGGTACTGGAGCGATGGAGGCGGCAATCGTCAACACGCTCTCCCCCGGCGACAAGGTACTATCCTTGAGCATCGGGAACTTCGGCAATCGCTGGGCGAAGATCGCAAAAATCTTCGGCGCTGATGTCACCAAAGTGGACTTCCCGCTGGGTACCGCTGTTGATGTCAACGAACTGCGCAAATACCTGCAGGCAGATACCGCGAAAGAATACAAAGCCGTACTGGTACAGTTCAACGAGACCAGCACCGGCGTAGTGAACCCCCTGCCCGAGATCGCCGCCGCCGTGCACGAGCATGGTGCGCTGATCCTCGTCGATGCCGTCTCTGGCCTGGGTGCCATTGATCTGGACACCGATGGGTTAAAGCTGGACGTAGTCTGCGCTGGCTCACAGAAAGCCTTCATGTGCCCTCCTGGCCTGGCCTTTATCAGCTTCAGCAAGCGCGCCCTGGCGGCTGCAGCCGAAGCGAAGATGCCGCGCTTCTACTTTGACATTCTGGAAGCCAAGAAACTGGCGGACGGTGGGCAAACCCCATGGACCCCGGCCATCCCGCAATTCTACGGCATGCAGGTAGGTCTGCGCATGATGATGGAAGAAGGCATGGACAACTTCCAGGGGCGCCACCTGCGCCTGCGCAATGCCACCCGCGCTGCAGTGAAGGCACTGGGACTGAAACTGCTGGTGGAAGATGATGCCATCGCATCGCCGGTGATCACCGCCATCTACGCTCCAGAAGCCATCGGGCCAGACCCCATCCGCAAACTGGCACTGGAAAAATATGGCGTGGTGTATGCCGTCGGGCAGGATGCGCTGAAGCCAATTGTCTTCCGCATCGGCCATCTCGGCTATGTAAATGAATGCGACGTCTTCGCCGCCCTCTCGGTACTCGGTAGTGTGCTGGTGGAACTCGGATTCGAGTGCGACCCCGCCGCCGGTGTCGTCGCTGCCCAACAGAGCATCACCGCCGCATTGGCGAAATAATCCATAACAAAGAAACCCCCGTCTTTTCCAAATGGAAAAGACGGGGGTTTTTCGTAATTCGGAATCTCTAATTCGAGATTAACCCACCTTTTGCCGGGTTGCTCTCCGCCAGTTTTGCATCCGCCGCAGCCAGCACAGTGGCCGCATTTTTTCCGGCTAATGCGGATATTTTCGCTTTAGCTGGATCGGTTATCCGTTTGGTGTAGGTTGCAGGCAAGTCCTCGCCATCTTCCGGGGGTAATTCCACCGATTGCAGCAGTTCTACCACCGTGTCCACTGATGCAGCTGCGTTAATCTCCTGCAATATCAGCCGTTCCAGCTCTTCGCCGGTTGCCTGGCGGATGGCATCACGCAGTTTCTCGTCCGGGCTTTCGATATAAAAGCGGTTGATCGGCTCGGTACCGCTGGCACGAATAGTGAGGAATGATTCCTGCCGTTGCTTGTCGCGATAGACGATCTCCACCAGTTCGTCGCGTACACCGCCACAGTAGACCGGTATCAGGCCGCACATCAGATTATCAGCTTCCGGCCCCATATCCCGGGTCATCTCTTCATAGCGCTCCAGGTAGGTATTCACCAGTGCGGTCTTGGCGACATCGGGTGCCTCGACATCACGGCGTACATTATACAGATGTCCGTACTTGTCCGTCAGTTCCGCCCACAGCTCCTGCAGCAATATCCCGCGAACCGCCAGCATCTGCAGCGTGAGCATGGCACCCCACAGGCCGTCTTTATCGGGGGTATGCCCGCGTGAGGTCATGCCGTTGCTCTCTTCCCCGGCTAGCATCAGTTTATCCAGACAGGCGTGGAAAAGCGCCTGAATCTTCGCTGGGTCATGTTCACCAGCCTTCATTGCGCTTTCCAACTCGCCCATGATGGCCTCGGCGATATATTTAAAGCCTACCGGCACCACAATGCTGTGGAAACCACTCATACGCGTGTCATCCCCGAGCATCACCTTATAATTACTCGCTGCGGCATGACGCACTACGGCATTTAAATCTTTAGGGGCAATCACCCGATCTTTGTGCGCCTCGGCGATACGATCCAACATGCGCGTGGTACACATATTTCGGATAATCATTCCCGGCTTGCCGGTGTAGGATGCGGTGAGGAGATACTCGGCGAGCATCGGCAGCACCTTGTTGGTGCTGATAGAATTTCCCTTCTCATCGACCACGCCAAAACGATCTGAGTCGGTGTCAAATCCCAGGCCAATGATACGTGGGTATTTCTCGCATAATTCACGTACTTTTTGCTGGCAACCAGCGATGTGTGGCGGCTCTGGATTCGCGTACATGAGGTCGCCCAGCAGCGGGTCTTTCTCGCCATGGATCACCGTGTAGCGGATATCAAGTTTATCGCAGGCACGGCGCAGGTAGCCGCGCGAGGCTGAATGCATCTCATCAATGACGATCATCGCATTGGACGCACCCCAGAATTTGCGCATCAGCGCCAGTGTGTTCACACCGGTACCATCGGGCATTACGATCTTCTGCTCCAGATGTTTCAGTACCTGATCGATATAGGCTTCCAGCGTGTCAAAGTAGCTCAGTTTGCCACGGTGCTGCGCCACTGGTACTACGCTATCCTCCAGCAGCAGCTCCATCGCCCGACGTCCAATTGAATCTGTCGTCGAGCCGGGGGCAACTGCTCCATGCGGCATATTATAGCGGATTCCGTGATATTCGGTGCCCAGGTAGGCACGGCGCGCGGGGTCCTTCACCGGATTATGCGATGGGGTACAGTTGATAAGGCCGGCATTATTCGCCACGCCCAGCGTCTCGGTGATGTGGAAGATCAGCGCCGGGGAGGGTGTATCCCGTGATGCCAGTTGGACGCTGATGCCATTGGCCAGCGCCACCTTCGCCACTAATGCTGCTACCTTATCACCATTGATACGGCTGTCATAGCCGATAGTCAACGGCAATGCGGACAGGCTATTATTCTTAATAAAATCCATAATCGCCTGCGCCACCGCGGTCGCCCGTGGCCAGGTAAAATCCACGCCCATGCGAGCACGCCAGCCAGAGGTGCCAAAGCGTGGATACTGCATATCAGCGATCTGCTGTAGCATCCAGCGCTGCGCACTATATTTATCCTGGCTGGAAAGGGTGCGCAAATTGGTAGTCACCTCAATAGTGGCCTGCATGCGCGCATCGCGGGGAAGAGTCACTGAATTGGCAATTACCGGAAATATCTCCCGGATGAATAATGGCTGCATATCCGTGAATTCACGTCGTTTGAGCAGCGCCATCATGGAAGTAGCCACAGCATTGCGTATCTGTGCCCAGATTCCCCCACCGTCACACTCCACCAACATGAGTTGCAATTCACCCCAGAGCAATGCGAGCTGGCGATCATCCAAGTCCGTGCGGGTGATATTGGGCACCTGCTCCATTATTCGTTTATCAGCACCAATTGCAGGCTCTGACTTTTGTGCCAATGCCAATGCTACCAGCGTCTGCCGATAATTGCGCATCGTGAGTAATAAAGGATCATACATCTAGCTTATACTCCTGAAGCCTGCAAGCAAGCTTTTCAAATCAACAAAACCTTCTGATTATAAAGATTGAGGGGATGTGCGTCAACGCGCAGAAAAAAATCGCAACAAAAAACACTCCATGGTGTCAAATTTTAATGTAGGTTAAAAACTAACGAAAAATCAGGAGATATCTGAGGAGGAAAACCGAATGACCACTTCCTTATCCCTGCGGACTGCACAACAATGCACAACAATTGTGCGCACATTGGCAGCCGTAGTCTGCGTGGTAGCTTCGCTGACAGCAGCATTCGCCCAAGGTGCGGCACCGCAGCACCCGCGTATGCTCTTCGGGGCAGATGAGGTCCCTATCCTGCAGAAAAAGATCACGCAGGAGCCGTGGATGAGCATGTACAACAAGCTCATCGCCGACGTCGACAAAGACGGCTGGGGCGACGTTAAAGAGTTAGGTACCCCGTACACCGACTCAGTAATTGCCGAACGCAGCGCCTTCCTCTATGTGCTATCTGGCGATGACAAATGGGCGAAGAAAGCGCGCGAGATGGTAGAAAAACGCATCAACGACAAAGCAAACTGGGCAAATGCTAAAACTAAAGGGCTGGCACTCTTCTGGCACGGGTCACGAATCGCCCTGGCATACGACTGGTGCTACGGTGCTCCGTCCTGGGATGCAGCATTCAGCACTATGGTATCGCAGGAGCTTAAAAAACACGGCGACGTCATCCTGAAAAGTGGCGGATCCGGACAAAACAGAGATCGCGCGAGTAACTGGCAGGGCGGGCGCTATGCCTCCGCTGGCCTTTGCTTGCTGGCCACCGATGAAGCGGTACTGCCAGCCGACCTTGACCAGTGCCACACCTATGTCACCCGCTACCTGACCGAGAATCTGAACAACAACAAAGATTCACGCGGCTGGAACATCGAGGGGCTGGGATATAACTATTACCCGATGGGTAATTTCGTCGGCCCCTATGCGATCGCTATTGCGCGCAAAGACCCGGCCAAGGATCTGCGCAAAATGTCAGCATTAGGCTGGACTTACTGGACTACCTACGCGGTTAATATCAAAGCAATGGGCATGGTCATCCGTCCTGACTTCGGCGATGATAACGCGGGCACTGCCTCCGAAGGCACTGCCGGCCAGGCATTCTATTTCTGCCCCGATGTGCTGAAACCGGGTCTGGTATGGGGATATGACCGTCTCTGGGGCGCAAAGGGCAACAATAGCTACGACGCAGGACGCGGTGGCACCATCTACTCGATCCTCTACCACCCCGGCGCTGCACTGGCAGAAAAAGACCCGATGACCATCCCCGAGTGGCGCGCCGGCTTCATCGACAAGGGTGGCAATGGCTTCTTCACTTACCGCAACAGCTATCAATACAATGACAATGATGTCGTAGCACAGATATACGGCAAGCTGCGTGGCGATAAGGGCCACAGCGGGCCAGATGCCCTCAGCTTCCGCATTCAGGGGCTGGATACCGCCTGGGCAGTCGGTGGTGGACGTTATGGCACCAAGATCAACACCCAGGACGCCTATTACTACTCGATGAATACCCTCTACCCGGTGAAGCCAGAGGAAAAACTGACGACTAACAGCAACAGCGGTAAAATCGTCGGTACCCCACTAAGCAAAGCGGATGGCAGCGGCAACGTCGTCATGAGCATGGCTGCGAATAACGTTGGTGTTAAGAATCAGAAACGCTGGTTCATCAGCGACTTCTCAGCTGCTACCGACACCAATGGCACCTTCGTCATCGCTGACACCAGCGACGATGGCAAATTCTGGCAGCTTTGTACACTGGAAGAGAATACCATCACCACCGCGGATAACACCTTCACTATCACCGCGAAGAATGGCAATACCATGAAGGGAACCGTGCTCTACCCGGCAGCCGGGGTGACATTCACTACCGGTACACGCATCCGTGGCTCCGGATTTATCACGGATAAGAACGGCTACATCCACTTCCAAAGCCCAGACGGCAAATACCTGGTAGTGCTGACGCTGGAGAAGAAAGGCCAGGAGCACCCGGCCATCACCAGCACCGGCAACTGGGGCGCAGAGCCGAAGACCACCGTCACCGTAGGGAAATTCAACATTGACATCAACGGCGACGTAATCAGCTATCCAGAAACAAAGTAGACCACGCAATCACGCCTCTGTGACACACCGAAAGGGATGCCGCAGAGGCACAGCCGCGGTTAATTTGACACCATGAACAAAACATGTTACTATGGAATATCATTTTTGAATGGGTAGCGAATTGCAGAAGCTTCGCACCACCGTATGAACTGCCCTGACCGAGATGCAATGATGTGAAGGAAGGGGCTTTAAGTGTTTGAGACAAACCCCGTTCCCCCTCACCATTTTTCTGTTCTTCGCTGGATTTTCCGGCTGGGGCATAGTTATTGACCCATTGCGTAATGAGACCATTATAGGCTCCACATGCGATGCTGCTAAAAGGAGTCAGAGATGTTATCGACCATGAACGAAGTAAAAGTGAATGAAATTGACGGTGCCGAGATGGTTTGGATTCCCGAAGGGGAATTCACCATTGGCTCCAGCGATGCCGATATCGATGCAATCGTGCTTCAGCATCCCGATTGGCGTGCAGACTGGTTTGCGCAGGAGAAGCCACAACGCGTGGTATCGCTGCCCGGTTACTGGATCCACCGCGACCCGGTGACCGTTGCACAGTTCCGCGCCTGCTGCACCGCGACCGAATGGCGTATGCCGATTGCCCCCGAATGGGGCTGGCAGGAAGACCACCCGGTCGTCAATGTAAGCTGGGCAGAAGTCAACCACTATGCCGAATGGATAAATGGTGCGATCCCCACAGAAGCCCAATGGGAAAAAGCGGCACGTGGCACTGATGCCCGCACCTGGCCCTGGGGCAACACCTGGGTACCCGAAAACTGCAGCCAGGCCACAAAATCCAAAACTACCGAGCCAAGTGGATCACACCCGGGCAATATCAGCCCCTATGGTGTACGTGACATGGTGGGCAACGTCTGGGAATGGTGCGTCGCAGCACCCCTCGGCGAATATGATAAGGCCCCCGTGCGCACCCCCATCCGACGCACCCCTGCTGGTAGCGGGCACGTACTGCGCGGCGGATCCTGGCAGAGCACCTATGAAGCATATCTACGCTGTACCAACCGTTGTTTCGAGTGTGACTTCCAACGTGGCCGGGGCAGCTATCGACGCCCGACAGTAGGGTTCCGTTGTATCATCGAAGCCACAGTCTGAATGATTTTAAAATAGTTATATTCAGAGCTTGCATCTTTAAGCTTTTATGGGTATAATACGAATGTATGGAGAATGGTCTCCAACAGAAACCGACAGGTTACCCCTGATTTGGCATATACTGGTTGTTCTTGCCTTGCACGCACATCCCTTACGCCTCCAGATCTCGACACCGTGACGGTAATAATTAAAGGGAGTGCAAGCTATGAGCTACACAGACAAAAACCTAACCTGCCGCGATTGCGGCCGCACATTCGTGTTCACCGTTGGCGAACAGGAATTCCACGAACAGAAGGGGTTCACTAACACCCCAGGACGTTGCACCGATTGTCGCGCAGCGCACAAAGCCCAGAGCGGCTTTGGCGGACGTCGCGATGGCGGCGGCCCCCGCGAAATGCACAGCGCAACCTGCGCTGCATGCGGCAAAGCCTGCCAGGTACCTTTCCAGCCGAGTGGCGACAAGCCAGTCTATTGTTCAGATTGTTTCCAGGGCCAGCGCAGCAGCCGCCCAGCACAATCTTCACGCTGGTAAGCTCCAACGTTTCTCAATTAAATGAGATTTGAAATGCGCCCGCCGGATTAATTTCCGGCGGGCGCATTTTTTTTCTCGCTAATCCATCTCGCGGAGCAAAAAAAAATGCCCCCTTCCCTGCACCGTCATATTATTGAAGGAAGCAAGGGAAGGGGGCGCCTAAATAACGCCTATGCAGGCTGTTGCGCTTCAGGATCGACTACTACTTCAGCACGGAGTGGCTGGCGGATCTGCGCGACAGTCTCAGTCGGACTATCCAGCAATTCGCAACCTTCCGGGAGGGTAATATCTCCGGCTTCCAGCATGTCACCGATCTTCATGGTGGAGATGTCGTGAGTGACATTGTCCGGCACGGTGCCAGCAGCGCTGAGCAGGTGCAGCGAATGGAGGGTGGTCTGCAGCATTCCGCCGGCTTTGACGCCTTCAGCTTCGCCTTCCAGAATGATATTCACCGTAACATGCAGCTTTTGCACCAGGGAAATGCGCTGCAGGTCCAGGTGTAGCGGAGTCTGTTTCATCGCTTCGCGCTGCACGGACTTGATCAATGCCAGGCCGCTGTCTTTGCCATCAATCGTCAGGTTCACCAGCTGGGAGCCAGAATGACTCTCATGCATGACACCTTTAAACATGCGCAGGTCAAGCGTAACCGATACCGGATCGCCATGGCCGTAAATCGATGCGGGCAATAACCCCTGATGGCGCAACTGCTTCGAGGCATTACTGCCGGTGCCTGTACGCAGTGAACAGGCTAACGTGGGATACGTACTCATATTTCTATACTTCCTCTCTTATACACAGATG
>JBBQQW010000045.1:0-16009 GCA_038215455.1 Armatimonadota bacterium
GTGGGAGGAAATATTTGCTGTCCGAGGCCGCCAGGTCAGTGGCATACTTCACCGCTCCGGTCATGCCGTCGGCAGCGGGGGTGAGCACCAGCTTGGCACCGAAGATCTTCAGCACCTGGCGACGTTCCACGCTCATCGACTCCGGCATCACCAGCACCAGCTGGTAGCCACGTGCCGCCGCCACCATGCCTAAGCCGATACCAGTATTGCCGCTGGTAGGCTCCACGATGATGGTGTCTGGCCCGATCAACCCCGCGCGTTCCGCCGCCTCGATCATCGACACAGCTATGCGTTCTTTCACGCAGCTCGCCGGGTTGTACATCTCCAGCTTCGCCAGCACGGTACCGGCAGCGCCATCGGTGACGCGGTTCAAGCGTACCAGCGGGGTATTGCCCACTAATTTCGTCGCATCAGCTCCAAATTTCATTTTGCCCTTCCTTTCCGCACATTAGCAGTGTAAACTATAAGTCAGACGGGGTATCCCGTCAACCATGGCGGAACTGGTGGTTATATCATACCATTCCGCTATGAATACTAAACATTTTAAGTTTAGGTCGTTTTGAAAGGATTGTCAAGCGCTATGCGAAATAGATACTTTTTTTGTTCGATGATTTTTCTGCTGGCACTGGGTGCCTGCGCTGCTATGGCACAGAGCACTGATGAATTGATCGAGCAGTATCACAGCGGGCCATCGGTGATGGGCTTGCTCATCTCCACTGTCATCTGGTCAGCCGCTTACCTGGCCATCTATACCGCAGCACTGATTATCAGCCTCAGTTATTTGAAGCTCTTTGGCGGATTTGACACCGAGTTCCTCATGTGGATCGGGCTGCTCTGGGGCGGTGGGCTGGTTATCAACGGAATAATGTACCACTATGTACATGCGGGCACCTGGGTGGTGGCGCTGTGCGCGCTACCGCTGATCTTCCTGTGGAGCCTGCTCATCTCCACGCGCAGCTTCGCCGACCTCACCCTGGCAGACGCCGCCCGCGTCGGCATAGTAATAGCGCTCCTCTGCGCCCCCTGGTTCGGCAACACCTGGGGATTCGAGGTGAAGACTAAGCCGTTGGTGCCGGTGACCCAGACAAGTATGTTGGTGGCGCCGGTGGGAGAGACGACGTTACGGTTTTACCTAACCCCCAGCCCCTTCCCTGCGAGGGAAGGGGAGCCGATTCAGTGATTACCTATTGAAAAACGACCATGCTCCCCCTTCCCGCGCCGGGAAGGGGGCTGGGGGGTTAGGTAGACCAAGGCCAAGGATACCCACTACTCCGTCGGCTCCCACACAACCTTGCCCACCGCGTCAATGTAAATCCATTTGTCTCCTTTTTGCACCGAAGCCAGCCCGCACTTGAATTTATCAGCATTATTATAAGCTGGCTCGATAATCATCCTACCCTTCTTATCAATGTACCCATATAGTCCGTTCTCCACCATCACTGCAGCTAATTCTTCGGAGAAATCGTGGGCTAGCGGATACTTTGGCTTGATAACCTGTTGATTCAACTTGTTGATGTAGCCATAACTGTCACCAATTTTTACTTTGGCCAAACCATCTACAAAAAATCCAAGGACATCATACTGAGGTTTTATAACTTCATTACCTTCTCTGTCGATTAAACCAAATTTTGCATCACCGTCATATGTAAATACCATCGCAAATCCATCTACAAAAAGGTAAATCTCGTCATCTGAACCCCTGCTCAGGTAGGTCTCTACTAGTAAATATTCAACACCGATAAGAGAATATAGTTGATAACTATTCATGTCTTTGTCGATTATTACGCACCCATCATAGGATGACTTCGATAATCGTTTGCCATTTTTGTCGATCAATATCCATTCATGAGCTTCTTTACTCTCTATAAAAGAAACACCGCCATCAAAAAATGACCCACCCTCTACTTCACCGATCTGTTCCACTTTTTTGCCAGATTTATCAATATAGTACTTAGGGTAGGGTAAGGGATCCTTCATCACATATGGCTTTTTCTCCGTTGACACAAAGCAGTATCCTTCCCTAAATGATGAAGTATCTGCGTCATATTTAAAGTCGTAAGAGAAAGGAATTACGACGTTGCCTTTAGTATCAATGCAACCACTCAACCCATGCTCTTTTTGCTGTACCCATACCACCCCGTCAGAAAAATCACGGTGCCCATAATATTTCGCGGGAATGACAAATGCCCCACTATGGTCGATAAATCCAATCGGAAAAGTCTCTGGAACTATTCCTAATTGCAGAGATGCCCTGGCCAACCCCTCCGAAAAGTCACCAGCATCACAAAAGCGTGGCGATATCGCATATTGCCCATTCTCGCCCAAATAACCCGAATACGAAAGGTGATCCTTGCCCTTGTCATCGACAATTGACACGCTCAGTAATCCCTCGCTACTCGTGCCGATAGCCAGGAACTGTGGTTCAATCACTAGATTGCCTTCTTTATCCATAAAGCCAATCAGCCTGTTAACTGATACCGGATAAAGTGGTGTGTAGCCTTCGGGGACAATAGCAGACGATGCATCTCCCACGAAGTAGTACTTGGCGTCGGCCTTCCCGGCGTCGCCGTGGAATTTAACCTTGGCGTTCATCATCTCCACCGGCACCGGCACCGGCACCGGCTTCTCCGCCGACTCCGCCTGCGTACGTGGTATGCGCGTACAGGAGGCGGTAAATAGTAGGGTGACCATGAATATGGCGAAGATGATGAGGTGTTTGAGTTTCAGCGTATAAGTCATGTTTTTTCTCCAGATGTGGGTTCCGCCTACAACAGTCCTGGCTACGGCGGACATGTCGTGCCGATCGTCCGCCTACGCGGACCTTTCTGCCCTAAGGTAGTCCGCGTAGGCGACCCGCCTGCCCATTTTCTCTTTGAGTCTTTGTGCCTTCGTGGTTCTTCTCGCTGTTACACCGTCTCCAGTGGCAGGGCGTCAAATTCTGTGCGGCGGCATTCCCAGCGGTAGGGGTGGTCTTCGGTAGGTTTGGGGCGGAAGCCGCAGCGTTTATAGAGGTTGATCCCGGAGGTGTTGTCCGGGCTTGGCTCTACCACTACCTTCTCGGCAGCATTCCTGGCGAAAAGCTCGCGCAGCGCCAGCTTCAACGCATCAGTTGCGTAGCCATGGTTCCAAAATTCTACCGCCAATTTCAGGTCAATTCGTGCGCGCTTATTATTGTCGATAGAATAAGCGAATTCCCCGATGAGCGTGTCATCCAGCAGTGTTATCACACAATGAGGGGTGGAAAATTCGGAGATATTATCCCCGGCATTCTGCGCCTGCGGTGTTATCGCCCACCAGTGCGCCATGCCTTCCTCGGTCACCTGCATACCGTCCGGGTACCCCAGATATTGCATCACCTGCTTGTCGTTCCATAACGATTGTAAAAACCGCAGGTCGTCCTGTTGCGTGGGTCTGATCCGTACACGAGTTCCATAGACGTTCATAATGTGTCCCCTTTCTGCGTATATTCCTACTGCTATTGTAGTCTATACGGGGCATTTGTCAAGGTGAATATACAACAAGTTGGGACACGTGAGTTCTAACCACCCCTAAAGGAGGTGGCTATAATCCGTCGCCATCCTGGCTATGGCCTACAAGTAAGATCAAGCACTCTATAGGGCGCTACCAGATACGATCATTCTCCCCCTTCCGCGCCGGGAAGGGGGTCTGGGGGTTAGGTCTTTTCTAGCGGAACTCGCCGTCGGTCGCCATGTATTCGTAGATGGGGAACTGGTCGCACAGGTTGACGACGCCTTCTTTGACTTGTTCGCGGATGGTGGCGTCTTCCGGGCTTTCCAGCACGTCGCACATCCAGTTACCTATGGTCACCATCTGCGCCTCGCCCATGTTGCGGGAGGTGACGCTGGGGGTGCCAGGGCGGATGCCGGACCATTTGGACGGCGCGGGCGGATCGTAGGGGATGGAGTTGCTATTGACGATGATATTCGCCGCGCGCAACGCATCCGCCCCCTGGTTGCCCAGGAGACCTTTGGTGCGCAGATCCACCAGCATCAGGTGATTATCGGTACCGCCGGAGACCAGGCGGAAACCGCGCTGCAGGAAGATCTCCGCCAGCACTTTGGCGTTCTTCACCACATTCTGCTGGTAGACTTTGAACTCTGGTGCCATCGCTTCTTTCAGCATCACGGCTTTGGCGGCGATGGTGTGCATCAGCGGGCCAGCCTGGATGCCGGGGAAAACGGCGCGGTCAATAGCTTTAGCATATTCATGCTTACACAGGATGAGCGCAGCGCGTGGGCCACGCAGCGTCTTGTGCGTGGTTGTGCTGACCACATCGGCGTAGGGCACCGGGTTCGGGTGTACACCACCGGCGATAAGCCCGGCGATGTGCGCCATATCCACCAGCAGCAGCGCGCCCACTTCATCGGCAATGGCGCGGAAGCGTGGGAAATCCAGCGTGCGCGGATAGGCGGAGGCACCGGCGACGATGAGCTTGGGCTTGTGTTCACGCGCCAGCTCGGCCACTTTATCGTAGTCGATCAGCTCGGTCTCGCGATCAACGCCGTAGCCAACGAAATTATAGTACTTGCCGGAGAAGTTGATCTTGTTGCCGTGCGAGAGGTGGCCGCCCTGGTCCAGACCCATCGCCAGCACGGTGTCGCCATGCTCCAGCAGCGCGTAGTAGACGGACATGTTCGCCTGGGTACCGGTGACCGGCTGCACATTGGCGTGCTCCGCGCCGAATAGCTCCTTTGCGCGGGCTATCGCCAGCAATTCCACCTCGTCTACCAGCTCACAGCCGTGATAGTAGCGATGTCCGGGATATCCCTCGGCATATTTGTTGGTGAGGATAGAGCCATTAGCGGCCATCACCGCGCGGCTGGCGTAATTCTCCGAGGGAATCATCACCAACGAATCCTGCTGCCGCTCCAATTCGCGGTCAAAGATACCAGCAACTTCGGGGTCAACCTGTCTAAGCGTGCGTTCCATGTAAATCTCCTCTATTAGAACCACGGTATTTTACCATGTAGGGTGATTATGGGGCAAATTGCCGGTTTTAATCGGCAGCTAGCACAACGCCGGGCACCTCCTCTATTGAAAGGTACCCGGCGTTTGTTGCATTTTCTACTGAATTATTTCGCGTAATCTACCTGACGGGTTTCGCGGATTACCGTTACTTTGATCTGGCCGGGGTACTGCATCTGCGCTTCGATCTCGCGGGCGACGTCGTGGGCGATGAGGAAGGCGGCGTTATCGTCTACCTGCTCCGGCTTCACCATGATGCGGATCTCGCGGCCGGCCTGGATGGCGTAGCAGCGCTCCACCCCCGGGCGGGATACGGCGATCTCTTCCAGCTTCTGCAGGCGTTTGATGTAGTTCTCCAGCGATTCACGCCGTGCACCGGGGCGGGCGGCGGAGATGGCGTCGGCGGCCTGTACCAGGATGGCTTCCACGGTCTCGGGGTGCGGCTCGCCATGGTGGGCACCGATAGCGTGGATGACTTCCGCGCGTTCGCGTCCCTTCTTCGCCAGTTCGGCGGAGATGGCAGCGTGTGCGCCCTCGTTCTCGCTCTCCGAGGCTTTGCCGATGTCATGGAGGAGTCCGGCGCGGCGGGCAATCTCCACATTCGCGCCCAATTCCTCTGCCATCATGCGCGCCAGGTGGCATACTTCTATGGAGTGATCGAGCACGTTTTGCCCGTAGCTGGTGCGGTAGCGCAGACGACCCAGGTAGCGAACCAGCTCGGGGTTCAGCCCGGTGATGCCCGTGGCCATTACCGCGCGGTCACCCGCCAGCTTGATCTGTCGGTCGACTTCCGCCTTGGCACGGTCGACGCACTCTTCGATGCGGGTCGGGTGGATGCGGCCGTCCTCGATAAGACTGGCCAACGCCAGCCGTGCCACTTCGCGGCGAACCGGGTCAAAACCGGAGATCACCACCGCTTCCGGGGTGTCGTCGATGATCAGGTCAATACCGGTGAGGGTCTCGAAGGTGCGGATATTGCGGCCTTCACGCCCGATAATGCGCCCCTTTAGCTCATCACTGGTGATGGGCACCACCGAGACGGTGCTCTCCATGGTCTGCTCGACCGAGACGCGCTGGATGGACATGGTGACGATGCGGCGTGCTTCGGATTCGGCGCGTTCCACGGCTTCTTCCTCGATACTACGCGCCAGGCGAGCGGCATCCAGCGCGGCTTCGTCACGGACTATCTCCAGCACCATTTCGCGTGCCTGCTCCTGCGTTAGCCCGCTTACGCGGAAGAGGTCATCCTGCCGTTTGGCTACCAGTGCTTCTGCTTCCTGCAACTTCGCAGTGACAGTGCCCTCGCGTTGCCCGATTTCAATTTCGCGACGTTCGGCGGTCTCTAGTTTTCGGTCAAGCGCCTCATCCTTCTGCGTCAAGCGACGCTCAAGGCGCTGCAGTTCCTGGCGTGTCTCTTTCTGCTCGGACTCCAGTTCTTCGCGCAGCCGTAATACTTCATCGGCTAGCTTCAATTGCGACTGCTGTTGTACTGCTTCCAGATCTTTGCGTGCCAGATCCCGCTGATGTTCAGCCTCCTGCGTTTGGATTTTAGCAGCATTGAGGTTCTTTGAGAGTAATAATGCTGCCACCACGCCGCCAATTATTGCAATAATAGCGACGACTAAGTAAATTTGTTCTATGGTACAGTCCTCCTAAATATATTTACGCATACCGGGCGGGCGGTATACGAGTCACGGGCCTACTCCTGCCAGTCTTCTGCTGCGGATAAGTTATCATTTAACCGGGAGCAAATCCGGTTGACGGTATCATATGAAAAACCGCGCCGTTGTAAGAGGCGACGGATTCTTAGCTGCACGTCTCGATCAGCCGATTCTGTCGCCCCCCGCAGGGAACGAACAGCGACTGTCCAAGCTGCCTGGCATTCCTCATCCGCTGAAACACCCGTTGTTATAGTCTCTTCGACAACTTCTCTGCTAATTCCTTTTTGATATAATTCTCGTCGCAAACGAACAGCGCCGTAGCTGCGACGGGAGTCTATCCAGCTCCGCGCAAACTCGCTATCGTCCAACAATTGCAGGCGAAGTAGCTCATGCAAAACATGCGCCGTAACATCTTCAGGAAACTTGCGGGTCTCCAGTTTACGGCGCATCTCTTGGATGCTGCGCGCCCGATAACCGAGGACGCGCAGCGCATATTGCATGGCTTTTTCTGTTTCTGGTGGCTCACTCATCGGCTAGTCAGTATCAGCCGGTGCCGCAATCTCTGCATTTATTCCTACCAGACGTTCTGCAGCGGTGTCCAGTGCCAGCTTGCCCGTGGTCATCTCCCGAATTTTTCCTTCGATCTCTGCCGATATGGCAGGATTTTCATCGAGGAAGACGCGTGAATTGTCGCGACCGTGGCCGATACGGGATTCGTTGTAGGTGAAGAAGGCACCGGTCTTGGTGATGATGCCGTGCTCTACCCCCAGATCCAGGATACCGCCGGACTGGCTGATGCCGGAACCGTAGAAGATATCGAACTCGGCCTGGCGGAAGGGCGGGGAGATCTTATTCTTCACTACTTTCGCGCGAGAACGGGAGCCGACTACTTCGGTACCGGACTTCAGGTTTTCAATACGGCGCAGTTCGATGCGCACGGATGACCAGAATTTCAGTGCACGGCCGCCCGGAGTAACCTCCGGATTGCCGAACATCACGCCGACCTTCTCGCGCAGCTGATTGATAAAGACGCCCGCACAGCGGCTCTTGTTGAGAGAACCCGCCAGCTTGCGCAGGGCTTTGGACATCAGGCGCGCCTGCAGGCCTACCTGGCTGTCTCCCATCTCACCTTCTAGTTCAGCACGGGGTACCAGTGCCGCCACCGAGTCGACAACGAAGATATCAATCGCCCCCGAGCGCACCAGCAGGTCGGCGATATCCAGCGCCTGCTCGCCGGTGTCCGGCTGGCTGAGGAGCAGGTTATCGACATCCACGCCGCATTTACGCGCATAATCGGGATCCAGTGCATGCTCGGCATCAATAAATGCACAGGTACCGCCCAGCTTCTGTGCTTGGGCGATAATGTGGTAGGTGAGGGTAGTCTTACCGGAGGACTCGGTGCCGTAGATCTCCGAGATACGCCCGCGGGGGATGCCCCCGACGCCCAGCGCGATATCCAGCGGCAGGCAGCCCGTGGGGATAACCTCGGTCTGGATGCGCGTCTGCATCTCGCCCAGACGCATCACGGCTCCTTTGCCGAACATTTTATCGATCTGACCCATCGCCAGATCAAGAGCGCGCTCTTTGTCGGCAGGGGTCGATTGTTTTGAATTACTGGTATTACTGGAATTACTCGCCATTTCTGTTCTCACTTTCATGCATAATTTACAAAAACACCCGAAAACATACGCTCCCGGGTACAACATAGCAGTATTATAACATAGAAACAGCTGTTTGCGTTGCAGGCGCAACGCCTTATTTATTTATTTTTTCGCTCAGCATCCAAAATGTGTTGGAAGTAGGTGCCGCAAAGTCCACGCTGCCATCAATGCGCAGGATCATATATCGCCCCTTATTCAATATATGATTCGGGCAGATAGTGACGATGGTATTGGGCGGTGGGTTTGTATTTAACAACCCGGGGAAATCCGAATCCGGTGAACCGTATGCTCCACCTTCGCTCCGCCAGTAAAGTGCTCCTGCGATAGTGGTGGTCGTTTTAGCAGTATATGCCGGGCCAGCCTCCGCGCGGGTCTTATAGACAATTGGCTGGCGTGCGTTATCTTCCTGATAACCATAATAGTTATACAGCTTACTGTAGGTATCTGAATTGTCTTTTTTCTTCGGGTCCAGTGGGCAGGTGAGAATTTCGGAGAGCTTCTTCGCCTGGCGCAGCGCCAGCGAAACATTGCTCTGTGGCGGGTACGCGCCCGTATCCTGGCGATAACTCTCGATAGCGTGGCTATATTGCACCAGCTGTGTCTGGCATTTGGCTTCATTAACGTGCCGCCGGGCATTGCTTAAGACCGGCAAAAGAATTGCTACCAGAATAGCAATTATCGCCATCACGACTAATATTTCGATAATCGTAAAACCTCTGCGCTTCATTTAGCTATTATACCCCAAATTACGGCGTTATTACACCTAACCCCCCAACCCCCTTCCCGGCGCGGGAAGGGGGAGCAAGGTCGCTTTTGCATTAATTATCATCAGTTAGGCACCCCTTCCCTCGCAGGGAAGGGGATGGGGGTTAGGTTACCCCATCAGCGGATTCGTAAACAGCCACCAGTTCATCAGGCGACTCGCCTGCTCCAGCCACCACGCGGGGGCCAGGTAGATCATCACGGCACAGGCGGTGAGGAAGGGGCCGAAGGGCATATAAGTCCCCTCGGGGAGTTCCTCCTCTTCCGGCTCCGGCTCGGGCTGTTGTTTTTTGCGCTTCACCGCATTCTTCTCTGCGCGCTCCTCCACTGCACCGGGGGCAGGTGCCTTCTTCAGGCGTCCGAGCACGATGAGGAATACGCCGATGACCGCACCCAGCGCAATGGCCATACCGAAGGAGAGCAATGCCGCCCACGGCCCGAGCATGGCCCCGATGGCCGCACCGATGTAGGCATCGCCCAGCCCCATGCCGGGCTTGCGGAAGACCAGCCGCCCAAACAGATCCATGAGCACGAAGACGAGGAAGCCGATGATCATGCCGGGGATAGCCGCTGGCAGATAGGGGATGGTGACGCCGGCGATGCTGAAGCTGATCTGCTCGGCGCGCAGGAACTTCTCCGCCAGCTCCGCCGTCAATCCCGCCCCCATCGCCACCCAGGTAACTGATTCAATGACGTAGGTGGTCTCCAAGTCGATCTGGAAGGTGACGAGCATGGTGGCGATAAATATCCAGCCCGCCAGCAGTATCACCAGCCCGAGGCCAAAGAGCAGGTTATCGCCGAAGCGCAGCGATAATGCCCACCAGGTAGCCAGAAACAGGATGCCGGTGATTGTCTCAATAATGGCGTAGCGCGGAGTGATCATCACCTTGCAGTAGCGGCATTTAGCGCCCAGGAACAGGTAGCTGAAGATGGGAAACAGATCAAAAAAGCCCAGCCGGTGATTGCAGTTGGGGCAATGCGACGGCGGATGCACCAGCGACTCGCCCCGGGGCAGACGATAAATGCAGACGTTGAGGAAACTCCCCACCACCGTGCCCAGCACGGCGGAGAAGATCGCTCCCACTATCATTATGGTCATATTCATGTATTATTCCTGGTTCTACTCTGGTTTCTATCTCTAAATTTTTCCTGCAACCATCCCAATACCGCTAGTTGATCTGGAATTGTGGCTCGTCTTATTTCTGCCAGCAGGTAGATGCGGCGGGGTGACCGCCGGATGGGGGGCTGGATCTGCAATCCAATAATTTCTCTGACTGCACCCCTATGCAAAAAACGGCGCGAACCTTTGCGGTCCGCGCCGTGATCGTTTTGCGGCTACGCCGATAGTGATTCGATGATCTTCACCAAGGGCAAGAACATGGCGACGACGATGAAACCTACTACACCGCCCAGGAAGACGATGAGGATTGGCTCCAATGCTGCGGTAAGACTCTCCAGCGCAGCATCTACCTCTGACTCATAGAAGTCTGCTACTTTGGATAACATGGCGTCCAGCGCACCGGTCTCTTCACCGATGGTGATCATCTGCACCACCATGGGAGGAAAGAGTTTACTGCGAATGAGCGGCTCAGCGATGCGTTCACCTTCACGGATGGCCGCACGTGCCCCCAGCAACGCCTCTGACATTATTTCGTTATCCAGCGCTCCCGCCACCGTCTCCAGTGCCTGCAATATCGGTACCCCCGAGGCGAGCAGGGTAGACATGGTACGGGCAAAACGCGCCACCGCAATCTTATGGTTGAGGCTGCCGAAGACCGGGGCCTTCAACATCGTCCAATCGTAATATTTTTTTCCCGTCTTCGTCCGTTTTAACGCCTTAATAGCAATTGTCAACGCGACGAGAGTTCCGATCATAATGAGGTCATTAGTCCAGTTCGTGAGGAACTTGGATACCCCAATGAGGAACAATGTCGGGCCAGGCATGTCGATCTTGAAGTCATTAAACAACTCCATGAATTTCGGAATAATCATGGTGACCAGCCCGATAACGATTCCGACAGCCATCACCATGACGATGACCGGGTAGGTCATGGCCGCTTTCACTTTACGCTTGAGCTTCAGGTCTTCTTCCAGGAATGTCGCCAGACGATCCAGCGTCTCATCCAGCACACCGCCCACCTCGCCTGCGCGGATTAGACCGATAAACAGGTTGCTGAAGATATGGGGGAAATAGGCCAGCGAGCGGGTGAGGGTATCACCGTTTTCCACGTTCAGCTGTACCTCACGAATTACTTTTTTCAGGTTAACGCTACCTGCCTGCTGCTCCAGCACCGCCAGACACCGCACCAGCGAGACGCCGGCGTTGATCATGGTGGAGAACTGGCGGCAGAACATCGTCAGGTCACGGCCTTTTACATTCCCAATACGTTTCGTCTTGGGGGCATGCTGCACCACGGCAGCCTGCTGCGCATCAGCTTTTTGCGTTTGCCGTGATTGCTGTACCGGACTTACTGTCTGTACCACCAGGCCACGCGCAGATAGTTGTCGGCGCAGTACCTGATCGTTATCTGCATCCTGCGTACCCCGCTGTTCCTGTCCGGCTTTATCTTTTGCTACATAGGAAAAGGTTGGCATAAATTCCTCCCTTCATCTGCGCCAGTTCTGGCACACACTCATTGCTTACCCACTGCCGTAGGCATTCATCGACGCGTCCTCCGTGGGCAGTGTGCCATCAGAGAGCATCATTTTCTTCAATTCTTCCACATTCATGGCGCGCTCTATCGCCAACTGATATGGAATGAATCCCTGGTTATACAGGTCGCGCAGGCACTGATCCATCGTTTTCATGCCCAGATGCGCGCTGGTCTGGATCGTCGAGTTAATCTGGTGCGCTTTCGCTTCCCGGATCAGGTTACGAATAGCCGGAGAGGCTACCATGATCTCCTGGGCGCATATACGCCCGCCGCCGATCTTCGGCAGCAACTGCTGCGTGACCACCGCCACCAGGTTGTTAGAGAGCATGACGCGGATCTGCTCCTGCTGTGCTACCGGAAATACGTCTACAATACGGTCGACGGTCTGCGAAGCGCTGTTGGTATGGACGGTGGCGAAGACAAGGTGACCGGTTTCTGCTGCGTGAATCGCCAATTCCATGGTATCGAGGTCACGCATTTCGCCTACGAGCAAGATATCTGGGTCTTCACGCAGGGCGGCGCGCAGTGCATTGGCAAAACTCTTGGTATCCTGCCCCAACTCACGCTGGTTGATAATACAACTGCGATGTGTGTGCAGATATTCGATCGGGTCTTCAATGGTGATAATATGCTTGCGATAGTTGCGGTTGATCTCGCCGATCATCGCTGCCAGCGTGGTAGATTTTCCGGAACCAGTCGGGCCGGTAACGAGGATTAATCCACGATGCTTGAGGGTCAGGTCTCTGACGACTTCTGGCTGCCCCAGGTCTTCCAAAGTGGGGATCTTATAGGGAATAGTTCTGAATGCCGCTGCCACATTCCCTTTGTCGCGGAAGTAGTTGACGCGGAAACGACTTGACTTACCCAGCTGGTAGGAGAAGTCAAGCTCCATATTATTCTCAAATACCTGGATGCGGTCATCGGTGAGGATGTCATAGCACATCCGCTGCAAAACCTGGCCCGTGAAGGGAGTATATTTGCCCGCTACCAAGTCACCGTCGATGCGGTATATGGGGGGGATACCCTCAGCAATGTGCAGGTCAGATCCTTTAACTTCAACAACCAGCTCTAATAACTCGTCAATATGCACTTCCGAAAGGTCGCGAACTACATTCGGATCATTTGCCTTCAATACGACAGCTTTAGGTTGTTCCTGGTTTTCGGTATTAGCTTCCATTTAGGGATTCACTTTCCATTTTCATTGCTTTCGGCAATGGTACATTCTTCTGCCGCTATTTGATAGTTACAACTCGCAACACTTCTTCAATAGTTGTCATACCCCTCTTGACCTTGTCTAAACCATCGCGCATCAACGTTGTCATACCTGCGGCGATTGCCGCCTGGGTGATTTCGGACACTGGCGCACGGCGGATGATCATTTCGGTGAGTTCATCGTCAATCGTCAGCAACTCATAGAGACCAATACGACCGCGGAATCCGCGATTATGGCAATCCGGGCAGCCTACTGCTTTGAAGAAGGTGGCGTCGTGCAACTCCTCTTCCTTCATACCCAGGCGCATCAACGCTTCCAGTGGCGGCTCTATTGGCTCCTTGCATTTGTCACAGAGGCGACGGCCCAGGCGCTGCGCGACTACGCCGACAATCGACGCGGCGATCAGGAACGGCTCTATCCCCATATCTCCCAGGCGCACCATGGTGGCGGGTGCGTTATTGGTATGCAGAGTGGAGAGCACCAGGTGACCGGTGAGAGAGGCCTGCACGGCGATCTCCGCCGTCTCCAGGTCACGGATTTCACCGACCATGATGATGTCCGGATCCTGACGGAGGAAGGCGCGCATTGCTACCGGGAAGGTGAGACCAGATTTGCGGTTAACCACGACCTGGTTAACCCCGGGAAGCTGATACTCGACCGGGTCTTCGATGGTAAGGATGTTCTTCTCCACCGAGTTAATCTTATTGAGCATCGAGTAGAGCGTCGTCGTTTTACCAGAACCGGTGGGGCCAGTTACCAGCACCATGCCGTTAGGTAGATCAATGAGTTGCTCCAACTCTGCCAGCATGTCCGGCATGAATCCGAGACGTCCCATGCCGATGAGTACCTGGCTTTGATCGAGGATACGCATAACGCATTTCTCGCCGAATACCGTGGGGAGGACATTGACGCGCATGTCGTAGTCGCGTTTGTCATGGCGGATGTGCATGCGGCCGTCCTGCGGTACGCGGCGCTCGGCGATATTCATCTCCGACATGATCTTCAAACGCGAGAGCAGCGGTTGCTGCACAAAGCGCGGTAAGGTCATCATCTCATATAGCACACCGTCGATGCGGTAGCGAATGCGTACGTTCTTGCGATCCGGCTCCACGTGAATATCTGAGGCTGCTTCCTTGATCGCATTCTGAATGAGCACATTCACCATGCGGATAATCGGTGCGTCATCGGAGGCTTCGATCGACTCATCGCCGCTATCATCGCCACCTTTACCGGAATCAGGCTTGCGCATTGATTCGAGCATCGCGTTAATATCTGACGATGATGTGGCCGGTGCATCTGCAGCAGCCGAAGACTTCCCTTTTAATTCGGGCGGCTTCGGACGGAAGGAAAAACCACCGGTTGTAGCGGGTGCAGCAGCAGCAGGAGCCGGAGCAGCTCCGGCGGTTTGACCACTGGGTGAACTGGCACGGCGTAAACTAGTCAATTCGTCTGTAGAGGCCAGCAATGGTTCGATGTCCAGGTTGGTGATCATGCGGATATCATCCAACGCGAATACATTGGTGGGGTCTACCATGGCGACTACTAATTTGCCACCATTACGACGCAGCGGTACGATGTTGTAACGCTGCACGAGGTTATCGGGGATGATACGTGCTACTGCAGGATCCACACTTATCCGCGATGCGTCATAAAGCTGAATATTCAGTTGCTGTGCGTATGCGGCCATAACGTCGCGCTCGCTACAGAACTGAAGATCAATCAGCAGTCGACCCAACTTCTCTGTCGTCGTCTTTTGCATAGCGAGGGCCTGCTTCAATTGATCTGGTGTTATTTTACCTTGATCCAGCAGGATCTTGCCTATGGGAACTTTCGGTCCTCGCGTTACAGACATGCGCCTTGTCCATCCCTCTTAGTTGGCGAGTTAATCACCCGCGCACGTACAAATAAATTACTAACTGATGAATCGGTGATGATACGAATTTATTATACCACATGTATCCGATTACTACACTATCTGTGCTATTGTGTACTAAAAATAATCACTAAAGACAACTCTCCAGTGCCTCCATCATGGTTTTCAATGGGGCTTCACATCCTGTCCAGAGACTAAAAGAGGCTGCTCCCTGCGCAGCCAACATCATCAAGCCGTCGATCGTCACACAATTTCGCGCTTTCGCGGCATGTAATAGTGGTGTGATACGCGGGTTATACACCAGATCATATACGCAGCTACCCGGCGCTATCCATGCCGCCGACACCGGAGATTCACCATCGGCCTTCCCGGTCATGCCTATTGAGGTGGCATTTACCAGCAGTTCTGCCTGCGCAACAGCAGCCTGCGCCCCCGCGTCCCAGGCTATTACCCGGGTGGGGCAGTTATTCTGCTGCCCCAACAGTTGCAACTCATGCGCTCGTTCCGGATGGCGGGCGATGATAGTTATCTCGCCAGCTCCCGCTTGCGCCAGCGCACCTACTACCGCCCGTGCTGCCCCTCCTGCGCCCATTATGACGGTACGTTTGCCGGTCACTGACACATTATGCTCTAGCAGTCCGCGCATAAAACCTTCGCCATCGGTGGAATGGCCGTGCCATCCTGCAGCTGTGCGTAGCAGCGTGTTCACCGATCCAATGGCCGCAGCTTCGGCAGATATCGAGGTAACCAGTTGCATCACCGCCTCCTTGTGCGGGATAGTCACATTCACACCGCGCACTCCCAGTGCGTAAAGCCCGGATAGCGCCGCCGGTAAATCATCTGGTGCAACACCGAAAGGAACGTATATCCAATCGAGAGCTAACTCGCGGAACGCGGCGTTGTGCATTATGGGTGACTGGCTATGTGCCACCGGGTAGCCGATAACGCATGCCACATTCGTCGCGCCTGTGATGTCAATGATATTGTTCAACTTTTATCCCGATATTTGCGATCAGATCATTTCTGCAGCCATTATATCTCACATACGTCACCAATGGACAGACCCCCCGGCATATGCCGGGGGGTCTGCCTGGTTACTACCTGTTGTCTGATTTAGAAGTGGACATCAATCTGTCCCATCAGAGCGTGCAGGGTGTTACCGGTGAGGCCAGCTACGTTATTGTCGAGGTTCACACGGC
>JBBQQW010000046.1:0-15606 GCA_038215455.1 Armatimonadota bacterium
GATGGTAGCGGTAGACGGACCAAACAAAAGAGAACGTCTACCCATGGTAGCGGGTAGACGTTCTCTAATAATGGTAGCGGGGGCGGGATTTGAACCCGCGACCTTCGGGTTATGAGCCCGACGAGCTTCCAGGCTGCTCCACCCCGCATCGACATACAGAGTATCCCATTTTTAGCCGTCCTTGTCAAGGGAGTTGCTGCACCAATGTAGTAGTGCTAAAACATGCAAAATCGGGTAATATATAGTTTAGGTAGTCGTGCCGGTATTTTTCCCCGGCACTGGATAAAAAAGATAATGAATAAACAGTCAATTTCGCCGAAGTCTCATTCATCGCGTCGCGGGTGGTATCGGGTAGCGCGGTTCTTTACGCTGACTATCATACTGGGCGCTATGGCACTGGTTGGTTTCATTGTGGGCATTTTTTCCTCGGTAGCGAAAGTATTGCCGAAGGGAAACGAGCTTTCCAGCCTCTTTTTACCGGTGCCCACACGTATTCTGGCTATTGATGGCACCCTGCTGGCGAAGGTGCATGATCAATCGGAGAATCGTGAGATTGTGCCGCTGAACCGAATGGGGCAGAATATCATGCTAGCTACGCTAGCTATCGAGGATGAGCGGTATTACAGCCATCCGGGCATCGACCTGCGAGGTATAGCCCGTGCAGTGGTGAAAAACGTGACCGCAGGCGGTGCTCGTGAAGGTGCCTCCACCATTACCCAGCAGGTAGCGCGTGGACTTTACCTGTCGCGCGATAAAAACATGACGCGTAAACTGCAGGAGATTGTGCTGGCGCTGGAACTGGAGCGCCATTTCTCCAAAGATGAGATCCTGGAGACCTATCTGAATCAGATATGCTACGGCTCTAACCATTATGGCCTGCAATCATATGGAGCGCAGATGGCGGCGCGCAATCTCTTTGATAAGGACGTTAAGGACGTCACCCTGGCAGAAGCTGCACTACTCGCGGGCATCCCTAAAAGCCCGACGGAATACAACCCCTACAATCATCTGGAGAAAGCGACCAAACGGCGCAATATTGTACTGCAAACCATGCGCGGCAATGGCGTCATCAGCGATGCTGACTACCAGCAGGCGATTGTGGAACCAGTGAAGCTGGCACCCGAGAAGACGATAAGCCAGACCGCCGACAGCTTTGCCCCCTACTTCGTTGACTACATCAAACGTCAAGAGCTGGAGCGACGTTATGGTGCAGACGATGCTGCGCGTATGATGAAAGCCGGCCTGATTATCTATACCAGCCTGGATCCACGCATGCAGAAGGTGGCTGAGGATGAAGTATCCCAGCAGATCAAGGCGAATAAGAGTAGAAATATTGATGAAGGCGCACTGATAAGCATCGACCCGAAAACCGGATACATTAAGGCGATGGTAGGCGGAATAAATTATAACGTCAGCAAGTTCAATGTCGTCTCGCAGGGATTCCGCCAGCCCGGTTCCGCCTTTAAGCCTTTCGTCTATACTACTGCACTGATGAATGGATACACCCCGAACACCACGGTGAAGGATGAACAGCACAAATATCCGATTGGTGGCGGTAAATTTTGGAGCCCGAAAAATTCCGATGGCTCATACAACGGAGAAATGCCGCTAAAAAAGGCACTCTGGAATTCGCGCAATGCAGCTGCTGCTGGGATTGCCGCAGATGTCGGCATTAAGAATATCATCGAGACTGCCTACACCATGGGTATCAGCCACAATGACAAGTACCCGCTGCAGCCGTACCTGTCCACTGCGCTGGGAGCCTCTGAGGTATCACCGCTCGACTTATGCTCGGCTTATGGCACATTAGCAAATGGTGGGGTTCATCTCCCCTATACCGGTATTATCCGCATTACCACAGCCGAGGGCGAGGTAATCTACGAGAATTCACCACAGCCGGAGCGTGCTATCCCAGAGGATATCGCCAATACGATGAAGACGATGATGCGTGGCGTTATCGATTACGGTACCGGCACCGCGGCACGTTGCCCCTTCCCGGCATCGGGTAAAACCGGTACAACCAATAGCTACAAGGACGCCTGGTTCGCCGGATATACGGATGATCTGGTGACCGTTGTGTGGGTGGGCAACCGCGATAGCTCCCCGATGAATCGCACCTTCGGTGGCACCGTCCCCGCCCCCATCTGGCGCGAATACATGAAGATCGCCCAGCCCATCATGGTGGATGAACACGCGAAGAACCAGAGCGAATTCAAAAACTTCAAACCGGTGAAACAACGCCCGGCGCGTACTTCGAGTGACGAATCTACCAAACCGGCGAACAAAACGGTGGATGAACCTGCCAGCAATGACACCCCTACCGAGCCAGATGCTACACCAAAAACTGTAGCACCCAAAGATACCAAGCCAGTGCCACCGGCGAATACGGGGCGTATGATAACCGTCGTGGTATGCTCGGAAAGTGGGAAAATTGCCACCGGAGCATGTCCACATCCAGTTTCGCGACAATTCGCCCAGGGATCACAACCGCGTGACAGTTGCCCGATACATACAGAGTGAGTCAGAGATTAGCGATCATGCCAGCGCATGATGCCCTCCAGCCCGGAGAGGAGATTGCGGGCAAAACCAATGGCGGGGCGACGCAACTCCGGCTTGTGGATAACCAGATAGACCACCACCGCGACGGCACTACCCGCCACGCTGGCGATGATCGCCGCTTTAGTCTTTGAAGATTTAATACATTTCATAGCAACGCTTCCCCACATCTTATAGCAATAGTCTGTACGAAAATGGGGAGGATGTCAAGTATGCTCGGGAAGGATAATCGGCTGTGGGTGGGGAATATGAGTATACGATGTTAGATATTGATAATATGGAGGTTCTATGTTTACAATTTCACCCCGTTACGCTCGTATCCTTTTCGCTGTGTTGGTAATCTGCTGGCTCAGCCTGCTCGCGCCCACCGCAGCGCAGGCGATGTCATTCCAACGACCAGCACGCTGGCAGGTTTCCGGTTACTCCGGCGTCGCCTGGTCACCCACGGGGGAGTGCCTGGCGATAGCACAGAATGACGGTTCAGTCGTGCTGCTCAATCCCGACGACGGTACTGTCTTACATACTCTCCGAGGTAATTCTGCAAGAGTTTTTTACATAGCTTTCAGCCCGGATGGGCAAACTCTAGCCACAAATGGGTGGGATAAGTCAATTGATCTCTGGAATGTAAAAGATGGCACATTGGTGGATAACCTCACCGGGCATACATGTATGGTCTCAACCATTGCTTTCAGTCCTGATGGGCAGACCATGGCTTCTGGTAGTCAATACATGTATGGGGGGGCCATCTCAAACGAAATAAGAATTTGGCGCGTCAAAGACAGAAAATTGCTGCGCGTTATTCCTTCGCCGGAATGTCGTGTGGTTGCTTTAGTATTTAGTACCGACGGACAGACAATCATATCTGCAGACAATTCCATCAATATTTGGAACGTAGCCGATGGGAAACTACTACACACCTTCCCGAAAAACGATAAATATGCAAGAGCTGTTGCTTTAAGTCCAGACGGGCAATTCATGGCCACGGCCAAGGGATTTGATTGGGATCAAACTGGGGCAGTTCTGGTTAGGCAAGTGAAAGATGGGAAGTTGCTCTACACCATTCCAGGGGTGCAAAATGATTCCATTATGGCCATTACCTTCAGTCCAAATGGTAAATCGATGCTCGTTGGGTCTGGGCACGCAGCCAAACTCTATACCACTTCAGATGGTACGTTATTAAGAACATTTTTGTACGGAGACGATGTTTTTTCTGTTGGCTTTAGCCCAGACGGCTTATCTGTTTTTGCCTGCGGGATGATAAACGCAGTGAAGATATGGAGAATTGAAGATCGCATACTACTCCATACTTTTTCTGGTGAAACGTATCTCGTTACTTCTGCAGCTATCAGCCCTGATGGAAAAACCATCGCTACTGGGACAGGAACTGAAGATTCTACCCTTAAGCTCTGGCAAGTGTCTGACGGTAGATTATTGTATTCTGTGAATGGAGGTCGTGGAGGGGTGGTGGCATTGGCCTTTAGTCCAGATGGCACAACCATCGCTTCAGGTGGGGGCAATATCTGGAATGCTAATGACGGAAAGCTTCTACGCACCCTCACTTGTGATTACAGTATCCAAGCAATAGCATATAGTCCGGACGGACGGACTCTGGCTACAGGAGGTCATAATAAGGCAATAGATATTTGGAACGTGGAAGATGGTCAGAAGCAGCGCTCTCTTACTGGAGACATTGAAGTGGTAAATACTATTGCTTTCAGCCCTGATGGGCTGACTCTGGTTGCTGGGGTTGAAAAATTAACAGAGAATCTAAAAGATGGCAATTTGGTCTTTGGGATGGAAAAAACAATTAAGATTTGGGATGTAAAGGATGGCACATTGGTACGTACAATCGACGGGTACCAGGGATCTGGTGTGGTTATTAGCCCAGACGGCACTAGTGTAGCTACCGGTGGGAAATACGAGCCAAATGTTAAAATATTGAGTATTAAAAATGGCACTCTATTGCGCACGATAATGGGGTATAGTGGCGCATCTGATATCCTGGCATACAGTCCCGACGGGAAAACGCTTGCAGTATGCGGGGGGGGGTGGCAACATCAAGTTATATCGTTTGAGTGATGGGAATGTCGTTGATCAAATTGATGCAAACGTATCCATAATAACATCTATCGCATTCTCAGCAGATAGCACTAGTCTGGTAATAGGTGGCTGGGGTGGTGTAAGCGCATTCACTTTGGATCCCACAGCAAATAATGACCAGCCTATTAAGACCAGTAAACCTAACCCTTTGGACGACGCAGAGATGATGCTGATTCCTGCCGGTGATTGTCTACTGGGGAGTATGAATACAGATAAAACTGTTGGCAACAATGCTGGTGACTCACAATGTGCATACTTGGATAGTTATTACATCTACAAAACCGAGGTGACGGTAGCGCAATACCGTAAATTCTGCCAGGCTACAGGGCATGTGATGCCAGTGGAACCAGAGTGGAAGTGGCAGGATGACTACCCGATAGTGAATGTATCCTGGCAGGATGCGAGTGATTATGCCAAGTGGGCGGGTGGTGCGTTGCCCACTGAGGCACAATGGGAAAAAGCCGCGCGCGGACCCTTTGGCCGTATCTACCCCTGGGGTAGTGATTGGGATGCCACAAAAGTGCAATGCTCGAAAGTGAAGTGGGGTGATGCCGGGAAACCCACCGCCGTGGGCAGTTTCCCCGCCGGTGCCAGCCCCTATGGTTGTCTGGACATGGCCGGCAATGTGTGGGAATGGTGTGCTGACTGGTATGTGCCCTGGGATCAAAAGCACGGCTATGACGGCGTTACTAAAAATAATCCCATTGGCCCAGTTACCGGAACAACCCGCATCATACGCGGTGGTTGCTGGGGCAGCAACTCCCCCGACGATATGCGCACAGCATACCTGCGCGGTTATGCCCCAACATACAAAGGCAACGACTTCGGCTTCAGATGCGTGGTACATTTGCCAGCAGTGGGAAAATAGTTTATATCTTTTGAGGAGGAAAACAACATGGACAATCGAGCACGTTTATTAGAATTAGTCGCCACGCAGGCGCTGTCACGCGGGCATTTTGTGCTGGCCAGTGGCAAAGAGAGCAGCTTCTATCTGGATGGCCGGCTGGTGACGCTCTCGCCGGAGGGGGCATACCTGACTGGGCTGCTGATGTATGAGAAAGCAGTGGCGCTGGGAGCAGAGGCGGTGGGCGGGCTGACGATGGGGGCTGACCCCATCGCGGCGGCCATCGCGGTGGTGTCGCACCAGCAGGGGCACCCACTGCCCGCCTTCCTGGTACGCAAAGCGGCGAAGGAGCACGGCAAGGGCAAGCAGGTGGAAGGGCCACTACCCGCCAACGCCAAGGTGATTATCGTAGAGGACACCGTCACCACGGGCGGCTCGCCGATGCAGGCGATTGAAGCGGTAGAGGCGCTGGGCTGCACGGTGGTGGGCGTCCTCGCCCTGGTAGACCGCCTGAGTGGCGCACGCGAACTGCTGGAGGGCAAAGGCTATCACTTCGACCCCATCTTCACCATTAAGGATCTGGGGATTGAGGAGTAGGTTGACCTACCCCCGCCCCCTTCCCGGCGCGGGAAGGGGCCGGGGGTTAGGTAAGATAACATCATGGGAGAGGCAATTGCCTCTCCCATGATGGTTTATTCTGTCGTATTCTGTCTGTTAAGCCCTATTCAATTATCTCCACTGCGACGCCATGTTGGCGGCCCCAGCGGTTGGCTTCGGCGTTGGTGTCTACGCAGACATCGATGATGTTGCCTTTGATGGCTCCACCAGTATCCAGCGCCACCGCCATGCCATAGCCTTCAACGTATACGCGGGTGCCCAGTGGGATCACACGCGGGTCGACGGCGATCACTCCACGGCGGGCGACGTCACCGGTGGCGGTTTTGCCATAGCAGCCCGGATCCCATGGTGTATAGGCCGTTGCTTCCATATACAACACCTTGCGCACATTTGCGCCGCTGCGCGATGGTAGTGTGCCGCGGGTGATGATAGTCGGCTTAGGAGCGGCTGTCACCTTTTTCCCCTGGAACCAGCGGGCAGTCTCCTGGCCGTCTTTCTTCCAGAGCATCCACTGCGTCTCGCCTACTTCTGCCTGGCCCTGCTGAATTGTGCTCGTCACGCCCTGCACCTGGCTGTCATCCGTGCGGATTTCCACGGGGGCCTCATTGGTGTAGGGAACGGTGAACCACTCTACTGCCACACGCGAAACGACGATCTTCATCCCCGGCGTCACAGTGGTATTCAGTGACGGTTCGACGATGTCGTAGCCTTTCATGGTGATGCCCGCGTTGTTAAGTACGCTCTGCACCGTGCCGGTCTCACCGGTGAGGAGACGAATTGTTCCGTCAACCTGCAATGAGATGGCTGGTGAAGTGGTAATTGCTGCGGGTGTGGTTTCTTGCGCGGGTAGTGTGAAGGTGGTTCCAAAAGTGAGCAAAATGCTCAAAGTGACGATATTCGCAATTTTTCTTCGTATTCCGATAGGCCCTGTCCTTCTTTCTTGCGCTTCTGGGCGCATTCCTCTCTGGCTCATCGCTACCTCCCTTTCAATAGATTGGGTTGCGGCGTATGGTGCTGAGCGGGCTACGATTTTTACTTCGATGTAATGCTACAGCTACAACTTATTAAATGCAATACAGACCATTTACGCTGCGAATGAGGACGACCTTCGTCCTCTGTTTCGACAGAATAGCTGAAGTTTACCAGCCGTTTTTGCACGTGTCAAGTTTTGAGACTACGCACGATTGTTCAAAACGCCGTATAGCAAGCGAAGTTGCCAACAAAGGCGATTAGGCAGCTACTCCCATTTTCTACTATCTGGTGGTATGATAGAGGTATATTTTGGAAACAGTGAAACTCTCTGGGTTTCGTGGTGTCAAAGTGTTTGTGGGCGGTAGATTACCACTCGGGTGCATTTCGTATGACCGATATGCACCGTTGATTGCAGACTATTATTTAGACAGAAGAGGAGTTCCAACCATGACACTATTCGACTTGATCAAACAGGGTGGACTGACCCTGATACCATTGGGCATCTGCTCGATAATGGTAGTAGCCGTAGCGCTGGAGCGCTTGTGGACGTACAGCCACCTGAACAAGCTGCCCGCTGACCTGCTGCAACGTGTGAAAGACCTGTTACGTAGCGGACAGTGGAAACAGGCTACCGCGTCACTGGCGGAGATGGACAACCCCTACGCCCGTATTGCCAGCGCCTCGCTACAGTATGAAGATGCCAGCCCTGAGGAGATCTCCGACACGCTCTCCATGGCCTGCGATGCGGAAGTAGACCGAGCGACCCGTACTTTGCCCATCGTCGGTACTATCGGCAATATTGCTCCGTTCATCGGCTTGCTCGGTACTGTACTTGGTATTATGTCCGCCTTCCGCGAAGTGGCCAAGCAGAACGCCGCCGGCACCAGTGTAGTATCCGCCGGTATTTCTGAAGCGCTGATCGCCACCGCTGCCGGTCTGGCCGTCGGTATCATCGCCGTTATCATCAATAACTGGTGTCTCTCCTGGGTAGAGCGTTACCGCCTGGACCTGGAACGCTTCAGCACTGAGTGGTCTTACCGCTTGGAAGACGCGCGCAAAGCGCAGAAAGCCGGGTGATCGTTATGATTCGCACTAAGAAGACGCAGAACAACAAGCTCATCACCAATATCAATATCACCCCGCTCACCGACATCTGCCTGGTGCTGCTCATCATCTTCATGGTGACGGCCAACACACTGGCAAAGAAGGATGAGGCGCGCAACCTGCGCATCAAACTGCCGCAGGCGGCGACGAGTGAGACGAAAACGCCGAATAACTTGACGATCCGCATTGAGAACGCCGACAGCATCTACGTCAATGATGATCAGGTGACCTTCGCTACCATGGGGCAGAAGATCGACGACTACCGTGCCACATACCAGACGGAGATGCTCGTCATCAGCTCAGATGAGAATGTCCCCTATAAGCTGGTGATCCAGACGATGGATATCGCCCGGCAGCACCAGATAAACCAGATCGCCTTCGCCGCCCGTTTGCCGGAGGCGCCAAAATAACCTGATACGTTCGGATAAACACAAGAGCATTTGCAGCACGCCTTAGAAGAGGTTAAACAATGAAGCACAATACCATAATAATCTGGCTCTCGGTATCAGCGGTAATACACGTATTTCTCTTGCTCTGGCTGCACTTCACCCCACTGTCAGTGCAGCAGATTGAGGGAGTTAACAGTACCATCACCGTTAGTATCATAGACCCGGCGGAAGCTGCGGCAATACCCACATTGCCAGTACCGCCCCCGGTCAATGACCCGAAGATGGCGATAAACAAACCTGGCCAGCCGCAACCGCTGGGCAACTCTACCCGCACCGTCCCCGGCACCACTGGGCCAGTGGCGAGCAATGGCCCCGGGGTCGGCGCAGCGGCACCTCCAGCGGTGATATCGACGTCCAACGCGCCGGACAAGGTAAATACCGGAATCATTGGCGGCGGAGGTACCGACCCAAGCAGCACGAACACCGCCCCCCCAGGGCCGGTAGGCGAGACGCGCGGGGCGTCAATAAATTCTATCGGTATGCCGATCTTCCCGAAAGGGGCTGACGATGGTAAAGAGACTACTGTTACCCTGAGCATTATCGTGGGCACAGATGGAAGGTATGCCGGATATAAATTAATTGATGGTGCTGGTTGGGCAGTGCACTCCGCAGTAGCAAAAGCAAAAAATGGTTCCTACAGGGTAGCGATGAAAAATGGCATAGCAACTGAAGGGACGATAGAAAAATCCTGGCACTTCAACAGCAATGGCACCGTGACAGCACTGTAAAATTGAGAGGAAAATCCCATGAATAAACTATTTGCGGTTGGCATCACCGCGTCGCTGGTGCTTGCTGGCGCGCTTTCCGCCTGGGCGCAGGTTGGCCCGAAAGCACCGGCAGTCGTATCTATCGAAAATGAATATATACGCGCCACGGTCAATGGCGGTGAGCGCGAAACCGGGCGCTTCTCGGTGAACGTTACCAACGGCTACCCTTCGCAACCGGACAGCCAGAATCAACCGCTGGTATACGGCGGCAAGGCCCCCTATACCAGCTACACCACCGTGCGCATCGACGGTGAAGACTATATCTTTGGCGGTAAAACCGTGCGCCGCGCTGGTGCCGGTGGTGAATTCGGCACGGAAGTAACCGCCCCAGTGGAACGAGACGGCGTCATCACCTGTGCCTACAAATTCGGCGATATCATCGTTGAGCAGGATCTGGCCATCGTGCGCGGGCAGTACAGCCGCGTATATGACACGGTGGGAATAAAGTATCGCCTTTTCAACGACGGAGCTACCGCGCACGTAGTAGGCCTTCGCCTGCTGGTGGACACCATGTGCGGCAAGAACGACGGTGCCCCCTTCCGCATCGCCAATAAAATCATCACCTCTCCTGTAGAGCTTCCGCTGGCCGGAGAAGAATTCCCGGAATATTTCATGGCCTTTGACAGCGTGGAGAAGCCTACTGTGGTCTCCCTCGGCACCCTGCGGGGCGGGTCATTAACCACCCCGAATTCGCTAGTGGTGGCCGACTGGGGCACGCTGGCCGATGACCAATGGCACCCAATAATCCCAGAAGACGCTACCTTCATCCGCAAGGGCGAAGATGAGAGCGACACCGCAGCAGCTATTTTCTGGAATCCCACCACCCTGGGCGCTGGCCAGACGCGCACTATCCAGACGCAGTACGGCATCGGCGATGTCAGCTTCAGCAAAGGCAAGTTGAGCCTGGGATTATTCGTCGTCCCCAGCGTGGACTATGATAGCTCCGGCGACACCACCTTCAATATCACCGGTATGCTGGAGAACTCCGGCGGATTCCTCGCCAAAGACACCGTGCTGTCGCTGGAACTGCCCGTGGGGCTGGAACTGGTGGGCGGCAGCAAACGCGTCACTAGCTATGCGGAATTGAAACCAGCCGATGGCCGCCAGGAAACCTGGACCGTACGCCCCACCGGCAAAGCCAGTGGCCCCTTGACCATCAAGCTGAGCGTTACAACGAAAGATGGCGCACTTGAGCCGAACTCGGTGAAGCGCATGGTGAATGTGAATGTCCCCGCTGCAGTGCTGACGCTCAACTCAAGCTTGACGAAAATCCCACTCACCGCAGATGGGATGCCCGCCAACGCTTTCGCCGTCACACTTGATCTCACCCCGGCGGATAACTTCTACGGCACACGCCTGACGCTGACATATGACCCGGCAGTTATCGCCCCGATGTACATCTCCCGCGGTAGCGCTTTCGTCGGCGGAGATGCCGTGAATGGCTACACCATGCTGGCAGACTGGAAATATGATTTCGTTAAACCCGGCATTATCACCATCTCCGGCACCCGCAAAGGTGCGGCAGTATTGCGCCAGCCCACCACCAGCATCGCCAGCGTCCGCTTCCGCACAGTGGGGACAGGCAAGTGCGCACTGCAGGTACAGAATGCCACGCTGCTGACAGAGATCAACACCTCGCTACCCCTGAGTTTCACCGGACCCGATCTGGAAGTGGTCCGCTAAATATATATTCCGGAGGAATCACTGATGAAGTGCGCCTCATTATTTGGAGATGAATAATTACAGTCGTATCAATGGCGTTAGCCATGGTCTACCTAACCCCCGACCCCCTTCCCGGCGCGGGAAGGGGGAGGATGATCGTTTTTCAATAGACTATCATTGAATCGGCACCCCTTCCCTCGCAGGGAAGGGGATGGGGGTTAGGTAGAGCAGTGGGCAAGCGTTCGCTACTAATTTTTCGGAGGAGAATCAACCATGCGTAGAATAATGGCCACCCTGGCGCTCAGTATCCTGTTCGCCATTCCTGTTTTTGCCCAGACTTCGGATGCCAAGCGGCTGGCCGATCTGGAGAAAACCAACATCATCTTGCATGACGACATGGCGAAAGCACAGTTGCAATTGAGCCTGATGAATGACCGCCTGGAGAAAGCGATCAATGCGCTGACCAAAGTACAGGGTGAGTTGGAGAAAGAGATCAATACCCTGAATAAAGTACAGGGCGACCTGGGGATTGAGCGCAACAACCGCATGCAAGTGGAAGATTCGCTGAAGGCTGAAACAAACGCCCGCCAGCTTCTCGCAACGCAACTTGTGAACATGAAGACCGAGAATGAGAATAAAATGGCGGCGTTGATCGCAGCGCAGGATAAGAAACTCGCTGATGAGCGCCTCTATGCCTCCACCGGATTCGCCGGTATAGACAAGCGCTTCACCGAGACAAAAACTGCTACCGATATTCAATTCACCCTCACCCGTAGCGACATGCTGAAGCAGATAGGCGTCATCAATGACGCATTAACGGCCTCGAATGCCGCGCTACGCTCCGACTTGGTGAAGAGCAACAGTGAACGTAGCGCCCTGGATGGAAGATTAACTGAGTATCAGACGGCCACCGCCGCTAACTTCACAACCTTGCGCAGCGATTTAGACAAAAAGCTCGGTGAGCAAAAGAATGACAATCAAGCTCTGTTGACCGCGCTTCGTAATGATGTAGTTGCCATGGATGCCTTGCAGACGAAAGCCAACAATGACCTGCGAACCGACCTGCTGGCACGTATGGATACCAACCAGGCTGCAACTGACCGTCGCATGGACACCAACCAAGCTGCTGCTGACCGACGCATCAACACGCTGCATGACAGCGTAGCAGTAGACCTGGCCACCCTCAATGCTGCCCTGGGGCAGGCGGCGGGTAATATGGCCACCAACACGGGCGACGTACGCAATTCGCTCTCCAGCCGCATCGACCGCTCGGAGAACCGCACTTCCCAGCTTCAACGTGCGCTGATAATCCTGGCCATCGGTGCCTTCGCCGCACACAACTTCTAATACGCATTACGGGCGCATGATCATGATCATGCGCCCGTATAGGTTTCTAATTGCTACCCCGTTATCATGGGCGGGACGCCCATGGCACAATGCCCTAACCCTCAATCTCCAGTATCTCGCCGCAAATCTCTTCCCAATTCGCATAGGCTTGCTTTAGCTCCGCTTGCTTCGCCTCGTGCTCCGCTGTGGCGTCCATCGCTTTGCTGGTATTCAGGTAGAGCGCAGGGTCGGCCAGCTTCGCTTCCAATTCGGTTACCAGCGGTTCTAATTTTGCAATCAGCTCCTCTGACTCATGGCGACGTCGCTGCCAGAATTGCAGCGAGTGCTTGGACTTCGCCTTCTGCGGAGCTACTTTTGCTACTGCAACCGGGGCAGGTTTGGCCGCTTGTGGTTTCGCCTTCGCTGGATGAATGGGCGCGGGCGGCGGGGGTGGCTCCGGTTGCGCCAGCTTCGCCTGGTATTCGCTATAGTTGCCGTTAAAGCTACGCATCTTGCCCTCGTGCAGTTCCAGCACGCGGTCGGCCACGCGGTCGATAAAATAGCGGTCGTGCGATACCATCAGCACCGTACCGGTGTAGTCTGCCAGCGCCGCCTCCAGCGATTCCTTGCCGTCGATATCCAGGTGGTTCGTCGGCTCGTCGAGGATGAGCAGATTTGCCCCGGAGAGGAACATCTTCGTCAGCGACACGCGGCTACGTTCTCCCCCGGAGAGCGTACTCACCTCGCGCTCAACATCTTCCTCGAAGAGCAAAAACCGCGCCAGCGCACCGCGTATCGCACTCTGCGACAGGTGCGGATTGATCGTCGCCACTTCCTGAATCACCGTCAGGCGCGGATCCAGATTGCGCCCTTCCTGGTCATAATAGTACCAGTCGACATTGTGGCCGAAATGTGATTTGCCGCCGTCCGCTTTCATCTCCTCTACCAGGACGCGCAGCAACGTCGTCTTGCCACTGCCGTTGGGGCCGAGGAGCGCGGCGCGTTCTTTGCGCCAGAGGGTGAAGGAGATATCCTCCAGCAGCGGCTTGTCGAAGCGCTTCTTCAGCCGGTCCACCGTCAATACTTCGCGCCCGCTGTTTTTGCTGGGTTTGAAGACCATCTTCGTCTTGTCCACCTGCCCAGGGAGTGTGATGTGCTGCAGCTTGTAGAGCTGTTTCTGCATACTGCGCATACGCGTGTACTGGCGAAAACTGAAGAGCTTCTGAATGATGGCCTGCAGGCGAATTTTTTCTCGCTCGATGGTGTCCGAGCGCTTCAGCATCATCTCGTTCTCCGCCGCTTTTTTCTCCTGGTAGGCGGTGTAGTTCCCATCAAACTGCCGAATGTGCGTGTCTTCGATCTCGGCGATGTGGTTGCAGACGCGGTCGAGCAGGAAGCGGTCATGCGAGACAATGAGCACCGCACCGCGATAGCCGTTGAGGTAATCCTCCAGCCAGTTTATCGCCGCCAGATCCAGATGGTTAGTCGGCTCGTCGAGGAGCATCAGGTCGGGGGCCGCCAGCAGCAGCTTCGCCAGCGCCAGCCGACGTTTCTGCCCGCCACTCAACACCATGACTTCCATGGTGTCCATCTCTTCTGGCATTCCCAGCCCGCGCAGAATCCGCTTGGCGTCGTTCTCCAGCGTGTCACCGCCGCGATGATGAAAATCCTCCGCCAGTCGCGCATGTTCATGCAGCAATTTATCGAAGGCGTCGTAGTTCTCATGCGCGCCGGGGGCGCTCATCTCCGCCTCCAGCTCGTGCATGCGCACTTCGATCTCCACCAGATCAGCACGTGAAGCGAGTAACTCCGGTAGCACCGTGCCGCCGACGAGAATCTCCGCCTCCTGCTCCAGATAGCCCAGCCGCACCCCGCGCGGCACCGAGACCAGCCCGTTATCAGCGGTCTCCTGCCCGGTGATAATGCGAAAAAGCGTCGACTTACCTGCCCCGTTGGGGCCAATTAACCCGAACCGCTCGCCTTCGCGAACCTGAAAACCCACCTCATTGAGAATCTCTTCTTCGCCGAAAGCTTTAGAAACATTTTGAACCTGCAGAAAAACAATAGCCATAATTGAGAGTAAGTATACCTGATTTCGCGCCAAAAGTCGCGTTTTGAGCGTAACGACGGATTCCCCTAATCTCCTTGCCCACTCCAAGCATTAACGGTACAATTATAGCTAAAGGACATGCTGCAGTTATGAATAAATCTGAAGTTATAGTTATCGGCGCGGGGATTGCCGGGCTGGGGATAGCGCGTGAGTTGGCGCTGCGGGGCGTGAAAGTGACGCTGCTGGAGCGGGGTCTCCCCGGGCAGGAAGCTTCGTGGGCGTCGGCGGGGATGCTGGCACCGCAGGGCGAGCTGAGCGAAGGCGACTTCATGCATCTGTGCCTGGCGTCTAATGCGCTTTATCCGGAATATCGCGAGAAAATTGAGGCCGATACGGGCTTGCGCACCTACCATCGCGACGCCGCCACGCTGGCGGTAGCGATGACCGAAGAAGATGAGCAGGAGTTCCGCCACACCTACGAAGGCCAGCGCACTGAAGGGTTGCAAGTGGAATGGCTTAGCGGCGACGAAGCGCGAAAACTGGAACCGGCGTTAAGTGAAAATGCGCGCGGTGGGATGTACCTGCCCGGCGACAAACATATCGAGAACCGCCTGCTGGTGCCCGCTATGGAGCAGAGCTGCCGCGAACTGGGCGTGACCATCGTCCCCGGCGCACACGTCTACCGCGTCATCAGCACTGCGGGCAAAGCTACCGGGGTAGAGACGATCCTCGGCACTTTCTCTGCGGATGCCGTCATCAACGCCGCCGGCTCCTGGTCGGCCAATATCGGCGTGCCGGATGAATCGTTGCGCCCGCCGGTATTCCCGGTGCGCGGACAGATGCTGGCGATCACCCTGCCCCGCCCCGGCTTCATCGGGCGCACTGTGCGCTCGCCGCGCTCCTACCTGATTCCCCGGCACAACGCACGGCTCTTCCTGGGGGCCACCATGGAGCAAGTGGGGTTCGACAAGCGCAATACCATCTGGGCCATCAATCGCCTGCTTAACGGCGCACTGGAGCTTTTCCCCGAACTGGAGCAGAGTGCGATCATCGAGATGTGGTCGGGTCTGCGCCCGGGCAGCAAGGACAACCACCCGATCCTCGGCTCCACCAGCCTGCCGGGATACATCCTGGCCACCGGCCTCTTCCGCAACGGCC
>JBBQQW010000047.1:0-15512 GCA_038215455.1 Armatimonadota bacterium
TTCACCTGCCGATGGCAGCAGGCGCAGTGGTGCTGGCCTATAACCTGCCGGGTGTCAACAGTGGCCTGAAGCTAACCCCGGAAGTAGTAGCAGACATCTACCTCGGGAAGATCAAAAAATGGAATGACAAAGCGATCACGGCGCTCAATCCTGACATGAAGCTGCCTGATTCTGACATCAGCACGGTACACCGTAGCGACGGCTCCGGCACCACCTTCATCTTTACCTCGTACCTGGCTGCTGTGAGCGAGGACTGGAAGAAGATCGGCGCGAATAAAGCCCCGAAATGGCCAGATGGTGTGGGCATCGGCGCCAAGGGTAATGACGGCATTGCTGGCGAACTTAAGAAGAGCGAAGGTACCATAGGCTATGTAGAATTGGCATACGCCGCACAAAACAAAATCTCCTTTGCTTCTATTAAGAACAAAGCCGGTAATTTCATTGAACCGTCCGTGAAATCAACCACCGCTGCAATGGCTGGCAAAGCCGCAGAGTTGGCAAAAGACATCAAGTCTCCCATCATCAACGCGGATGACAAAGATGCTTACCCCATCGCTGGTATCACCTATATCATGATCTACGTAGACCAGAAGGATGCCACCAAAGGCCAGGCTGTGGTTAACTACCTGAATTGGGCGATACACGACGGCCAAAAAATGTCCGAAGAATTAATCTACGCTCCGCTGCCCGCCGAACTGGTGAAGATGAATGAGAAGACATTGGAAACCATCACCACCGGTGGCAAGCCGATCAAAGCTAGCAAATAGTCCTGAACAATTAGGATATCGAGCAAACTGGGTGAGTGGTATGGCGGGACGCCAGCCCACTCACCCATAGGTATGTTATTATAGAGATGATTTGTGTCTGGAGACTACATGACTGTTAATTTGGAGAAACAGAGTTTAAAGCGTCAGGGAATACTGGGGTCAGGAGTAATCGATCATTACTTCAGATCTGGTACCTTCTTGCTGGCGATCATTGTACCGATAATTATAATTGTGTTGGCACTGGTTCTTGGTAGAGAGTCTGCTGGTGCCTGGATGAAATTCAACTTCTCCTTCCTCACCTCATCTAACTGGGATCCGGGGAAGAATGATTACCACATCTTCTTCGCCATCTATGGCACCGTGGTATCATCGCTACTTGCACTTATTATTGCCGTACCGCTAAGTCTGGGAGCAGCCATTTGTCTTTCCGAGTTAGCGCCCCGCTGGCTGCGCGAGCCGGCATCATTTTTTATTGAATTACTTGCCGCTGTTCCCAGTATCGTATATGGTCTCTGGGGTATCTTTGTCTTGGCACCCATCCTGAAGTCCGGCGAGGTTTGGCTGGGGCACAACTTTGGTTTTCTACCTATCTTCTCCGGCACCCCGCGCGGTTCCGACATGCTAGCAGCCGGTGTTATCCTGGCCATAATGATATTGCCCTACATCACCAGCGTATCGCGCGACGTGCTCCAGGCGGTGCCCGCCACCCAGCGTGAGGCAGCATTGGCACTGGGGGCGACGCAGTGGGAGGCGATCCGTGGGCCGGTCTTCCGTTATGCGCGCTCCGGCATCATCGGCGCTATCATCCTAGGGCTAGGGCGTGCCCTGGGTGAGACGATGGCGGTCACCATGGTGATCGGCAATATGCCCAATGTCTCCGCTTCATTATTCAGCCCAGCCTACACCATGCCCAGCTTGCTGGCCAACCAGTTCAATGAGGCCTCTGGTATGCAATTATCCGCCTTGACACTGGTAGCGCTGGTACTGGTGCTGATTACCATCGTCATTAACATCATCGCTCGACTGCTCATTTGGAGCGTTTCAAAAGGCGAGACCAGGGGGGCCTGCTGATGACTAAAGTACCGCTACGCCAGGCAGGCTTGCACCTGCGTCGCAATATCGCTAATAAGCTAATGTGGGTCTGCTGCATTTTGGCGACTCTCCTGGCGATAATACCTTTGGGAATGATCCTCTACTATCTATTATTAAAGGGGATTCCCAGCCTCTCGCTGAACTTTTTTACCCAGCTACCGGCTGAGGGTGGCATGAAACACGCCATCATAGGTACTTTGGTATTGATAGCCATCTCCAGCTCTTTCGGTTTACCTATTGGATTGCTGGGCGGAATCTACCTGGCGGAATTCGGCAATAATAAAACTGGCGCGGTAATCCGCTTCACCGCTGATATTCTCGCCAGTGTACCTTCAATCGTCATCGGTATGCTGGTGTATACTATCGTGGTGTTGCCACGGCATCAATTCTCCGCACTGGCGGGCGGTATCGCGCTGGGGATAATGATGATCCCCACGGTCACCCGTACCACCGAGGAGATGATACGCATGGTGCCGATGGCACTACGCGAAGCGGCGCTTTCATTGGGTGTTTCACGCGTGCGCACCATCTTCACGGTAGTCATCACCGCCGCACGTGGCGGGATCATCACCGGAGTGTTGCTGGCGATAGCACGTATTGCTGGCGAGACCGCTCCACTGTTGTTCACAGCCTTCGGTAGTCGGTATTTGAGTACGTATATCAACAAACCTATTGCCAGCTTGCCGAAACAAATCTATGATTATGCATCGGGGCCATATACTGCAGAACACGCGCAAGCGTGGACCGGAGCGCTGGTGCTGGTGACATTGATTCTAATATTGAGCGCCGCTGCCAGGTACGCGACTCGCGGCAATAGTCGTTTGGTGAGGTAAAGATGAGTCTTACTGTAGTTCCACTGGCGAGTCCAGGGATGACTGATAGTCATCATGAAACTGATGTGAAGATGGAGATTAGCAATCTAGATTTCTTCTACGGCAAGAAACAGACGCTTTTCGATGTTAATATTGAGATCCGTGAGAAGGAGATCACTGCACTCATCGGGCCATCCGGGTGTGGTAAATCCACTTTCCTGCGCACGCTGAATCGCATGAATGATGTCATTGAAGACACGCATGTAAAGGGCACCGTGCTGCTGGATGGCGAGGATATCTTCGCTCCTGATGTGGACGTGGTGGCGCTCCGCCGCCGCGTGGGCATGGTCTTCCAGCGCCCCACCCCCTTCCCTATGTCTATCTTCGACAATGTCGCCTATGGCGCACGCATCAATGGGTTGGCACGCGGGGCAAATCTTAGTGAACTGGTCGAAAAAAGTCTAAAGCGTGCCGCCCTCTTTGAAGAGGTAAAAGACCTGCTGCAGCAACCTGCTACTTCGTTATCTGGCGGACAACAGCAGCGTCTGTGCATCGCCCGCGTGCTCGCGGTAAAACCAGAGATGGTGCTGATGGATGAGCCGTGCTCGGCACTGGATCCCATCTCCACTGCACGTATTGAAGAGCTAATGGTCGAGTTAAAACAGGAGTATACAATTGTCATTGTGACGCATAACATGCAGCAAGCGGCACGCGTCTCCGACCGTACCGGCTTCTTCCTCACCGGAGAATTGGTGGAATTCGACTACTCCACCAAATTATTCACCGACCCTCGCGACAAACGCACAGAAGATTATATAACTGGTCGCTTCGGCTGAACCAGATTGGAGAAACATGATATCTCGTCATCTAGACCGTAGTATGGAAAAACTGAAAAAAATGATTCTGGAGCTGAGTGCTGCCGTGGAACAGGATGTGCAAATGGCGGTGCAAGCTGTGAGCGAGCGCAACCCGCGCCTGGCGCAACTGGTAATCGACAGCGACAATGATATCGACAAACTGGAGGTGGATATCGAAGAGGAATGCCTGCAGATCCTCGCCCTCCATCAACCGGTGGCTATCGACCTGCGCTTCGTCGTCTCGGTGCTCAAAATAAATAATGATCTGGAACGCGTCGGCGATGAAGCGGTCAATATCGCTGAACGTGCCCAATATCTGGCGCAAAGCCAGGTATTTGAGATTCCCTTCGACTTCACCATCATGCTGGAAAAATCGAAACTGATGCTCCAGCATGCACTTGATGCGCTGATGAATATGGATGCCGCTCTTGCGCACCAGGTGGGTGCGCAAGATGATGAGATCGATGAGCTGAACCGGCAGATGTACACCTATGTGCAAGACAGCATCCGTGCCCAGCCAGAGCATGTAGAAGCGCTTATCCACCTGCTCTCCGTCTCGCGCCACCTGGAGCGCATCGCCGACTACGCCACCAACATCGCCGAGGACGTTGTCTACATGATAGAAGGTGAGATCATCCGCCACAAACCGGAGAACTTCGTATAACAATCATAACCTGGGCGTACCGCCTATGTGGACGGGGTTGCTGTGATAAACCTCGGCACCGCTGTTAGGGCACAAGCCTTGTGCCCCAACAGCGGTACAGATTACACCATACTCTTTTTTACGATACCCGCGATCAATGGCGTCCAATGGTCTACCTTGGCCTGGTCTAGTGCCTCTATCATCACGCGGATCTTCGGTTCAGTGCCGCTGGCGCGTACCAGGATACGGCCTTCTGTGCCCAGGTCTGCTTCAGCTTCGGCGATGGCGTTCGTGATATCAGCGTGGGTTTCCCAGCCCTTCACCGAGGCTACCGTGACGTTGATTAGTTGCTGCGGGTAGTCCTGCATCAGATCATGATAGTACGAGAGCTTCTTGCCCGAGGCGCGGAGCATGGAGAGCACGACCAGCGCAGTCACCAGCCCATCGCCGGTGGTGGATTCCTCCAGGAAGATCAGGTGGCCGGACTGCTCGCCGCCCAGGGCTGCGCCACTGCGCTGCATCTCTTCCAGCACATAGCGGTCACCCACCTGCGCTCGCACCATCTCGATGCCCATCCCCTGCAGCGCGCGCTCGAAGCCCAGGTTGCTCATCACCGTGCCGACAATACAATCACAGGCCAGCTTGCCCTGCTGGTGCAGGATATACCCGACCATTGCCATAATATGGTCGCCGTCCATCTTCTGTCCCAGCTCATCCGCCATCATCAGCCGGTCAGCATCACCGTCAAAGGACAGCCCGGCATCCGCGCCCAGCTCCTTCACTTTGTCCATCACCACATCCACATGGGTGGCACCGCAACCGTCGTTGATATTGACCCCATTCGGCGCGCAATAGATTTCCGTAACCTGCGCGCCCAACTCGCGCAGTAGCGCCGGGGCGATGTGCGCTGCGGCACCGTTGGCACAGTCCACCACCAGATGCAGACCCGCCAGCCCATCCGGGGACAGCTTGCGCAGGTAGTCCAGATATTTTTCGGCATAGTCGCCAGCGGGGATAACCCGGCCAATTTTCTCGCCCAGCGGGTGATCCAGGTGCTCGGTGGAGTTAACCTTCTCTTCAATCGCCAGCTCCACATCATCCGGCAGCTTGTAGCCCTTATGGCTGAAGAATTTGATGCCGTTGAATTCAAAAGGGTTGTGAGACGCTGATATCACCGCGCCCAGATCCACATCCAGCACCTGCGCGAGGTAGGCGATACCGGCGGTGGGCATCACCCCCATGTCGATAACATCCGCGCCTGCAGAGCAGAAACCCGCCGTCATCGCCGCGGCGATCATCTCGCCGGAGATGCGCGTATCGCGCCCGATCACCACACACGGCCGCGCGTCTCCCTGCCGACGCAGCACCGTAGCCGCGGCACGGGCGATGCGCAGACTCAGGTGTACACTCAGCTCTTTATTTGCCACACCACGCACGCCATCAGTGCCAAACAACTCACGCTTTTTCATACTATATACCAATCTTTCATGGGTGAAATACTCACCCGATAATAACTTCTCTCATTGTTATTCTCTCTCCGCACTGGTTTTTCCTGCAGGAAAATTTAACGCTCCGGCGTCTCCAACATCAGCGTCACCGGGCCATCATTGGTGAGCGTCACCGCCATGTGCGCCTGGAAGACGCCCCTTGCTGTATATATTCCATATCCGGCCAGCAAATCACAGAATAGCACATACAGGCGGTTGGCCTCCTCCGGCTCCGCTGCTCCGGTGAAGCTGGGCCGCCGCCCCTTGCGCGCGTCGCCGTACAAGGTGAACTGCGACACCACCAGCGCCGCCCCGCCAATCCCCAGCAAGCTCAGATTCATCTTCCCCTGCGCATCGGTGAAGATGCGCAAATGAGCCACCTTCTCCGCCAGCCACACTGCATCAACATCGGCATCCCCCAGCCCCACGCCGAGGAAAATCAGCAATCCTGCGCTAATCTCCCCCACAATTTCGCCTTCAACCTCAACTTTAGCCGCAGAAACCCGCTGCACCAACGCCCGCATAATAATTACCTCGTGCTGATTATACGATATTTATGAAGAGGTTCCATAGGGGTTATTGTCTTAGAACCTTGATTCGCCTGATTAGAGGATTATCGCTGCGCTGTTTGTCTACGCTGTTGGATGGCCTCGGTAGTAATGGTTTTTCTACATTCAATGATACGCTATCCAAAAGCAGAGGCATTATCCTCATGCTAATCCTCTAATCAGGGAATCAAGGTTCTAAGACAAAAGGCGGCGTTATTCGGGGACTGTCCTCGCGCACAGTAGCTGGCATATGCGCGATTTGTACCTTCCATAGTTAGTCTCCCTTTCTTTGATAGCCTCCGGTTGGGACTGTCCCCACCCAGTCGAAACAGCCTGATCTTTCGGCCGGATGGGACAGTCCCAACCGGGTACCATAGATAAAAACAGGCGCAAAATTGGTGGGCTGGGCTATTGATATACCGGATACTGTGCGCGAGGACAGTCCCGATTTCGTGACTAAAAGACTAGCGACTAGCGACTTTTCCCTGCAGGTATCCCCCCCACGGCAACTATACTCCTATGCCCGCCGAGAGAAAACAGCGTTATGATGTGGATTTGGTGCGTGAACGCACGGACATAGTTGCGCTCATCAGCCAGGTCATGGGGTTCTCGAATGGCGTCCCGCCTGCCTCTGATACCACGCGCTAAAGCACGTGGCTATTAGCCGTCGCCATCCTGGCTATAGCTTACAAGTAAGATCAAGCACCCTGAAGGTCGCTATCATTCGGTTCAGAATAGTCCGCGAAGTCGGACGACTGGCATGTAATGCCCTGCAGCCGGGATTTCAATCCCAGCGGTAATATTAGGCCCACGTACCCAGAAAGGCACCAAACGAAGTAGAGACAGGGCATAGCCCTGTCTCTACCTAAAGACCTAAAGACCTAAAGACCTACATTTACCAGCCGCCGCGGCCTCCGCCGCCGCCGCCACGGCTCCCACCGCCGCCGCCACGACTTCCGCCGCCGCCACCGCCGCCGTAGCTACCACCGCCACCACCGCCGCCGCCGCTGTTCATCTTCTCGGCTTTGCGGCGTCGACGACAATCGGCGCAACGGGTCGGGGGGGTGAAACCTTTCTCTTTGAAGAAAGATTGTTCACCATCTGTGAACGTGTATTGAGCCTGGCAATCGCTGCAGACTAGAGTCTGATCGGGCATAGAACCGCCCTCCTTTAATGTTATCATTAACAGTTGGGCAGTCGTTGTGGTGGCATGAATGCTTCGTACGTCCCCACCACCCATTCCGTAATGAATAGATATACTAACAGCAAGGTGTACGGGTGTCAAGGATACTAGAGCTATTGCGATAAATATATCTGCCAATTATCCCAATTATCCATGATTTTGTCTTGATTTTACAACATTCTTCCCGGACAACTCTGCCGGTGGTGCCTCTGTACAAAAATATTGAAAATTGGTCGTTTGTCATGCATATGGAACAAAGAAGTTGTGGTATGATTACAGGACTAAAAGCATGAAGGAGGTGTGCCGTGATTGTCACCATCTCCCGTCAGTCCGCAACTAACGGAGACCTGATCGCCCATCTGGTATCTGAAAGGCTGGAGCTGCCGGTTTATGACCATCAAGTGGTAGAAGAAGTGGCCCGGCGTCTACAGCTAGACCCGGAGCTGGTTACGCATTTTGACGAGACCGCGATGAATCCGGTGGAGTCCGTCCTCTGGGAATGGCGCTCGTCCATGAATGAGGATATCTATGCCCGGCATATGCGTCAAGCGCTGTTGCGCATCGCCCGGGAGAATAAAGCGGTTATTATCGGGCATGGTGCCAACTTCATCATCCGCACGTCTGATACGCTCTCTGTACGCATTGTCGCCCCGAAGGAATTGCGTATTGCGATGTACCGGGCCGGAGAAGGTGTCGGGCAAGAAGATGCCATGTACTGGATTGAACAGCAGGATAAGCTGCGCAAGCGCTACATTGAACAGCGTTTCAAACGTGATGTGGATGATCCGCTGGCCTATGACCTGGTGATCAACCTCAGTGGGTTGACCCCCGAAATGGCGGCTGACCTGATAGCAGAGGCGATGCGCATGCGCCACGCAGCACACTTCACAGTGGAGGCGCAAGCGACCATGCCGCAATATATTGAGATTTTGGCACACCACCGCAGTGCTGAACATTCAGTAGGGAGTGTACTGCGCAAGCGAACCTGAGTTATCAGACAACAGAAAGGGATTCTTCTGAAACCTGGTTCAGCAGGACATAGCGTTGTGCCGCGATGTCCGCCAGCGAGTAGCGCTCAAAAACTGACACCATGGCGTTTTGTGCTTCTGCCCAGATCGGACTCAGCGGGCAGATGTCACGATTATCGCATGATTCTGGGGTAAGACACTGGTTGATAGCTATCGGTCCCTCGATAATCTCCATTATCTGGCGGACCGATATCTCTGCTGGAGGGGCATTCAGGCAGAAGCCACCGCCAGCGCCGCGGAATGAATTGACCAGATTCCCTTTCACCAGGGTTTCCAGTATCTTGCGGACGAAGTTAATGGGGATATTTTCGGCAGTTGCAATCTCACTGGCCATGATGCGCGAATCCAACGGCTTTTCCGCCAGGTAAACCAGGCTCTTGATGGCGTATTCGCCAGCTCGGGTAATTTGCATTGCCATTTTTTTTGCTCCGATATGTTTTTACGTCGAGGAAATGCAGTAAAACCGACAACATAGGCGTATCTTTAATACAAAGGAATATGTTACCAGTATAATAACTGTGGTATTCTTTGACCAGTTTTAGCTTACAGGAGCAAATTAGCCCTGTCAAGTGAAACCAACGAAATAATGGGAGGAATCGAAAATGCGTCATATAATCGTTCTAACTTGCCTATCCTTGCTGGCTTCTCTGCTCTTAGGCGGCTGTGGATCTTCAGGTGGGCATGCGGGCACGCAAGTAGGCAGTATCCGGGACTACAAGGGCACCCAGAGCCAATTTGCCGACCGTGGATTCCAGGTGATACAGAACCAGGCCGCGTGGCAGGCACTCTGGGGAGGGCAGCAGGCCCCCGCAGTTGACTTCACCACCGAGTCAGTGGTAGCCGCCATCATGGGCAGCCAACCGGGCGAAGGGGCGAGCATCAGTATCTCCGATGGTCGGCTGGACAACGGGAATTACGTCACCTACGTCGATGAGACTAAACTAGACCCAAAAAAGCTGACCGGCAACCCGACTGCCCCCTACCATATGGTGGTGGTGCCAAAGATCTCCGCCCCCCTCTCCTTCGTACTGGAGAGCAGCGACGGCATGGCACAGCCCGCCATTCTGGATCAATACCTCGGGCAACAGTCACGCACCGCAGCACCTGACACCGCCGTGCTGACTGAAGTGACTGGTTGGAAGAACTTCTGCGCTGACAAACTCGGGATGCAGACGGTACCCGTGGTTGACTTCACCAAAAACTATGTCGTCTCTGTGATGGTAGGCGACAAACCGACCGCCGGCTACTCCGTACAGATCACCGAGGCCGCGGTAGAGGATGAGAAACTGATTATCACCTACCGCCTGCGCGCTCCCATGTACGGCGACATCGTGGCCCAGGTCATCACCCGCCCGTACGCCGCAGCGGTTATTCAGAAAACAGAAATGCCGATTGTGTTCCGGTCTGTGGGTCTGTAGGTATTACTGGGTAATAATCTGAACAACTTGAAGAGAAGAATTGCACGTTTTCAATGCCGGGTGATGCAGAGAGGTCGTCCTCTAACGTTTTAATTCACAGGATATTTAGGATAACGAAGATAGAACAGGCTTGGAAGAATTATCCGAAGAAGATTATTCTACCTTTTATCCTGACTACCCTCATCTATCCTTATATCCTGTGAATTAAAACGTTAGAGCAGGATGCCAAGCAGTGATATATTTCCCCCCGGCAAACGAAATCGGAACTAATTGGCTCCAATGGCGTCTAAAATAGATATTGTCGGAATAATCACCTGGAGGTTTTATGGCAGGCGTCGCAGCTTATCTTTCAGTCGTCATACCTTGCTTCAATGAAGTAGGCAGTCTGCGTGAACTCTATCAGCGAGTTCATGCCGAGTTAGCACAATTGCCGGGCTATAGCGAGATTATCTTCATTGATGATGGCAGTAATGACGGCTCGGTGGCACTGCTGCGTGAATTAGCCACCGAAGACACGAATTGCCGGGTGATCTATTTCCGCCGCAACTGTGGCAAAGCCGCGGCGTTGCAGGTAGGATTCCGGGCGGCAACGGGCAAATTTATCATCACCATGGACGCCGACCTGCAGGACGATCCAAAAGAGATCCCCCGCTTCCTGGCCGCGCTGGAGACCTACGACGTGGTGAGTGGCTGGAAAGCCACCCGGCATGATCCGCTGGAGAAACGCCTCCCCTCGCGCCTTTTCAACGCGACCGTGCGCCACTTCACCGGCGTGCAGCTGCATGATATGAACTGCGGCTTCAAGGGATATCGCCGTGCCGTGCTGCAGGAGGTGAACCTCTACGGCGAGCTGCACCGGTACATCCCGGCGCTGGCCGCCGCCCGTGGTTTCAGCATCGGCGAACTGGCGGTGACGCATCACGCCCGTACCACCGGGGTATCAAAGTACGGCCTGGAGCGCTATCTGCGCGGACTGTTTGATCTGATGACCGTCGTTTACATCACCAAATACCGCTTCCGCCCGCTGCATCTCTTCGGCAGCATCGGGCTGGGTCTGCTGGCTTTGGGGCTGGTGATGCTCTTCTGTCTCAGTATTCCGCTTATTTTTGAGCGCGCCCCCGCCTGGCAGTACACCTTCTGGTGGCTGGCTTCTGGCATGTCCGTGGTAGGTTCGCTATCTATCGGCCTGGGGTTACTGGCCGAGGGGCAACTCGCCGGTGGTTTCCCCACCCAGCCGCTACCGCCCGTGGCCGAGGTGCTGAACCTGCAGGAGAATGAGGCTCGCCATGACGGCTGAAGTTGAAGCACAACCTGCGAAAAAGCGTAGCAGTTGGAAGATATACTTCAACATCGCCCTCGCCTTAGGGCTGGTGGGGATATTCGCCTGGCAACTGCACAAGGATTGGCCGGAGATCACCGCCTACCCCTGGCACCCTGACGTGACAATAGCTGGGCTGGCACTCTTGCTGCTACTCGTCTGTTCCTGGCTGGATATCCTTATCTGGAACCGCACCCTGGGGTGGTTCGATCGTGAACTTCCTTTTGTGAAAGTCGCCCCCATCTATATCTGGTCGTACCTGGCGCGCTATGTGCCGGGCAAAGTTGCCAGTCTGCTGCTGCGTGTCGCACTGGCACGTGAGATGGGCCGCTCTCCTGCGCCAGTGCTGGCGGCGAGTGCGGCGGAGCTGGCATTGCGCACTGCTTCGGCCATGTTCATCTTCCTGGTGGCGTTGCTCGTCTGGGGTATACAGATCGCCCACAACGCCGTCGTCATCATGATCATTATCATCCCTATCATCCTGCTGGCGGCGCACCCACGCTTGATGATACCGGTGATGAACTGGGTGCTGGTGAAGATGAAAAAGCCAATCATCACCCGCACACTACGCTACCGCGAAGTGCTGGGGGTGATCGCGGCACTGATGGTGCGCTGGGTGGTCTTCGGCATATCCTTCGCCATGCTCGCTTGGTCGGTATATCCACCCGCCGCCACACATATCCCGGTGCTGGCCGGCACCGCCGCTGGCTCCTGGACGGTAGGGTTTATCAGCATGTTGCCCGGTGGTGTTGGAGTTATGGAGCTGATGCAGAAGGTGATTATGCAGCAGACGTTGAAGTTCCCTGTAGAGGTAGCGTTAGTTATTCCGGTATTCTCGCGTTTGTGGACACTCATCGCCGAAAGCCTGTGGGCGCTGGCGGCAGTGTTCCTCTGGCGCGCCGCCCGCGTCACCGACGACACCACTAATTAGCTCTATGCAGTACCCCTCCTGAAAGACGGGGAACGAGACGTGGATCATACTTGGAATTTGGAACTTTTACGAGGTTATAGCATGTCCCGCCGAATAGTTGGCCCATTATTATTGACCATTGGTACCATAGCGTTAGTATGTCTGGCATTATTTCTCATCGTCATCATCTATCACTTCATCGGCTACTGGCTGCTGCCATTGGGCATGCTGCTGGATGCGCTGGCACTCATCCGCGCCATGGGATGGACAACAAAACTGCCGAACCCACGCCTGCCCGGCTACGTGGCATGGGTCTGCTATCTGCTCTTCTGCGGACGCCTGCCAAATCTCACCACCGGGATACTCATCCTGCTGCTCCTAAGCGCCGTACATCTGGCCAGCAGATATATTCTGCCGGAAATGGGCAAGCGTAGCCATCCCGCATAATATGGCGAATATGCTACAATATACCCGTGAAAAACGAAACTATGCAGATTATTCGTGGCATCAGCCCTGATCTTTTCCCCGCCTCCGTGGTGACTCTGGGGATGTTCGACGGCGTGCATCTGGGACATCAGGCCTTGCTACGCTCTTGCCGTACCCACGCGGATCGGCTGGGGCTGCCTGCGGTGGCGCTCACCTACGAGCCGCATCCGGTGAAGATACTGCACCCGGAAGTACCGCTGCAGCTGCTCACCACCCTCCCGGAGAAGCTGCAACTGCTGGCGGAATGGGGCATGGACGCTACCGTGGTGGCGAATTTCACCCCCGAATTCGCCCGGCTTACCCCGGGAGATTTCATCAGCAACGTCCTCTGCCACGCTTTTCATCCGGCACAGGTAGTGGCCGGATACCGCACCACCTTTGGCCGCGGACGCGCGGGATCGGCAGAGGTGCTGCAGCAGCTGGGCAATGAGTGTCGCTTTGCGGTGGAGATCATCCAGCCGGTGGAGGTCAGCACCGGCGCTATCAGCAGCACCGCCATTCGTAGTTTCCTCGCCGCCGGCCAGGTGGAATCCGCCGCCGAGATGCTCGGGCACCATTATATCCTGCGCGGTACCGTGGCGCACGGCGACGCCCGCGGGCGCGAGCTGGGCTTCCCCACCGCCAACATCGTCACCCCCGCCGAGAAGATCATCCCAGGAACCGGCGTCTACGCCGTACAGGTGCAAGCAGCCGGGGCCTCGTTCCGCGGGGTGATGAACATCGGCACCCGCCCCACCTTCAACCGCCCCTACTCGCTGGAGGTACACCTGCTGGAGTTCCACGGCGATCTCTATGAGCAAGAGCTGGAAATAACCTTCCTCGCCCGCATCCGCGGAGTAACGCAATTCACCTCCGCGGCAGAACTGGTAGCGCGAATTGAGCTGGATATTGCGGTAGCACGCGAAACCTAACCCCCCAGCCCCCTTCCCGGCGCGGGAAGGGGGTGTCCAATTGAATGATTACACATTTTCGTCCTATTCCTATGAATCCTCCCCCCTTCCTTGTATGGAATGGGCCACATTAGGTAGACCAACAGCCTGCCATAAGGTACAATGACAGCAATGAATGATATTGTGAATTGGATACTGGTGCTGGTGGTGCTGGGCTACGTGACGGGCTTGCTCTATGTGCGCTTCACTAACATGGGGATGCGGCGGAAGCAGGTGCTGCTGAAGCTGGGCGAGATGTGGGGCACGTTTGGTGTTATTATTGCGGCGATGTTCACGGCGCGCGCCATGCTGGGGACAGTGACACGCAGCAACATCACCGATGAGTTTGGGCAACAGTGGAACAACTTCGCCGCATTGACGACTACCCAGAAGTTGCTGCTGATTGTACTGGTGCTGACGGCGCTGATAGTCTTTATACGGTTTTTCTGGTCTTTGCGGGAGCTGGATAACGGAGTAAAAAACCCGGAGGGTAAATGATGAATAAATGGTTGAATCGGGACTTGATTTCCATAGCTGATTATAGTAGTGAAGAGGCGTCCTTTGTTATAGATGCCGCCATAGCGCTGAAGCGCGACCCCGGGCAGGTGGCGCGGCTGGCAGAGGGCAAAACGCTGGCGATGCTCTTCGAGAAGCAGTCGCTACGCACGCGCGTCACTTTTGAGACCGCCATGACGCAGATGGGTGGCCACGGCATCTACCTGCAGCCAGCCGATATCGGGCTGGGCACGCGCGAACCGGTGAAGGATATCGCCCGCTGTCTGGCGCGCTGGTGCCAGGCTATCATGGCGCGCACCTACAAGCATGAGACGATAGTAGAACTGGCCGAGTACGCCGATATCCAGGTGATCAACGCCCTCTCCGACTGGGAGCATCCCTGCCAGGCGCTGGCGGACTTCCAGGCGCTGCGTGAGCAGCTGGGCGACCTGCGTGGGAAGACGCTGGCCTACGTCGGCGACGGCAACAACGTGGCACACAGCCTGATGCTGCTGGCGGCGAAGCTGGGGATGAACTGCACCATCGGCTGCCCGGCGGGTTATATACCCGACACGAAAGTAACCGAGCAGGCCAGCGCATTTGCCACGGCTACCGGCGCGACTATCCAGGTGTTGCATGACCCCATCGCTGCAGTGACGGGTGCGGATGCCGTCTACACCGACGTATGGACGAGTATGGGGCAGGAGGAGGAACGCGAGGAACGCCTGCGCGTCTTCCCACCTTTCCAGATCAATGCTGAGTTGCTCTCCCACGCCAATCCCGGTGCATTAATCATGCACTGCCTGCCCGCACATCGCGGCGAAGAGATCACCGACGAAGCGGTGGAGAGCAAATATTCTGTGATATTTGAGGAAGCTGAGAACCGCCTGCATGCGCAGAAAGCAGTGCTGGCGCTGGGCATGGGCTGGCTGCCAGATTAGATAAATGAGGTGCGATGGAACGTGCGAATACCTTTAAATTAGTCGCCTGGGGGGCTGTGGCGCTGGCGGTGATAATGCTGCTCGGTACTGCAGTATGGTTGCGCGCACACCCGACGAAGTTGCCTATCAGCGATAGGCTGGCTATCAGCATCGGGGCCTTCCCGCGCGGTATCGTCATCCACCACAGCGCCACCCCACCTATGATGCGCGGACGTGCTGTGGATGTGGCCATTCTCGATGAAATGCACGCGGAGCGTGGCTTCGCCATCACAGATAAGGACGGCAAGGTATACCACGTGGGCTACCACTACGTCATTCAGCAGGACGGCACTGTGCTCAACGCACGCCCGGAGTATCTGCAGGGGGCACATACCCGCGAACATAACGACATGCTGGGCATCTGCCTCGTCGGCAATTTCCAGTCTACCGACAATAAACACAATAGCAAAGGCCCGCTAGTACCGCCCCCCGCACAACTCGCGGCAGCAGAAAAACTCACCCGCGAGTTGTTGCTGCGCCACCATCTGACACCGGAACACGTCTACCTGCACCGCGATCTGAATAATACCGACTGCCCCGGTGACATGTTCCCCCGGGC
>JBBQQW010000048.1:0-15182 GCA_038215455.1 Armatimonadota bacterium
CGGCAAAGGCGCGGAAGGGGAGCATACGGTCGCCACGGAAGTCACGGATAGCCTTAAAAAGACCGATCATACCTTCCTGTACGATATCCTCATGGTCGGCACCGACCAGGAAATACGAGCGTGCCTTGCCTTCGACAACACTACGGTACTTGCAGAGTAGATGTTCTGTGGCTAATTCGGAACCTTCTTTGGCGTAAGCCACCACATCTTCATCAACCATCCCATGGAAATTTACGTGGTGATCACGAGCTATTGGCAACATCATATAATCGCCCTCCACTCTAATCTATCCTGTTCTGCATGATCATTTATGCTATTGGAAAATATTCAAGCTCTGAGCGTAATCACTTTGATAGCAGTGCTATCAAAGAATTACAATTGCATTATAAGGACAAGCGAGAGGAAGCGTCAATAGGAAAAAGAGGATTCGTCGGTTTTTCTGCGAAAATACCTTCTTTTTCAAAAAAACTTTTGAAAATAACCGCTTTATTTGCCATTATACCCCGGAAAGCAGCTCGCGCACGCCCGCACCCGGATCCGGCATCCGCATAAATGCCTCGCCCACCAGCAATGCTTTCACCCCGGCAGCAAATAACTCACGTGCCTGTGCGGGGGTAGAGATGCCGCTCTCGCTGACGACAATGCGATCTGGGGGGATATATGCCAGCAGGTCGAAAGTGGTGCGCAGATCGACGTGGAAGGTCTTCAGATTGCGATTGTTAATGCCGATGATCCGCGCATCGCTGGCCAGTGCTGTCTCCAGCTCTGCCCGGTCATGCACCTCCACCAGCACATCCAGCCCGCACTCATGCGCACAGGCCAGCAGCTCCTGCAGTTGCGCTGTGCTCAGCGCAGCAACGATGAGCAACACGGCATCCGCGCGTCCCACCGCCTGATATATCTGTTGCGCATCAATGATGAAATCCTTGCGCAGTAGCGGCAATGCACACGCCGCACGCGCCTGCTCCAGATACTCCAGTCTCCCCTGAAAGAACTGCTCATCGGTGAGCACCGAGAGCGCCGTGGCCCCACCCAGCGCATAGGAACGTGCTATCTCCGCCGGGTGGAAATCCGGGCGAATCAACCCCTTGGAGGGCGATGCCTTCTTCACCTCGGCGATAATATGCGGCCCCGCCGAAGCCAAAGCGCGATAAAACCCGCGTGCCTCCGGGATGACGAGAGGAGCAGTGACCGAGAGGGCGGCCACTTCAGTGGCTTTGACAGTGAGTATTTTTGATAGGTAGGTGGTAGATTGTGACATGTAAATTCGTGTGCTTATATATGAACAAAGAAAGAATCGGGGACTGTCCTCGCGTACAATATCCGGTTAATGGTATAGTCCAACCTTCCAATTATGCACCTGTTTTCGTGCATAATATCCGGTTGGGACTGTCCCCCCGGTCGAAACAACCTGACCTCTCGACCAGATGGGGACAGTCCCAACCGGATACTGAAAATATAACTAGACTAACAATGGCAGGTACAAATTTCGATTATACCGGATGCTGTACGCGAGGACAGTCCCCTTCCCTTGCAGGGAAGGGGGGGTAGGTATCACGCTACAGCGTTTCGCGGCGCAGTTCTTTGACCACGTAGCTCTCGACGATGTCGCCTTCTTGCCAGTTGTTGTAGTTGTCGATGGCGATACCGCATTCGTAGCCTTGTGCCATTTCGCGCACGTCTTCTTTCAGGTGTTTCAGGCTGTCGAGGTTGGCGGTATGCGCAACTTCGCCGGCGCGGATTACCCGCACTTTGCTGCCGCGGCGGATGAGGCCGTCCTTGACGTAGCTGCCCGCAATGGAGCCCAGGCGGGAGATGCGGAAGACCAGGCGTACTTCGGCATGGCCGAGTATCTGTTCTTCGAAGATCGGCTTCAACATGCCGATCATCGCCTTCTCGATATCGTCTACCAGGTCATAGATGACCTCATAGATACGGACATCGATACCGGCTTCCTCGGCGATGGCGCGTGCCTGTACTTCCATATGAACATGGAAGCCCACGATGATGGCGTTAGAGGCACTGGCGAGCAGTACATCGCTCTCGGTGACATCGCCCACACCGGCGTGGATGATATTGACGCGGAGTTCCTTATGCGTAACCTGGCCGATAGCCTGGCTGATAGCTTCGATAGAACCGGCAACGTCGGACTTGACGATGATGTTCAGGTCCTTCACCTGGCCGCTGGCCACCATGTTGGAAAGGTCTTGCAGCGATACGTGTGCCTGCAGGCGCTCTTCGCGTGCCTTGAGCTGACGTTCTCCGGCGATCTCGCGTGCCTTCTTCTCGTCGGCGACGACCTCGAAGAGGTCACCGGCCACTGGCACTTCGCTGATACCGGTGATCTCCACCGGGGTAGATGGCCCGGCAACCTTGATGGGCTTGCCTTTATCGTCGTTCATGGCACGGATTTTACCGGAGACCATACCGATTACCAGTGAGTCGCCAACACGGAGCGTGCCTTGCTGCACCAGGATGGTTGCTACCGGGCCGCGCTGCTTGTCTAGTTTCGACTCTACCACCGCGCCGGTGGCTGGCATGTCCGCTACTGCCTTCAGTTCGCCAACTTCGGCTACCAGCAGGATCATCTCCAGCAGGCGTTCGATGTTGGTACCCTTTTTCGCTGATACTTCGACAATAATGGTGTTGCCACCGAAATCTTCGGAGACCAGTCCTTGTCCGCTCAGTGCAGCTTTCACTGCTTCCGGCTGAGCCGCAGGGGCGTCGATCTTATTGATAGCGACGATGATCGGTACTTTGGCCGCTTTGGCATGGTCGATAGCTTCAATTGTCTGTGGCTGGATACCGTCGTCCGCCGCCACTACCAGCACAGCGATGTCGGTGAGGTTGGCACCACGAGCACGCATGGCGGTGAATGCCGCGTGGCCCGGGGTGTCCAGGAAGGTGATCTTCTCGTCGTTGATCTTCACCTGATAGGCACCGATATGCTGCGTGATACCGCCGAACTCCTGCTCGGTGACGTGGGTCTTACGGATCGAGTCGAGCAGTGTGGTTTTACCATGGTCTACGTGACCGAGGATGGTAACCACCGGCGGGCGCTTCTCGCCCTTCATTTCGATTTCAGCGCCGCCCGAGGTCAGGCGCCAGCTGGCGACTTCGGCCAACTCCGCTTCGTATAATGCTTCAAATTCCAGCTTCTCCAGCACCTCGATGATCTGTTCCGGCACGATCTGCTGGTTAACTGTGGCGAAGACGCCCATGCCGATGAGTTGCGAGATGATTTTGGCGGGATTCTCATGAATGCGTTCGGCGATCTCACCCACGGTCATGTTACCGGTGATAATCACCGGCTGCTCCACAATGAAGGCTTCCGGCTCTTTCGGCCCGCGATGTTTGCGGCGGCCACCACGCACCGGGGTGGTGATGAAACTGCCACGGGTTTTCAGACCGCCAGCCTTCTTTTCCTTCTCGGTAAAGACGGTACGCTTCTGTTTTTTCTTGTCATCTACCTTACGCACGGCGTTTTTGGCATCACCCGGTGCTGCAGGTGCGGCCCCCGGCCCATTCAGGCCAGTGGTCACCCCCGGCGCTGGTGCCGGACGGAAGGGACGATTATCATTACGGAACGGAGGACGCTGCCCTGGGCCACCCTGTGGGCCTCCCGGGCCGCCCTGCTGTGGGCCACCGGGCCGCTGGGGCATCGGGCGTGGGCGCTGTGGTGGTTGTGGCATCGGGACGACGCCAGCCACTTTAACGATACCGAATTCGGCATCGGGGCTTAAGCCACCATCATTCTCCGGGGTAAGTAAATTTGGACGTGGCACACGTTTGGTTTTGGGCGGTTGTCCGCCTGCTGCCTGCATCGGGCGCTTTTCGCCACCCGGAGTTCCGGGGCGCGGCTCGATAGGTGGCCGTTTATCATTTGGCTTATTTGCCGGTCGCGCTGCGCCTGGTGCGGTACCCGGTGCTGCAGCCGGTCGTGGTGCTCCTGGTGCTGCGGCCGGTCGTGGTGCTCCTGGTGCTGCGGCCGGTCGTGGTGCGCCTGGTGCCGCGGCCGGTCGTGGTGCGCCGGCACCATCTTTCGGCCTGGCAACTGCGGGCGCGGCGGCGGCAGGTGCGGTACCCGGTGCTGCTGCCGGCCGTGGTGGCGCAACTGTGCCATCTTTCGGCTTGGCAACTGCAGGTGCTGCGGCAGGAGTTGCAGCCGAAGGTGCTGCAGGAGCAGCCGGTGCCGCAGGAGCTGCGGGTGTTTCGGGTGCTACAGGTGCTGCTGCCGGTGCAGGAGCGGCGGGTGGTTCGGGAGCGGCGGCGGCGATGGCGGCGGCTGAAGCGTTATCTTTTTTGACGATCTCACGAACACGCGCCACCATATCGTCATCGACCATGGTAGACGTGCTCGGAATCGAAATGCCGTCAGCGGCAAGTCGCTTAATCAGCTTTTGCGGATTCTGCTTCAGATCCTGTGCCAGTTTAAAGAAATGCAAATTTGGCAAAAAGCCAACCTCCCATGTTATACCCGCTCAAACACCAGCCACTGGCGTTTGAGTCAGACTGCCATTCACGGCTTTTTAGTCGCTATCTCCAGCTCGGTAGCCCCTTCGGGGGTCAATATAGCCCCGCGCAGGGCACGGCGAAATGCCTGCTTACGCACCGCATTCGCCAGACATGCCGGATCAGGGCATAAATACGCCCCTCTTCCCGGGGCGCGTCCTGCCAGATCCAGCCGAACCGAACCCTCTGAATCTTTCACCATCCGCAGCAGAAAGTCCTGCTGGCGTCGAGTGCGACAAGATATACAGCTACGAATAGGAGAGCAACTACTCACAGTTTTATAGTCTACCACGAAATACACGACTGCGACAATGCGCAAACCGAAACATTTTTCCTATTCGGCCTTCTCATCAGCTGATTCCTCTGCTGTTGCTACAGTCTCTGCAGTCTCTACTACTTCAACGGTATCATCTACTTCAACGGTTTCCACGACTTCAGCAGTCTCTTCAACAGCTGGTGTCGCGATCATCTCCGCCCCATCGATGCCCTGCTCTCCCACTACGACGGCGGTAGCCTCTTCATCACCCTCGCCGTAGAATTCCGGATGATCAATCTCATCCTGTTCCTTCATCTGCGATTCGTTACGGATGTCGATGCGCCAGCCGGTCAGGCGTGCGGCCAGACGGACGTTTTGCCCTTCCTTGCCGATAGCCAATGACTGCTGTGTGTCCGGCACGATCACCGTGGCGCTCTTCCGCTCTTCATCCAGCCGCACTTCGCTGATACGCGCCGGGGATAGTGCGCTGGCCAGGTAGCGTGCCGGGTCATCGCTGTAGCGGACGATGTCGATCTTCTCGCCACGCAACTCATCTACCACTGCCTGCACGCGTGTCCCGCGATGCCCCACACAGGCACCGACCGGATCGACCGCTTCCTGGGTGCTATACACGGCGACTTTGCTGCGATGCCCTGCTTCGCGGGCGACGGAGATGATCTCCACCACGCCTTCGGCGATCTCCGGCACTTCCAGCTCGAATAATTTGCGTAGCAGGCCCGGGTGTGAGCGGGAAAGCAACACATGCGGGGCCTTGGTGGTCTTGGCTACTTCCACCACAAATACTTTGATGCGCTCGCCTACGCGGTAATGGTCGCTGGGCATCTGCTCGGTGGGGGGCAGTAACGCGCTATCAACTTTGCCCAGGCTCACAAAGATGGTGCGGTTCTCCAGCCGTGACACCACGCCGGTGACGATCTCGCCCGCACGGCGGTTGAATTCGTCGAAGATGATATCCCGTTCCGCTTCGCGGATACGCTGCACTACTACCTGCTTGGCGGTCTGCGCGGCGATACGGCCAAAATCTTCCGGGGTTACTTCAATGTCCAGCAATTCGCCGACGCTGATCTCGTCGTCCAGCTTGCGCGCTTCTTCCAGACTCATCTGCACGTGGGCGTTTTCCACCACGTCTACCACTTCTTTACGCGTATATACCGAGGCGCTGGAGGTTTCCCAATCGATTTCCACATGAAGTTCGCCGGTAGAGCCAAAATGCTTACGGTAAGCCGAAACCAGGGCATCCTCAATGATCTGTTCTAATATTTCAAACGGGATGTCCTTCTCTTTCTGGACATCACGTAATGCCTGTACGAAATCTATATGCATAACGTTAACCCCTCCCTTACGAGACAACGAGTGGGAATAAACCCACTCGTTGTACCACATAGTCCCTTGAATACCTGTTGAGTATAACATATCATCTATTTAGTGACAAGGAATCACCGCCTATTATTGTAGATGACTGATAAAGGAATGGTGATTCACAAACACCGTTTTGCGCAATATTCTGGTAAAATTGACACAAGAGCAGTGAATGAAGAGGAGAATCTAATTATGGCGAACACGCAAGCGGCGGTAAATATCAAGATGCTGGTCTGCGATGTCGACGGCACCCTGACCGACGGGACTATCTTCTACGGCGATGGCAATATCGAGAGCAAAGGCTTCAGCGTTAAAGACGGGCTGGGGATTCGCCTGGCTATTGATAACGGGCTGAATATCGTCTGGCTCACCGGGCGCTGCAGTGCCGCCGTGGCGCGGCGGGCGCAGGAGCTGGGGGTGGAGGTAGTGCAGGGAGCGAGCAACAAGGACACCGGTCTGCGCGAGATCGCCGTCGCGCATCACCTGCTGCTGGAGGAGATCGCCTACATCGGCGATGACCTGAACGACATCCCCGCGCTGGCCATCGCCGGCCTGCCCATCGCCGTGGCGGGCAGCGCCGCCCAGGTACTGGATATCGCCGCCTACGTCACCACCACCGAAGGCGGAAAGGGTGCGGTGCGCGAGGCAATAGAGTTCATCCTGGAAGCACAAGAAAGGCTGGAGGAATCCGCCACCAACTTCGTCAACCGGCTGACGCTGGGGGATGAATTTGGGCAGTGAGGGGCACTAATACTTGCCCAGGCTCTTCGCCAGGAATTTCATGGATAGGTACATCTTTTCCGGTGCGCCGGGCATGGGGATGAATCCGAATTTCTGATAGAACTTCGCTGCTCCCTCATTGAACGGGTCGACTATCACGGCATAGGCACCGATGCGGGTGGAGAGCTCGAAGGAAGAATAGAGAGCATGCATCAGTAGTTGTGCTCCGTATCCCTTCCCCTGATAAATGCTGGCAATAGCAAGACGACCGAGTAGGACTACCGGGATACGTTGTACGCGAATTTTTGGATCGTCTAATTCGGCTGGCAGCACCGAATTCATTGCCAGCGTGTAGTAACCGATTATCGTGCGCGGCTTCTCCGGTGTGGTAGCCACCCAGGTTACCCCCAGGCCGCGCGTTTGAAATTGTCGTGCATATGCGTGCAGGAACAAGTTTAATGACGGTTCTACGCATTCAAAAGAGGCGCGATCATGGTACTCGGGATTAAGGCGTTCAATGATCACCCGTGATACCTGCCATCAACGAATTCACCTTGCTTAAATCGCTCCATAGCGGTGGTGAACCTTGGACTGGGTGATGTATCTGCCCCCAGTTCTGCGACAAATGCATCCCAGTCGGCGCGAGCAAGCCGGATCGGCTCATCCTCTTGCAGCACTTCTCGCGCTGCCAGCAGCATGGTGCTGACGATAAAATCCGTCAAACGTAACCCGGATTTCTTCGCTGCATGTTCCAACAATTTTTTATCTTCCGCTGAAATACGGCAATCAAGCCGCGCACTTCTACTTTTTGTGATACTCATTGCTATGACCTCTGGATAATTATACCACAGATGTACCACAATTGGTGTACATGTTAATGTTGTTCACGGTGGTGCCATGAGTTCCCGCTGGGATTGAAATCCCGGCTGCAGGGCATTAAAATGCCGGTCGTCCGCCTTCGCGGACTTTCCTGAAACGAATGATAGCGCGCTTCAGCGTGCTTGCCGTTGTTAGCCACCTCCTTCAGGGGGTGGGTTTAGGAATTGAAACCCCGTTCCCATGGGCCCTTTCGACAGGCTCATGACCTTCGGGGAACGCCCATGCTACGGGATACTCAGAACCGCCAGCATGCCCCAATCCCTATGCCTTTGCTGGTGGCTGATACGGTGGGGACCCAGGCGGGGACGTCTTTGGCGGTGAGACGCCAGTAGTCGAGCAGGGCGGGGAGGGCGAGCAGGGCGCTGAGTTCGGCGGTGCTGAGGCCGGTAGTCTGGCTGATGCCGCGCAGGTCGCCGTGGGGTTGGTTGCGCAGCACGGTGAGGTAGGCGGCGCTGACGACCAGGTGGCCGGCGACTACTCCTGCCGCCGTCGGGTTCAGTGGTTCGCCGGGGTGGCGTGCCTCGTGGTCGCGCAGGATGGCTTCACTTAGCAGCCACTGTGCCTGGAACCCGGCGGACGATATTTGCAAGCGTTGGGCGGGCGACATCGGTGGCCCGGCGTAGATGAGCGAGCCATCCACCATTGTTACGCCGTACCCCTCGCTATTGGCCACGAGCACGTGTCCCAGCTCATGCGCCAGCACGCCGGCGGCCACTCCGGTGAGAAAGGGCGTGGGATGATCGTTGATATCATCCCACGTCAATGCCTGCGCCCACAGCGGCAGTGCCAGTACTATTAATGCTACTGCCAGCAAAAAGCGCATAGGTTACCCACGTGCGGCGGCGACGACCGCCATCAGTTCCTTCGCGGTGTCGGTGAGTGCCTGCCAGTTGCCTGCCTTGATCGCTGCCTTATCCACCAGCTTGCCGCCCACGCCCAGTGCTATAGCTCCGGCCTTGATGTACTCGGCGGCGTTATTCACGTCGATACCGCCGGTAGGCAGCATGTTGATCCACGGGAATGGCCCGCGCAGGTCCTTCAGGTAGGCGGCACCCAGGCGTGATGCTGGGAAGATTTTGAATACTTCCACGCCTAGCTTACGCGCGGCGAGAATCTCACTGGGGGTGAAGACGCCGGGGAAGAAGGGGCGTCCCTTAGCCAGCGTATAGCTGACGACCTCCGGGTCGAAGCCCGGACTCACCAGGTATTCTGCTCCGGCGTCGATAGCCAGTTGCGCTTGCTCTATGCTGGTGACGGTGCCGGCACCCAGGTAGATAGATTCGCCCATCTCCTTTGATAATGTGGCGATAATCTTCTCCGCGTTGGGCACGGTGAAGGTGACCTCGATCCCCATCACTCCGCCCGCCCGCACGGCGCGCACGGCCCCCAGCGCCTCCGCTTCACTCTCGGCACGTATCACTGCCACCACGCCACAGGCCTTCAGCCCGGCGATAACTTCTGCTGTTGTTCTCATGTCTTTCCTCTCGTTTATAGTTCCTGATCCATAACCTATCCAGGTAATTCCGGATGGCATTGCTCAATTTTCTCTTTCTCTGCCTTTTTGAAGGTAACATTCCCCCGCGTCGGAGGATAGTCAATCTGTTTTCCGCCCAGCAACTCTTCAACGGTGAGGAGCTGCAAGCGTGGGTGCCTGGTCCCCCAGGGAGAATCATAGAAGCCCGCGCTGGCGGCTTCCGTGCGCATGGGTCTGGTGGGATTTTCCATGGTGATTAACACACCAATTTCCGCACCCTCACGTTCTATTACTCCGCGCAATTCATGCAGATGCGCGACTCCGGTGTTCCCGGCTTTTACCGAGAAGATCACTTGTTTGGTCACACCACTCCCGTTCTCATCATGGAAGTACAAGCGCCCATCAATCCCCTTATCGGCCCCCTTTTTCTTATCCACCGGACGCGCCCCCACCAGCCCCAGCGCCCACCACTGGAATTGATATGGATCGCTGGACGCCAGCGTCTTCGCGTCCGGGACGGACACTGGCTCTCCGAGAACCTGGAAAGGCAAATCTTTGCCGAAGGAATCCCAGAGACGATGTTTCATCAGCGTGACCGCCAGGTGAGTGATATCAATGCCAATCCACTGACGCCCCATTTTTTGTGCGGCAGCCACCGCGGTACCACAGCCGCAAAAAGGATCGAGTACGACATCACCGGGGTTTGATGATGCGCTGATGATACGTTCGAGCAAAGAAATGGGCTTCTGGGTGGGGTATCCGAGCAGTTCTTTACTGGATATCTGGAAGATATCGTCCCAGATATCGGGTAATTTCTCCCCCATATTCTCGTCTAAATAGCGTTTGAAATTGGGATACCCATTTTTGGAATAGACGATCAGCCCCGCATTATCCAGCTCTTCCATCCGTTCTTTGGCATATACCCAGCAACGGGATGGCGGTGGCGTAACACCTTTCCATTCATATATCTGTCCCTTAGATGCGCGCTGCATGGAAGCGGTGAGATTATCCATCCGGTAGTATCTGCCGGTCCCTTCCTCTACATACCGGTAGGCCTGGTCAACGTAGGAAGCATTCAGTTGCCGATAAAGCTGGTTCCACTTCTCCAAGCCGGATTGTTTGGTATAACGTAAAATGATGTCATGGACACCACCGAATTTGCGCTGGACATTCCCTTTGGAGTTCACCCGCTGCCAGATAATCTCATTCTTATAATTTTTTACCTCAAAGATGGCATCCATCAGCATCTTCAGATAGTGGCTGGCCGTGGGGTCGCAGTGGAGATAAATGGTGGCGGAAGGTTTCATCACCCGGCGTAGTTCCACCAGGCGCGGAGCCATCATGGACAGATAAGCGAGCATGGTACTTTCGCCGAGGAAGGTGCGAAATGCCTGCAATGCGCGCGACACCTGCCCGCCCTGTTCTACCGTTATTTGGTAGGCTAACGCGGCAGACTGATCCCACTTCCAGGTATCATCGAAGGCTTTTATCTGCGAGGCCGCCTGCGTGCCATCCCTCTCGCCAAAAAGGACATTGTACGTGGCATTACTATTGAACGGTGGATCCAGATACACCAGATCCACCGTCTCATCCTTGATGTAGTGTCGTAAGATATCCAGATTATCCCCGTAGTATAGGGCGTTAGCAAACATACCTGGCATTATATCACCTACGGAATATTCTGTAACCGGTACCATTCAGCCTTATCTCCAAGTGCTTTAGACCCATGGTAAAGGCCTAAACCTACCTCGGGCACGTATCCCCGAGCTTATTCATATCCGGCACTTCCACGCCTGTAACACCCCAGATGTCGCGGGCGTATTCGTTGATGGTGCGGTCGCTGCTGAATTTGCTGCAGCGGGCGACGTTCAGGATGCTCATACGGTTCCAACGCTCAGTGTCGGTAAATGCCATCGAGACGGCGTCCTGCGCAACAACGTAGGCGTCGAAGTCAGCACAAATATTGAAGCCATCATGGAAACGCAGCTCATCCAATATTTGCTGAAAAAGCCCCGCTTGCCCGAGCGAGAAGAAATCGCATTTCAGCATATCGATCACTTTTGTCAGTAATGGCGAACGGTCGATATACTCCTGTGGGTTGTATCCATCACGCCAGAGTGCGGCAATCTCTTCGGCAGTATTGCCGAAGATGAAGATGTTGTCTGCGCCCACTTCCTCCAGAATCTCGACATTGGCCCCATCCAGCGTGCCGATGGTGAGTGCGCCGTTGAGGGCGAACTTCATGTTGCCGGTGCCACTCGCCTCCTTGCCGGCGGTGCTGATCTGCTCGGAGAGGTCGGCGGCGGGGATGAGCTTCTCCGCCAGCGAAACGCGATAATTAGGCAGGAAGACAACTTTCAGCTTGTCATTCACCTGCGGGTCACGGTTGATCATATCGGCGACATGGTTGATAAACTGGATGATCAGTTTCGCCATGTAGTAGCCCGGTGCCGCTTTGCCGCCGATGAGGCAGGTGCGCGGTACGATGGACAGCTCTGGATTCTCCTTGATACGTACATAGGTGGCGATGATATACAGCGTGAAGAGCAGCTGCCGTTTATACTCATGCATGCGCTTCACCTGCACATCAAAGAGCGACTCAGGCATGAGGATGATCCCCTGGTCTTTGGCGACCTGCTCGATTATCGGTGCCTTGCTGGCAAGCTGCATCTTCGCCCAGCGCGCGCGGAACTCCGCGTCATTGGCAAATGGCTCCAGATTCTTCAGCTCCGCCAGGTCTTTCACCCATTTGTCACCGATCGCCTCATTAATGAGCGCGGACATGCCGGGATTTGCCTCGCGCATCCAGCGCCGTGGCGTGACGCCATTGGTTTTATTCTGGAATTTCTCCGGCCACATCTCGGCGAATTCACGGAAGATGGTCTCGCGCATTAGTCTGCTGTGCAATTCAGCCACACCATTCACGGAATGGCTGCCCACCACTGCCAGATAGCCCATGCGCACCCGCTTCACACCGTCCTCGGCGATGAGCGACATGCGCCCCAGCCGGCCGACATCGGTAGGATAACACTGCGAGACTTCCATGAGGAAGTAGTGGTTAATGAGATAGATGATCTCCATATGCCGTGGCAGCAATGCGGTGAGTAACTCCACCGTCCACTCTTCCAGCGCCTCGGGCATCAGTGTGTGGTTAGTGTAGCCGAATATACGCGTACACATATCCCACGCCGTGGGGAATTCCAGCCCTTCGATATCCAGCAGCAAGCGCATTAACTCGGGAATCGCCAGCGATGGATGGGTGTCATTGAGTTGGATGGCGATAGCGTTGGGCAATTCGGTGATATTATCACCGTACTCCACCTTGAAGCGCCGCAGGATATCCTGCAGCGAAGCGGAGACGAGGAAATACTCCTGCTTCAGGCGCAGCTCGCGCCCCATGCTGACGTTGTCATTGGGGTAGAGCACCTTGGTGATATTCTCCGACATCACCTGGTCAGAGCAAGCCTCCAGATAGTCACCCTGGTTGAATTCATCGAAGTTGAACTCTTCCGGCGAGTGTGCTGTCCACAGGCGCAGCGTGTTCACCGTATAGTTATCATACCCCGGCACCGGAGTATCGTAGGCTACTGCCAGCACTTCTTTCGCATTCACCCAGCTGGTGCGTGCTACCCCATCATGCTCCACCCGATTCTCGGTATTGCCGCCGAAATTGATATGGAACTTCATCTCCGGGCGGGCGATCTCCCACGGATTCGGCAGCGCCAGCCAGTTATCCGGGGATTCCACCTGCTTGAACTCCTGGATTTTCTGGTGAAACAGCCCATAGTCAAAGCGGATGCCGTAGCCGTAGGCAGGGATGCCCAGCGTGGCCATGCTGTCGAGGAAACAGGCCGCCAACCGCCCCAGACCACCGTTACCCAGCCCGGCATCAACTTCCTGCTCGCGGATGTCCTCCAGGTTCTGTCCCAGCTCCTCCAGCGCATTGCGGCAACTGTCCACAATCCCCAGGTTCAACAGGCTATTACCCAGCGAGCGCCCCATCAGGTACTCCATCGATAGGTAATAGACACATTTTGGCCGGGTATTATGGTAGAACTGCTGTGTCACCATCCAGCGCTCAATCAGCCGCTCGTTCACCGCATAGGCAGTCGAGAGAAAGCGGTCGTACTCCGTCGCACTATAATGGTCTTTCGCCAGCCGATATTCCAGATTATTCAGGGCTGATATTCGAAATGAATCCGCGTCATTGCCCTTGCAAGCGATGCGCCAGGATTCCGGTAGTTGTCTTACAGGCATATTCATCCCCCCTTAAAGATGCAGGTTCGTATGCTACCCCTATAATAACGTTGGTGGGGGATAATTGACAATGAGTGGCAGGGGGCAAATGACTTGGTTTCACCTAACCCCCCAGCCGGAACCAAGCTCAATATGCGCTGATACGGTGAATTACCATTCAATCGGAAAAATATCGTAGCCCCGGATGAAATCCGGGGAAGGGGTTTATCATTTGAGGTCATGCTTCGGTAAGCGTACCCCGGATTTCATCCGGGGCTATGATATTAATCTGCAATAATGGTCAGGAAACGTATCAGGCCGTTATTTCTACTTAAACCACAACTTTTCTCTACAAGTTGTTCAGAAAACGGCTGGGCAATGAGCTGACGGTTTAGAACAAGCTAAACCAGCCATGGAACTTGGAATTTGAAATTTGGAACCATCCCCATGCAGGATTCTCCCCCCGTGATGTGGTATATGCTGTTGGTAGAGGTGGCGACTATGAGTGATTTGCAGATAAATTATGCGCGCTTGCGCGATACTTTTCGGGCGCTGGTGCTGGTGGATGGGCCATCTCGCCAGGAGGGGAATATTGCGCGGCTGGTGACTGGGCTGCTGGAAGAGCAGGGGATCGTAGTGCAGGTGGACAGCTCCGCAGCAGCGCTGGTGGGCGAGGTAGGCAACCTGATCGCCCGCGTCCCCGGGACCTATGAAGCTGAGCCGCTGCTTTTCAGCGTTCATCTGGACACAGTGGAGCCGACGGCGGGCATCAGCCTGGTAGAGACCCCGAACGAGATTACCACCGACGGCAGCACTATCCTGGGCGCGGATGATCGCGCCGGAGTGGCGGTACTTATCGAGCTGGTACGTACCTTGCGCGAGAGTGGAATGCCCCACCCACCGCTGGAGCTGGTCTTCTCTGTGTGCGAGGAGATCGGCGTGATGGGGGCGCAGGTGCTGGATTATTCGCTGCTCCACTCGCGTTGCGGCTTCGTGCTCGACAGCTCCGGGGCTGCTGGCCCGCTCATTATTTCCGCCCCGGCGCAGCAGCATCTGCAGGTGGTGGTACACGGTGTGGCCGCCCACGCGGGCATGGCACCCGAGGCGGGTATCAGCAGTATAGCAGTGGCGGCACGTGCGCTGGCACGCATGAAACTGGGGCGCATCGATGCGGAGACCACTGCCAATATCGGCACCATCCACGGCGGCAATGCCACCAACATCATCGCCGACCGGGTAGAAATGGAAGGCGAAGCACGCAGCCGTGACCCGCACAAACTCCGCCTGCAGGTGGAGCATATGCGCGAGTGCTTTATCAGCGAAGCGGAAGCCGCCGGGGCACGCGCGGAAGTGACGGTGTCCGACGTCTACCCCGCCTTCACCCTGGCCGCAGACAGCCGCCCGGTACGCCTGGCCAGCGCCGCCCTGCGCGCGCTGGGGATAGAGCCGATACTCGCCAGCACCGGCGGCGGCAGCGACGCCAACTTCTTCAACAATCGCGGCATCCAGGCCCTCAACCTCCCAGCCGGCTATCAGCACCCCCACACCCACCGCGAGAAGCTGGAATGGGAGCAACTGGAGCTACTGCTGCAATGCGTGCTGGGGATAGTGGAAAAAGCTAATAGTGTGCCTTAGTGCGAGATAATCGCCTACAGTAATTTCGCAGAATTGCCTATTGACAGCCTAAAGATCCTCGCGTACAATCGGGTATATAAATTAGTTTCG
>JBBQQW010000049.1:0-15134 GCA_038215455.1 Armatimonadota bacterium
TGCCACCTGCGCAATTGCGACCGCGTCTTCGCACGTGGTGTGCAGATCCGCAACTACCTCTTCGGCCCCAATACCGACGGTTTTGATATCAACGGCTGCCGCGACGTGCTCATCAGCGACTGTATTATCGACACCGGCGACGACGCCATTGTGCTGAAGACGTCGGAGGATGACTCGCGCACCTGCGAGCGCGTCACGGTGACGAATCGCGTGATGCGCACCAACTGCGTCGCGCTGAAGCTGGGCACCGAGAGCTATCAGGACATGCGGCAGATAACCTTCAGCAACTGCGTGGTGTACGGCAGCACGCGCGCCTTCGGCCTCTATTGCCTTGACGGTGCCACTTTTGAGGATATCACCGTGAGCAATATCGTCTGCGATACCGCTGGTGGTATGAAATGGTGTCGCCCGATCCACATCGACCTGCGCCTGCGCAATGCCGACTCGAAGATGGGGACGATCCGCAATGTGGTGGTGAGTAACTTTGTGGCGCGCAGCGACGGGCGCTTCCTGCTGACGGCGGCAGACGGGGGCCGCATCAGCAACCTGACCCTGCGCGACGTGCAGATCAGCTCCCCGCGCTGGGACGACCTCACCGGAGCCGACGGCGTACCCGGCAGCTCCCAGTTCAGCAACCACAGCCCCGACGCCCGCGCCGCCCACGCCGTCATCGTCGCCGATAACATCGACAACCTGGTGGTGAATAACCTCAACATCACCTGGCCTGCCGCCCCCGGCCCCGACTTCAGCGCCATCTGGGGCCGCAACCTGCGCGGCGGCCACCTCGACAACCCGCTAGCCACCCCCCACGGAGCAGCAGAGAAGTACACGCTAACCGGCGATAGCAGCGGGGTAAAGCACGAATAATCATAGCCCGCGACCGCCGTGGCGCGCCGTTGTCAGCATATTCGCGCCACAGCGGGCGCGGGCTACAATCAACAAATATTTCACGGGCCAATGCGGAGATTGGCGTTCCCAGGACGCTCCTCCACCGAACACCCCATTGACCATTCGGTATCCTTCTGGTATTATTCGGTATCGGCAATTGTGCTGTGGTGCTATGCGTGAGGAGTTTGCGGCTATGGGAGATATAAACGTGAAGCGCGCGGGGGTGCTGGAGGCGCTGGCACGGCGGAACATGAGCCAGGCGAAGTTCGCCCGCGCACTGGAGTGCAGCCCGGGGTACCTATCGGAGTTGCTGCAGGGGCGCTACCAGCCCAGCGCGGAGCTGCGCGAGCGCATGTTGACGGTACTGAACGACCCCCAGTTGTATGGGGAGCTGCCCACGGTGAAGTGGGACTATATCTTTAACGCGGCTGGGGTGGAACCCGGCGGAAAGGAGAACACGATCATGCAGGATACTATCAAAATTTTCGACACTACGCTGCGCGACGGCGAGCAATCCCCCGGCGCGAGCATGAACATTGAAGAGAAGCTGGAGGTGGCGCGGCAACTAGCGCGGCTGGGCGTCGATGTAATCGAAGCTGGCTTCCCCATCTCCTCTGACCGTGACTTTGAGGCGGTGCAGATGATCGCCCGTGAAGTGAAAGGCCCGATCATCGCCGGCCTCTGTCGCGCTGGCGAGAAGGATATCCGCCGCGCCTATGAAGCGGTGAAGGATGCCGAACGCAAGCGCATCCACACTTTTATCGCCACCAGCGACATCCACATGGAGCACAAGCTGCGCAAAACGCGCGCCGAAGTGCTGCAGATGGCTACCGACGCGGTGAAACTGGCCTGTTCATTAGTAGATGACGTGGAGTTCTCCGCCGAGGACGCCACCCGCAGCGATGTCGACTTCCTCTGCCAGGTGGTGGAGGCGGTGATCGACGCCGGAGCGACCACGGTGAACATCCCCGACACCGTCGGCTACACCACGCCGGAGGAGTTCGGCGCATTGATCGCCGCAATCCGCACCCGCGTGCCGAATATCGACAAGGCGGTCATCAGCGTCCACTGCCACAACGACCTGGGGCTGGCGGTGGCTAACTCGCTGGCGGCGGTGCGCAATGGTGCCGGCCAGGTGGAATGTACCATCAACGGCCTGGGCGAGCGCGCGGGCAATGCCGCGCTGGAAGAAGTGGTGATGGCCATGCGCACGCGGCCCGATGTGTTCCCGGCGAAAAACGGCATCAATACCAAAGAGTTGATGCGTACCAGCCGGCTGGTAAGCGACGTCACCAGCATCCACGTGCAGCCGAACAAGGCCATTGTGGGCGCGAACGCCTTCAGCCACGAGGCGGGGATTCATCAGCACGGGATGCTGGCGAACAAGCTGACCTACGAGATCATGTCTCCCGAGGATGTGGGCGCGGGCGAGAGCAAACTGGTGCTGGGTATCCACAGCGGCAAGCACGCCATCATCCGCAAGCTGGCGGAGATGGGCTATGAGCTGGATGATAGCCAGTTCGACAAAGTGGTGCAGCGCGTGAAGGAGATCGCCAGCAAGAAGAAGGAAGTGACCGAGCGCGACCTGGAGTCCATCGTCAGCGACGAGATCACCGTGGTGAGCAAGCAGTTTGAACTGGACTATTTCCACGTGGTGAGTGGCTCGAACATGCAACCAACCGCCACCGTGCGGCTGATACGCAATGGTGAGACCATCACCGAGGCGGGTATCGGCGTCGGGTCAGTGGATGCCGTCTACCACACCATCGACCAGGTGGCGCAACTGCCGCACAATCTGGTGGATTACGTGGTACACAGTGTCACCGGCGGCACCGATGCGCTGGCCGATGTGACGGTGCGGATCAGCGACGGCGAGAAGGGCAAAATCTTCACCGGGCGCGGCACCAGCACGGATATCATCGACGCCAGCGCCAAAGCCTACGTCCAGGCCCTCAACCGCCTGGCCGCCCAGTCCCAGGGCTTCAGCCCACAGGGGAATGAGAGCATCTGAAGAGAGTGGGAAATAGAAAAACGGAGCGATGGGGGTAAATGCAGGAGTATCGTTTTTAGCGTCCGTCCGTTTCGCCCAGTCGTGAACGACTGGGCTAGTGGGCTTACGCCGATCGTCCTTCGGACGGGAACGCTTACTTTTACCCGTCCCGCCCGAAGGGCGATTGGCCGTAGGCCTTCCAGCCTGGCCGTTCACGGCCAGGCCCGTAAGGACTGTTTGTCGCAAAAAACGATACTCCTGGGGGTAAATGATTTGCCCCCAGGAGCTTTTATGGGATGTATTGAAGTGACTATACTCTATATCCGACGCCAACTACCGAGGAATCCTCGGTAGTTGAATTAGAGGATGAGGATTTCATCTGGGAAAGTGGTATTAATTCCCCGCCCATTCACAATTTGTTATTACGGTTTCACCGGTTTGGGCGCTGTCGTATATGGTTTCTCTTGTGAAAGAGTGGTGATATTCGCATCGTACAGGCCGGTATATAACCTGACTATCGCCTTTTGATCACTCATCCTTTTGAAGGTGAGTGTGGGGATAGACGACTCGGGAGTGAGCGGTGTATGGGGGTTGAAAATCTCCTGTTCCCCACTGCCCACCGGGTTCTCCAGCGTCACGCGTACGTATATTTGCCCGCCGGGGCCTTGCCCACCGGTGTCAGGTACCTTGGCGGTGAACTTCTCCGTTATCTCCTCCGGTTTGGGCGGTGGCTGAAGTATTACCACCTCTGGATCCTCCATCGCCACCACGATGGCCAGCTTATCCTTGAAGCCCAGCAGCGTTTTTGCCGGTGGTTCGGTGCGTATGATGGTATCTTTCGGGAGCGTTGATACCTCTTTTCGTACCTCAATTGTCCCCGTGAACTTCATATCGGCCAGCACTTTGCGCGCTTCCTCTTCGCCTTTGCCGGAGAATTCCGGTATCATCAGGCTCTCGGCAGGTGCGACACCTTTGCTGATAGTGAAACGAACCAGCGAACCTTGGTCGACTTTTGTTCCGGCGGCCGGACTCTGGTCAAAAACAATGCCTGCTGGTACTTTGTCGTTATACGCCTCTATCGATTCTCCGGTGAGTTGGTTCACACGCAGATAGTCCATGGCTTTTTCGCGGGTCAAATTATCTACTTTGAGGTTGGGCACCACCTGTGTGGAGAGTGGGCCTCCGGGGCTAGTGGGCTTCATCATGACATATATCGCCGCGCCGACGAAGAGGGTGAGCATGACGAAGAGTGCCACGATGAGCCAGCCGTTGTTGCTCTGCGGTTCCTCGCGTGGTGGAGACTGTCGCCGTGGTGCGGAATATGGCTCTGCTGCTGGCTGCGGCACTGGCGCGGCCGTTTGCGGGATGCGATAGACTACGGTGGCATCGGGTGGCAGGGCGGCGGAGCGCTGGATCACCACGGTCTCATCCTGGCGCAGGTTGTTCTTCACCCGCTCCAGCGCCGACTCTACCTCGCTTGCGGACTGGTAGCGGTTGCGCGGCTCCTTTTCCAGGCACTTCATGATAATGTTTTCGATGACTACAGGTATCTCCGGGCGCAGTTCACGCGGGCGGATCGGCTTCTCGTAGATCTGTTTGTGCGCTACTGCGATGCCCCCCTCGCCCTCATAGACAGTGCGACCAGTGAACATCTCGAAGAGTACCGCCCCCAGCGAATAGATATCGGAGAGTGGCGTGGTGTTCTCCCCGCGCGCCTGCTCGGGGGAGATATAATGCACGGAACCGACGATGACCCCGGTATCATCGCCTTCAAAGGCCTGCTTGGCGATACCGAAATCCGTTACTTTGATCTTACCCTCGAGGGTGATGAGGATGTTATGCGGTTTGATGTCGCGGTGTACCAGCCCGCCACGGTGGGCGGCGGCGACGGCAGCGGCGATCTGCCGGCCAAACTCCACTGCGGTGCCGAGAGGCAGTGGGCCTTCGCGCCGCAGGCGTTGCTTCATATCCTCGCCTTCGACGTACTCCATCACGATGTAGTAGCTGCCCTCTGCCTGGCCGGTATCGTAGATGAGGCGAATATTTTCATGCGAGACCTTCGCGGATGTCCGCACTTCTCGTAGGAAACGTTCGATGAACGACGGGTCACTGGCGAACTGTTCGCGCATCATCTTTACCGCGACAGTCCGGTCGATGAGGTTATCATGGGCCTTGAAGGTGACGCCCATGCCGCCTTCACCTACAGGACCAGCTAATACATAGCGCTCATTCAACGTCCGCTGAGTCATACGCACTTCTTCCCCTGCTCAAAGATATATCCTGAGCATACCGCGTGGTTTCACCGATGTCAATTATGAACCGGAAAACGGGGCGACCGTGGCCGCCCCGTCTGCTATGCCCACTCTCTGTATTAATCCTAGAGCGGAGTAAGTAATGTCGAGCTGGCAGTAGCGTAACTGTAGCTGTTAGCTGCCGTTACCCGCCAGTAGTACGTCCTGTTGGAGACTAACGGTGTCGTCATTACATATGATGATACCGTAGGCCCGAGGCCGGTCTTCGAGAAGACAATCTGCTGGAAAAGCGCATCCTTGGCGATCTGAATAGTATAGGAAGTCGCACCCGGAACCAATGTCCAGTAGAAAGAAGGTGTCAGGCTGGTGGTTGTCACTGGTGCCGGATCCGGCCCTAGGAGAGTCGGTGCATCCAGGTTCACAATTTTGAACGGTACGGCTACGCTCAACGGTGATCTGCCGGTACTATTCCACGCTGCAACCTGCCAGGTGTAATTTATCCCCAGGCGGCCATTCTGGAAGGTATAGCTGGTGCTATAGATGGCATCCTTATTGATGATCAGCGCTCCGGTAGCTTCTTTGATGATGATCTGATACCCGGTGGCACCAGGTACGGGTGACCAGGTGAGTACCGGACTGGTTTTGAATGTAGCGGTGGTATCCGGTATCGGGGCGGATATCAGGTTAGAGCCGCCATTCTGGTAGGTGCTGAAGTACCAGGAGGTAGACCAGCTCCCCTGCCCGGACGCGTTCCAACCACGGATACGCCAGTAGTAGAGTGTGCTAGCCTCCAGGCTATATAATGTATAGTATGGGTTCGCCGCCCCTGCAGTTTGATTGGCCCAAAGTGCCGAAACGTGGTCATTACTAATGACTAGGTTAGTGAATGATGGGTCTTTCGCTACCTGTACCCAGTAGTCAGATATCCCGGCAATTGCGGTCCAGCGAAGGGTGTTAGTGCTGCTTCCGTTCAAGACGCTGCCGTTCGCCGGGGAGACGAGATTTACGATGCCCGGTACATTCGGGGTGACAGCGAATGATTTTGCTGCCGACCATACGCCGGTACCGACAGTGTTCTTTGTTGCCACCTGCCAGTAGTAGATAACGCCGGGCTGGAAGGGAGCCAGGGTAGCCTTGTTAAAGAGACTCAGCTCTAACTGGGTGCCAGTACTGGTGTAGGACGCTACATTCGTGGCGAAGGTAGGGCTGGTGGACAGGCGGATATAATATCCAGTGGCAGTGCTCACCGTCGTCCAGGCAAGCTGTACCGGGAGCTGGACGCGAGTGTTGCCAGCGAGCGGCACCAGCAGTGCGGGCGGTGCCGGTGCGGCGATGGTGGTGAATAAGGTAATATTCGACCACGGCCCCACTCCGGCTGCGTTTACTGCCTGTATGCGATAGTAATGGACCGTGCCAGCTGTTAACGGCGTAGTCAGAGTATAGCTGGTTTTCGTCAATCCGGTGAGACTGACCAACGGAGCTGTGAAGTCGGTAGTCGTGCTCACCTGGAGATTATACGACAATGTTGCTGTTACCGGTTGCCAGATGAATGGCGTGAGTACACTGACACCAGTGCTCCCAGCTGTGGGCGACAAGGGGATAACCTTGCCCGGAGCTACAACAGTGGTGAATTTGGAGTCGGTTGATGGCAGGCTATTCCCCGCGTTGCCGACAGCCGTCACATGCCAGGTATAGCTAGTACTATACAGGAACGTACCTGCCGGGAGTGTCAGATAATTGGTGGTGACAGTTGTATTGGTAGAGTTGGCACCAATAGCGATATTCACGATATAGCTGGTAGCGTTAGCCACCGCATTCCACTGCAGGATGAGCTGACTGGCAGGATTAACGTTGATGGTGTTATTCACGGGTAATGTGAGTACCGGCTTTGTTGGCGCTGCCATAGTGGTGAAGGTGTATACAGCTGACCAGTCGCTTTCGCCGATTGTCTTGCTCACCGTGGAAACACGCCAGTAGTATCTGCTACCGGGCAGCAGACCGGTAGCGGGCTGACTGTTGATATCGGGTATAGCAGTGACGGTATCTTGCACTATCGCAATAAAGCCAGTGGTGGTGGATACCTGCACATGGTAGCCGTTGTTATTGGAGGTATTCGCCCAGGTGAATACCAGTGTGGTGGCATTCACGCCAATGGCACCATTTGCCGGTGCCGTCAGCGCTGGCGCAGTGACATCTTTGCCGGTGGTGAAGGAGTAGCTAGTACTGGCCACCCCGTTCTGGAAGGTAGCGGGCATCCCCAGATCTATAGCCTGGACACGCCAGTAGTATTTCGTGTTCGGCATCAATGAAGTTGCCGGGGTGTACGATGGTGTTGTCACTATACCGGCAGTTTTAATGATAAACAATGGGTCGGTGCCATATTCAATCAAATAGCCAGTCGCATTAGTTACTGCCCCCCAGGTGAAGCTGGTGCTGATGGGCACATTAGTGCTGTTGTATGTGGGAGTAACCAATGTCGGCGTCCCCAGCTTGGGCATGGGAGCGGCGGCGGTGGTGAAGCTGCGGATAATTGACCAGTCACCCATCCCCGCGTTGTTGCCAGCGCGTACATGCCAGTAGTACGTGGTGTTGTACTGCAGTCCTGTCATAGTGCTCATCAGTGCCGTGAGCTGGCTGCTGGTGAAACCAGCGTTGCCAGCAACTACTTTGGTGCCATCTACCATTAGCGGATCAGTAGAGACTGCATATTCATAGCTGCTGGCTCCGGTTGTAGTATACCAGCTAAGATACGAAGCGGATTTGTCTATCCCGGTTGCGCCATTTGGCGGTAGAGACAGTATCGGCGCAGTAGGCGGTGTGGTTGCTGACACGAAGCTGAACGGCGTGGAATATGCACTGGTATATGTCGAATAATATCCGCTGGTGGCGGTAGCACTCACACGCCAGTAGTAGATAGTATTCGAGCTTAAAGTCCCAACATATTGAGTGGTGACCGTTGGTGCTGTCAAATCTGTGGGCATAACGGCACTGGTATATAGGTTAGATGAATAAGAGAAATTCGGCGTTGATGAGATTTGTATCGTGTACGAGCTGGCCCCGGCACTCGCTCCCCAGGTGAAGGTGATTGGGGTTTTCACGCCGGTACTGTTGGTAGTAGGACTCTGCAGCACGGGCACGGCAGGAGTTGGGTCCTTGGTGGTGAATGTCCAGATCGGCGACCAGTTACTGGAGCCGAGGTCATTATACGCCTGCACACGCCAATAATATACGGTTTTGGCGTTCAGCGAGTTGGTGGTTAACTTCGTCAGACCCACAGTGTCAGTTGGGTAGGGGGAGAAGTCGCTGAAATACGGACTGGTGCTGTATTGCACACGATAGCTGTAGGCCATCGGCGCGGCAGACCAGGTGAGGTCTATCGGCGTCACCACATTGATGGCGCTATATTTGGGGGTCAGCTGCGTCGGTACTCCCGGAGCAGAACCCGCTGTAGTGAAGCCCCATATAGCGCTGTAATCGCTGAAGGAATCTACCCCACCGGAACTGTCAACGGATCTGACGCGCCAGTAATAATAGGTGCCCGCTTTCAAAGTGGAGAGATTTGGGACTTTGGTTTTCGCCATTGTTCCGGTGTCAATTACTGGATTATATATACTCATGGGATTGCCGTTAAAGTCAAAATATACACCTGACGTCATGGCAATTTGTAGCTGATACCCAGTGGTGTTGGTAGGTGCTAACCAGCGTAACTGCACTGGAAGTGTAACAGGTTTACTGTGGGTAGGATCATCTGCTGGCGAGAGCAATGTCGGCCCCGGCACTCCCATGGTGGTGAACAAAAAGGCATCAGACCATGGCCCGGTGGCGGTGGACGATTTCGGCTGTACGCGCCAGTAATAGGAGGTACTGGCATTCAACTCGGTGCCATTATAGGTGGTAGAACTGCCCACACTCTTATCAATTTTTTTGGAGGATGAGGTGAAGTTTACATTGGTATCTACTTGCAGATTATAGCTGTTCGCGCCTTCAGCACCGGACCAGGAAAAGAGCACCGGGCGCGGCACATTAGTAGCATTGTCTAGCGGCGAATTGAGGACGACTGGACCAAAGGTAGTAGTGGTGAAACTACGCGTTACCGACCATTCCCGTTCCGTATCATCTTTATTGACGATAGTAACGCGCCAGAAATAGGTAGTATTTTTGTCTAATGCAGACTGTATCTGCCACAGTGATCCATTAGGACGATGGTGGCGATTAACAGTACCTTCTTCGTCCAATACCAGCGGATGATTGCGTATGACTTTGGCAAACGCCGAGTCGATAGCCACCTGCAGGTGATAATCCTTGAAATTGGAGTCTTTGAAGGTGTTATAATTCCACACTAGCCACGGGTTCACCGACTGCTGTGTGGCCTTATCTGTAGGTGATACCAGTGTCAAACCCGCCGGTGGAACCGGTGCAGTGCCAGTCGTCTTGAAATTCCAAACCGGAGTCCAGTCACTATCTGTTGTGGTTACATCATCACCGAGTACTTGCGCGCGCCAACTATAGAATTTCCCAGACATCAAGTAGACAACTGGCGCGGGTTCGGTGAGTAAATTGGTGATGTCCAAAGCAGCAGTTACTTTGGAAAAATCACCGCGCGTGGTTATATCCGTCGTCTCTACAAACTGAAGATGGATGGATGTTGCAGTCGATATGAGTGAATATTTGAACATATCCGTATCAAAATTCATTGTTCCGCCATCCAATGGGTATGTCAAGGTCGGTACCGGTAGCTTGATGGTAGCTGTCGACTGAGCGAAGGTCGCCCCCATCAATGCAAAGAGCAACAGTGAGAGCATCACCATGCGCCCCATAGTGCGCAGTGCGATAAAGCGTGAACCTGTTAATTTATTCATCGTATCATCCCTTCCCGGCATCCACCGGTTTCCCAGGTAAAAATATCTTATGCTTGTAGGCCAATAATTTATGGCCCGGTGACTTGCCCACAAGGGCGCGTCAATTTCTTAATATTCTATGTATCACCAGTCTACCTGGCGATAAACGTTGACAGTGCCGACCAGCTACTGATACCTGCCGCATTGACCGCCTTGACATGCCACCAGTAGCGCACACCCTTTATCAGCCCAGATATCTGGTAGCTGGGACTCGTTACCATTTTATTATCGATTACGGCGGCGTGCATATCCACATACTGCGAAAGCTGCAGGATATACGCCGATGGCGCTCCACCAGTAGTCCCCGCTCTCCATTGCAGATTAAACGGCTGTGGTGCATTGGCGTTGTATGTTGGTGCGATAATCATCGGCTGGCTCGGTGGTGCGGTCGTTGCGACCGTCGGCGTCGGAGCGGTGGTGAAGCTGAACAACGGGGAAGACCAGGCCGAACTTGCGTTCTGCAGGCTGAGTGACTTCACCCGCCAAATATACGCGGTGTCTGGCAATAAACCATTGATGGCAATAGTTCCGCCACCCGCGCCAGAGGGGTCAACCGATGCCGTATTCACCACCGGGCGGATAAATGTGGTATCCGTAGCCAGTGTCACCTGCAATGAATAGCTCTTGATATTCGGCACCGCTGACCACTGGAAGGTTACCGGGCCAGGAGTTGCGAATATGGTGCTATTTGTTGGCAACAGCAGATTTGGCGCGCTGATAGTGCCAACACTGGTAGCAGTTTTTGTGATAGTGACCGCCCAGACGGTCGACCATGCGCTGGTACCAGTCGCACTGCGTGAGCATACGCGCCAGTAATAGGTGCGCCACGGTTGCATGGAATTCAATTGCATATTGGTGGTGAGCAGAGTGTCATAATTTGCGATCAAAGTGGTGGAGGAGAAACTGTTGTCGGTACCCACCTGTATCCAGTATTTAACACCAGTGCCGGCAACAGCACTCCACCCCAGCGTAACGGAGGTGCTATTTATCGAAGAGTAGTTCGCCGGATAATACAACACCGGCACTGATGGTGCCGCAGCCTTGGTGGTGAATGATGCGGCTGCAGCGGGGGCACCGGCCCCTAACTTGTTCACCGACGCGACACGCCAGTAATAGGTGGTGCCATTCGCCAGGTTACTTGCGGTATAGCTGATGCTACTGGTAGACACCGGGTAGCCGGTCACCAGTGTAGTGAACTGACTGCTGGTGGAGACCTCGATACTATATGAGGTAGCACCGGTGACGCTAGTCCAGCGTAACAGCGCGGGCAAGGTGATATTGGTATTCGATGGCGCTATCGGACTTATTAACGTCGGCGCGGCTGGTGGGGTAACGGTGTGGAATATTCCGGTTGCAGCGGTACCCGGCCCGGCACCATTGACGGCAATGACCGACCAGGAGTAGCCGGTATTTGCTACCAGTCCATTGTAGAGGTAATTGGTACCCATTACTGATTGACCTGTGAGTGCAGGCACCCCGGTGTCGGTGTTGATAATGGACAATAGATAGCTGGTGGCACCGCTAACCGGCATCCAACTGAAAGTAAAGGACGGAACCGATATCCCCGTGGCATTGGTAGTTGGATTCAGCAACACCGGAGCAGCGGGTGGCACGATAGTAGTGAAGGAGAATGGCACAGACCAGTCGCCGTTGCCCCCATTTCCGGGTAGATCTCCATTTACCCCACGTATGCGCCAGTAATACTTCATATTACCATGCAGAGCCGTTGGCAGCTTGAAGCTTAGTGCATTTATGCCAGTTGCAACATCATAAACTACACCGGAAAAATCAGCGATAAAGCTCATCTGCACATCGTATTTGGTCGCCGTGGCGACTGCCTGCCAACTGAGTGTCGGCTGTAATGCCACATTAACAGCGTTATTTGCCGGAGAGTTGAGCACCGGGGCCGACGGCGGTGGCGCAGCCCCCATAGTGATGGAGAATGGCACCTGCCAGACGCTGTATTGGGTACCGCTGACGACGCTGACGTTGATCGCTTTCACGCGCCAGTAGTATGTCTGGCCGGGCAGTAGCTGATATTGCGGTGTATTAATGACGGTACTGGTTTCGGTGATCCCCAGGATCGTACGCGGATTAACGGTGAAATCCTTCACCGTGGAATATTGCAGGATATACCCGGTAGGAATAGCGCCTTTTGAATTAGCTATCCAGCTCAAGGTAAGCGGACCTGCGGGGACGCCAGTTGCTTTGTCCTTCGGGCTTGTCAGCACAGGGGGTAACGGTGGCGGTGTGGGCACGATACCCATTCCACAATCAGGATCACTAATTGCTGTGAAGCCTTCCGGGGATACGGAACTACGTACCAGCCCATCGAGAGTAGTTACCCAGAGGGTACTGTTGTTAGAGTAGTTAAGGAAAGCGATATGATTACCATCCGAAGTGAAAGATGGAACGCGGTCATTGGTATTATAATTACCAATTTGCTCGACATGAGTTAGTTGCTGCGTCGTTAAATCATAGGTATAGATTTGGTTAGTACCGCCTGCAGAATCAATATCAGGTACGCCGGTCTGCAGGTCAAAACCCACATTTGAATAGAAAACGATCTTCTTGCCATCCGGGCTGAAGCTGGGGTGCCAGCTACGCGCCGCCGAACCTAGTGTGGTTACCTGGGCAAGAACCTGCGTGGCAAAGTTATAGGTGTAGATCTCACCATCATTCATGCCCGAACCACGCACAAATGCCACTGTGGTGCCGTCGGGGCTGATGCAGGGAGAAGTATCGTTTGTCGTACTAGTGGGGTATATCCGGGCTTCAGAATCCGGTACCAGCAATCCATTACTATCTACCTTCAGCGACCAAATCTGTTGTGCACCAGCACCTTGTCGGATAAAGACGACGGTTATATTACCGTCTTTGTCAGGAGAACTTAACCGCGGAGAATAGATATTGCTGGTTATCAAGGGCAGTGGGTTCTGCGTGCCATCTGGGTTGCTCCCATCGGCTTTCATGATATACAGACCACTATTAGATGAAAAAGCGATCCAGTTGCCATCCGGGCTCATCGACGGATACTGATTGTTGTCACCATCATTGGTGAGGTTGGTGGCATTCGTGCCATCTATGTTCATCACATAGATCTGGCTACCCTTGCTGAAGGCAACTTTGCCGGCTGCAGCCTGTGCCATTGCTGGTTTTACACCAACTACCGCCAGTAAAATCAGCGCCAGCCCCAGCACAAAAGTGCGCATCCTACTATTAGCAACAGACATCCCTAGCCTCCTCAACGCCGTTTCGACGGCACCCGAGCATCCATTTTCGTGCAGATATTCCGCCCGATATGCTTATTACGCATAGCATGACGTATAAGTTGCATTCTTACTATAGCATAGAGAATGCAAATCTACAACTTTACTGAGGGAATATATTTACCGGAATGGCGAATTCTGTGGATAATTTTTAACTATTGTACTCCTTGACAGGTAGACCATCCCCATCCATTCGGCTAAAATACCTGCTATGGATAAGATTCCGGTGCTGGTATTGGTGGGGCCGACGGCGGTGGGGAAGACGGCCACGGCGGTGGCACTTGCGCAGGAGCTGGGGGGCGAGGTGCTCACGGCAGATTCCATGCAGATCTACCGCGGCATGGATATCGGCACCGCCAAGCCTACCACTGCCGAGAAGCAGGGGGTGGTGCACCACCTGATCGACTTGGTGAACCCCGACGAAGAGTTCACCGTGGCGGACTATATGGCACGCGCCGATGCGCTCATCGCCGAGGTAACCGCCCGCGGAGCGGTGCCGATTATCGCCGGAGGCACCGGGCTGTATATCAACTCGCTGCTCGACCGCTGGGAGTTCCCCCCGCATCCCACAGATATGACCTTCCGCCGCACGCTGACCGAGGAAGCAGCGTGCTGCGGTCCCGAGGTGATCCACGCCCGGCTGGCGGAGATAGACCCGATAACGGCCGCACGCCTGCACCCCAACGATGTACACCGCACCGTGCGTGCGCTGGAGGTGTACCACCTCACCGGGCGTCCGCTCTCCAGCTTCACTTGGAAGCCGGCCACCGATGGCCCCTATGCACCGCAAATATTCGGCCTCACCATCCCGCGCGAGACGCTGCACGAACGCCTGGCCACACGCATCCACCAGCAACTGGACGCCGGGCTGCTGGCGGAGGTGCGCCGCCTGGTGGAATCCGGCTACGGCCCCGAGCTGACCAGCATGAAGGGCATCACCTACCGCCAATTCGGCGGCTACCTGCGCGACGAGTACGACTATGATACCGCAGTAGAGCTGAGCATCCGCGACAGCCGCCGCTACGCCCGCCGCCAGTACACCTGGTTCAACGCCGACCCCCGCGTGCAATGGATCGATATGGACGAAGGGGATTGTCTTGGAACCATAATTCGTAGGATTAAAGGATTATGATAGGTTTTAATAGTCATGGCTGTTGGATGGCGTAGACGGTAATGGTTTTCCTTACCAATATTCGCTATCCAACAGCAGCAACCACTCAATTCTGCTATAATCCTTTAATCCGACGAATCAAGGTTCTAAGACATATATGGAAAAAGTAAAAAAGGTAGTCGTCAACAACCTCAATGACCTCACCGGCAAAGAGTGGATAATCTTCACCCGGACGTGGTTCCAGTGCGATTCGCATCGTTATCATAAGAACAAGGCGACCGAGCTGCACCCGGCGCGCTATCCCGAGGAGATGGTGGCGGAGTTTTTGAAGTTCTTCACCAAGGCGGGTGGTTGGGTGCTGGATCCCTTCGCCGGGTCGGGGGCCACGCTCATCTCTTGTTCCGAGCAGGAGCGGCGCGGTGTGGGAGTGGAGCTGTCGCCGAAGTACACCCAGGTGATGCAGGCGCGGCTGGCGCTGATGATGCCGCCGCAATATGCGCTGCAGGGGGACTCGCGCGCCCTCGCGACACCCGACTACTGGGCTGCACAGCGCGAGACACTGGAGCCGGAGGGATTGTCCTTCACCGAAGACGGCCTGCCGCGCTTCGATTTCTCTATCAGCTCGCCCCCCTATGGAGCGATGCTGCACACCAGCCGCGGGCAGGTGAACTCAAAGCAAAAGCAGCGCGCCGCCAAAGAGGGGCTGGATACCGTATACAGCGAGGA
>JBBQQW010000050.1:0-14861 GCA_038215455.1 Armatimonadota bacterium
GAACGACTGGGCTAGTGGGCTTACGCCGAACGTCCTTCGGACGGGAACGCTTACCCTTACCCGTCCCGCCCGAATGGGCGATTGGCCGTAGGCCTTCCAGCCTGGTCGTTCACGGCCAGGCACGTAAGGACAGTTTGTCGCAAAACAGTGATACTCCTGCCTGCTGGAGTCGTTAATTGGGGGCGGTGGACTATTGACGTTAGTCACTAGTCATTAGTCATTTTGTCGCAAATATCGCCACTATTTGTGAATATTTCACAAATACTTGCTTTTCTCACTGGTGTTAGTGGTATAATACCTAGTAATTCGTTACTATCAATCGAGGCAGTATTATGCTAATAGAATTCAGTGTGCGCAACTTTCGCTCATTTATGGAGCGCGCCACCCTTAGTATGGAGGCGACATCGCTCACCTCGCGCGACAGAGAGTTGGATGAAAATGCCATCTTTGACGTGCTGGGGCTGCGCTTGCTCACCAGCACCGCCATCTACGGAGCTAATGCCAGCGGAAAGAGCAACCTGGTGCGCGCGATGGACTTCATGCGCAACTTCATATTGAACTCGTCAAAATTCACCCAGGCAGGTGAGCCGATTCCGACAGAACCATTTGCTCTGGATCTCAAAACCCCCAATGAACCGAGTGAGTTCGAGATAATCTTCATCGCGGAGGGACGGCAGTATCGCTATGGCTTTGAAGTAAGCACTACCCGCGTCGAACGAGAGTGGCTTTACTATGTACCAGCTAAAACCGAGAAGCCACTCTTTGAACGAACAGGCCAGAATATCCGTATTATGTCCAAGGTGTTTTCCGAGGGAAAGGGGATTGCGGATATGACGCGGGAGAACGCACTTTTTCTGTCTGTCGTAGCGCAGTTTAATGGAGAAATCGCGAAACTGGTATTGCATTGGGCAATAAAGATGCGTGTAATTACTGGCATTGATGAATTTGAGACAGATTCATTAAAAATGGCTTCAATCATATCAGTATTAAATGACAATTCTAAAGATGTAGTTGGACTGCTAAGGGGATTTGATACAGATATTCACGATATTTCAATTATTGAGAGCGAATCTGAATACAATAAGCTTCAAATAATGTCAAAACACCCTGTCTTTACGGAAGATGGTAACATAGTCGGATACCGCGAATTTGATCTGGATAAGCATGAATCAGAAGGTACGAAAAAACTATTTTCACTGGCGGCGCTGATCATTCAGGCGCTCCGGGACGGCAGCGTGCTGGTTATTGATGAATTTGATGCCCGCTTGCATCCGAAGATAACCAAGGGGATTGTGCAGCTCTTCAATTCAAAGACGAACAATCCTCATCACGCGCAGCTCGTTTTTCTCACGCATGATACTAATCTGCTGAATAAAGACTTGCTGCGTCGTGATCAGATATGGTTCGTGGAGAAAGATCAGCGGTGCAACTCGCATTTGTACTCACTGGCAGAACTGAAAGTGAGGAACGACGCTTCCTTTGAAAATGACTATGTCACCGGCAAATACGGGGCGATCCCATTTGTCGGCAATTTGAGCGCCATCGTTGAAGATATCCTTGAAAAGGAGAAAGCTGATGCCGAAATCAAGGAGTAATGGGCGAAATACGCGGGGACTTCGGGGACGGCAGGTGGATATTACTCCTGCCCGTACCCGTTTTCTCATCGTTTGCGAGGGCGCACGAACGGAACCGGGATACTTCAAATGTTTTCCGGTTCCGTCGGCGGATATCGTAATAATTGGTGAAGGTTATAACACGGTCAGTCTCGTCGAACGTACCAAAGAATTACAGCAACAACATGGATTCGACGAAGACACCGATCAGGTATGGTGTGTCTTCGATAAAGATGACTTCCCTGCAGAAGATTTCAATAACGCTATTGAAAAGGCAAAAAAATACGGGTTCCGTGTCGCCTACACAAATCAAGCGTTTGAACTCTGGTACTTGCTGCACTTCGATTTCCACGAGTCAAACCTGCACCGAGACCAATACATCATAAAATTGACGGACAAGCTGGGCAAAAAGTATGAGAAGAATAGCGCTCGTATGTATGAGACACTGCGCCACATGCAACCGCAGGCGATTCGTCATGCCCAGCGGCTTTATGAGCAACGCACATCTTCCCCGGCGAACGACAACCCCAGTACCACTGTCTTCATGCTCGTTGAAGAGTTGAACAAGTATCTGAAATGAGGTGGGCACACCCCTTCTGTGTCCGAAAATTACAGCATCAAATTTTGTAACAATACACCACACCAAAGCGCATAAAAGTGTATAATGTAATCGTACCGAGAATCATTGACGAACGGAGTGCGACATGAAAACATATATTTTACCCCTAACACTACTGCTCCCCCTCGCCTTCGCCGGGTGCGTCTTCCGGCAGAGTCCGCCGCCGGTGCCTACGAAGCTGGCTCCTGCTACATTGGTGTCTCCGCTATCGGATCTCGTCGCCTATCAAGTCTCCGCTGACGAAGTACTCTTCCCGCTGGAGAAGTTCGCCACCTGGATGGGGTTTGATGTTACGGTTGAGAAGAGTACTAAGCTGCATATTATCAAAAATGGTGGGGTAGTCGTGAAGTACCAGCCGGGAACCTCTGATACTTTGGGGGGAGAAAAGCAGCTGGGGGAACCGATGACCGTTAATGGCGAAATTGGCCTGCCTGTCGATAAGGAAACCACCGTTTTAGGATTACGTCTCGCCATTAATTCCAGCAATAGTACGGTGGAGATTACCGAGATGTCTACCAGCAAAAAAGTAGCTATGAAGCTGGTGAAAATCGATAAAAATATCAAACTGGCCGCCGGAAAGCATATGTTGTCGGAAGGTGATTCGTATTGGCTTGGTTGGATTGAAAACCGGACATGGGTTGAAGATCAGGATAAATGGGAGAATATCCCGCTGGGGACAAAATTCAACATGTCCTTTTTTCACGGAGGTCTTAAAGGTGGTACGGGCACTATCACAACAGCTGGCAAAGCACTTCCTATGGATTCAGATGTATTAGAATTTAGCAAGGATACTCCGGTGGGCGTTCAATCACAAAAGAAGCTCAATGATTTTGGCTTCACGATAGATAGCGATGAATCCAAATACATGCCTACTCTCGGAATAAGTGATTGCACCTGGGATCCCTATGCCCATCCAGCTATCAGGAACATTACTCCGACAGCAACGCATACAAATGCAGTTAAAGAATTCATGAGAAAAAATGGCCTCGAAGGTGAACCAATAATTGATGTTGTAATGGAAGCAGATATCGATAATGATGGCAAGGTAGAGACTGTGCTGTCATTCATCAGTGCCGGTTTCAAGGAGTTTCCGGGGCCTAATCGTGAATACCCGCAAGATGAATACTCGGCAGTGCTTTATATTGACGAAGTAGCTGGCAAAACAGTTACCGGAATTATCAACGGCGATTGGTTCGCTGCCAACACACTGGTAGCATGTCCGTCAGTATTTAAATTAGGAGATATCATGGATGCAGACGGTGACGGACAGAACGAGGTAATGGTTTTTGAATACTACTACGAAGGATTGGGATATAACGTGATGAAATTCGTAAATGGTACCTTTATTAATGTCGCCAGTGGGGGCGAAGGTGCATAGTCCCGTCTCCCCCATAGGTTCTTATCCGTGCACCTTCCCCGCTAGTATTGCCATGCCTGATTCACCATGGTATGGTGCCACCATCACTACGCATTTGGCGCATGGATCAACGGTACCTGTTCTGCTGGCCGTACACGCAGGGCTATGCCGCGAAGCCAGGGGGTGAACATGGGGGTGCATTTCAATATTTCGCGCGTGATGGCGTGGCGCAGCGTCTGGGTGTTGGCGGCGTAGCGGGCAGCCGTGTTATCCAGGCCTGGCTCCAGTGCCGCGGCCAGCGCCTGCGCACTGCGGAAGGCGTAGCTGAATCCTTCGGCGGTGCTGGGGCTGATCCAGCCGGCCGCCTCGCCGATGAGCACCACCCGGTCATTACCCGTGCAGAGTTGCCTGCCGTGCAGCGGACGCTCCAGCATCGCCCCCTCGCGCCAGCGCAGCCGGCCCGGGGTTATATCATAGCTGTGCAACTTCGCCAGCAACGCCGCAAAATGCGCGTGGGGGTCGGCGTGTGGGGTGAAGGCGGCCCCGATAGCCAGCAGGCCATCCTTGGGGATCGCCCAGCCGTAATAATCGGTGACGGAGCTATCAAATATGGCGACGTGCTCCTCCAACACCTCCTTCATCTCATACCACCCCTGCACCGCGACGTATTTCCTCGGGGTTTTCGCCCGTGGGAAGCACTGCCGGCGCACCTGCGAATTAGCGCCATCTGCGCCGACGAGCATCCGTGCCTGCGCGGTCTGCCTGCCGCTGCCGATGCTATAGCTGATCTCCACACCACCCGCCGTTGCCGTCACCCCATTAAATGCGGCACCACAGCGCACGTCCACCGCTGCCGGTACCAGCGAGAGCAACCAGCGATCCAGCAACTCACGGTGGCAGTTGATATAGGGGCGTGAATGCGTGCCGGTGATCCCGTTATCGGCATCTATCAGATACACCTGCTGCGGCTGCTCCTGCGTCATGATGGCCTGCGGCACCGCCAGCCCCATCTCCACCAGCGCCTGCTGCGCATTGGCAGAGAGCAGGCCCCCGCAGCATTTGCCCGGCTTCTCCGGTATCGGTGGCACATTCAGTGGACGCCGATCCAGCAACAACACCTTATATCGCTCCCCCAGCAACCGCGCCAGCGTCGCCCCCGCCGGCCCCGCCCCAATAATCGCTATGTCGTACATATATGCCTCCTCTGAAGAATAGTTGCAAATTCCAAATTCCAAATTCCAAAGCTGGTTTAGTGTTCGTACTCGCCAGCCTATCGCCCAGCCGTTCACGGCAGTACTAAAGTCCCTGCTCACATACAATCCTACCGCCTCTCTCTCTCCCACTCGACCCACTGAGGCCACTATCTTGCGCACTTGAGTGCTTGGTAGATAGCGGGGTTTCAATTATACTGATGGCATGTACGATATTCTCGTCGTTGAAGATAATGCGCGCTTGCGCCCGGCTCTGGTGAGTGGACTGGATGCCACCGGCAAAGTGTGCGTGCTCCATGCCTGCGCCAGCGGGGAAGATGCGCTGGCCTGGTGCCGTGAACATACACCCCGGGCGATACTGATGGACGTGCAACTGGCCGGGGAGATGAACGGCATCGAGGCGGCGGTGGCTATCCGGCGCGAATATCCGCGTTTGCCGGTGGTCTTCTACTCTATCCAAGATGACGACGCCTATTTCCGCGCCTTCCGCCACGCGGGTATCCTCAGCCATTACGCCTACGTGCGCAAATCCAACTATCTGCTGCCCCAGCTGATCGTCCCATTGCTGCTGGATGCTATCTCCGGGCGCAGTTTCATCGACCCCGAGATTGAGGCACGGGTGCTGGAGGTGCGCCACAAGGACGCCAACGCCCCTATGGCGTTGCTGGAGCTGAACGAGCAGGAAGTGGCGCGCATGATCGCACGGGGGATGACCAACGAGCAGATCGCCGCGCAGCTGGGCTTCCGCGACAAGCGCACCATCAGCCGCACCAACGGCCAGATATACGCCACCTGGGGGCTGGATGCCAGCAATACTGACGAGAAAATTGCCCGCACTCGCGCGGTGATTATCATGCAATCCGGCCGCCTGCTTAGCTGGGATGCCGACGGCACCCCGCGCGTGGAGGCGGAGAATGGCCACTGGGTGATCTGGGAGGGTGAGTGATGGCGCTAATGGACGGGAGCCTGCTGGCGATATCCTTCTTCATTGTCGGCCTGCTGGTGTGGCTGGCCTTCACCGTCTTCTTTACGGCGGAGCGGCGCAATCGTTACGTGTGGCTCATCTGTCTGGCGATGCTCATCGGCGTGGTGTTCTTCGCCGCGCACGCTATCTTGATAGGTCAAGGGTATAACAGCGGCACGGCGCTCACGCTGGCGCGCTGGCCGCTCGCCTGGGTGGCAGGGATCGCCCAGCCCTGTGCCTGGTACCTGGCAGTGCTCTGGCACACCGGCTTCTGGGAGAATCGCCGCGCCATGCGCCACCGCCTGCTGCACACCATCGCCTACTATGCGCTGCTTATTTTCCTCTTCACCTGCACGATATTGACCTTCATCGATCCATCTATCCGTGCGCGCCCGGAGGCATTGTTCTCACATTTCAATCCGGCGGTAATCCTCGCCGGCCCAGCCTACTTCCATATACCCCTCATCGCGCTGGTCTTCATCGGCGTCCTCCTGCTCTGCATGCTGCTGGCGCTCGACGTCCTCTATCACCCGGCACCCTCGCCACGGTTGATGGGCGACACCGCGCGCCAGCGTGCCCGCCCGTATCTGGTAGCCACCACACTGGCGCTGCTGGTTGTTAGTCTGCTGATCTCCGGCACCCTGCTACGCTTCATGCCGGAGATCCTTTTCATCGAGTCGTTCCGCCTCCAGCCGGAGACCGCGCAGATCATGAGCTGGATTGATCTCGCTGTCATCTCGCTGGTGGCCATCTCCGTCTTCCTCATCGGGCAGGCGATTGTCTCCTACGAGATATTCACCGGCAAAACGCTGCTCCGCCAGGGGCTGCGCCGACGCTGGTGGAGTATGGTGCTCCTCGCCGCTGGTTTCAGCATTTTGCTCGCGACACTGGTGACCAATGACCTGCCTATCATCTACGGGGCGTTGCTCATCATCGTCATCGTCGGGATACTCTACGCGGTGAATACCTGGCGTAGCTTCGCCGAACACGAGGAGACCATCGCCAATATCCGCCTCTTCAATAATGGTTCCAGCGTATTTTCCGTTACCTCCGACACGCCCATTGATACCGATGCGCTCTTCCGGCAATTATCTGAGAAGCTGCTGGGGGTGCGCAGCGCGATGCTCATCCCACAGGCGTCATACTCGCTGCTGCTCCGCCCCCTCTTTTACCCGACGGAGCAAGCGCTGCCGACATCGTTGACAGATATCGCCGCACAGTTTACCGATCCAAAAACCCTCTGCATGCTGCTGGATGCTCCTACACACGCCGGAGCGCTGTGGGCGGTACCACTGTGGAATGACCGCGGCCTGAGTGGACTACTGCTGCTGGGAGCGAAACGCGACGGCGGGCTGTACACGCAGGAGGAGATGGAGGTGGCGCGGGCTATCGGCGAACAACTGCTGGAGCAACTGGCCGGGAACGAGCTGACGCGCCGCCTGATGCAACTGCAGCGCACGCGCATGATGCAGGAGCAGGTGGTGGACCAGCGCACCCGGCGCGCCCTGCATGACGAAGTGCTGCCAACGGTGCAAACGATGATGATCGCCCTGAGCGCCGGGCAGCTGGAGACCCCAGCACTGCTGGCACAACTGGCGGAGCTGCACCAGCAGATCGCCAATATTCTGCACGCCATGCCCGCAATCAGCAACAATCAGCTGCAAAGCAAAGGCCTAACTGGGGCGCTGAAGTCGTTTATCGAGACCGACCTTGACGGTGCCTTCGCCAGCGTCACCTGGGATATTGGCACCGATTACGAGGAACGGCTGGCGACGTTGACTCCGCTGACAGCTGAGGTGCTCTTCGGTGCCGCGCGTGAAGCCGTGCGCAACGCCGCCCGCCACGCCAATGGCGGCGACAAAACTCACCCGATTAACCTCCGCATCAGCATCAGCGCTGACACCCCACCGCGTATAAGTATCACGGACGACGGCGTCGGCTACACTGCCCCCACCGCCACCCCCACCAGCACCGGCCACGGCGTCATCCTGCACAGCACGCTGCTGGCAGTCATCGGCGGCAGCTGGGAGATCACCAGTATCCCCGGCAAATCCACGCGGGTGACATTGGTGGCGCAATAGCCCATGGCACAGAGCCAGGAACCATTTTTACACCCTTGCAACCAAACCACACCAGTGTTAAAATATCCTCATGGCTGATTATATTGCAATCGGTGATATCCACGGCATGGATGGGATGCTGGAGAAGCTGCTGGGGTGCCTGCCTGAGGTGGGGACGCTGGTGTTTCTCGGCGACTATATTGACCGTGGGCCGGGATCACGGCGGGTGCTGGATCGACTGCTGGAGCTGGAACAGCAGCGCAAATGCATCTTTTTGCGCGGCAACCATGAGATGCTGGCACTGGATGCACTTAAGGGTGATGAACAAGCAGAACTGGCGTGGCTCTTCAATGGTGGTGCCGAGACTGTCTGCGAATATGAAGGTGGGGTCATCACGCCCGAGCACATCGATTTCCTCAAGCGTACGCAATTCTACCACACCACTGCCGAGACGATATTCGTACATGCGGGGCTGGAGCCGGGTATAGCACTGGAGCTGAACGATGAACAGGTCTTCTGCTGGATACGCGAGCCATTTCTGAGCACCAGCTACAGTTGGGGACGTCTGGTGGTACACGGCCATACTCCTAACCCAGCGCACAAAACCGAGATCCGCCCCAATCGCATCAACATCGACACCGGTGCCGTATACGGCGGTGCGCTGACCGCACTGCTACTGCCCGAACGCGAGTTTATTGCAGTGACGGGGAGCTGAAGCTAAATCCCCGCAACCACCCCGCTGCGCACTACCGACGTGCGCAGCTCTTCCCGAGTCAGGCTGGCGGCACCCAGCTGGCCCACTACCACCCCGGCGGCGACATTGGCCAGGTGGGCGGCTACCGGCAGAGCGGCACCGGCGGCCAGGCCCAGCGCCAGCGCTCCCACCACGGTGTCGCCCGCGCCGGTGACGTCATATACCTTCAACGCATGGGTGGGGATATGCAACGGGGCGTGGCCCGCGCGGTACAGCGACATCCCCTCTTCACTACGCGTGACCAGCAGGTTTGCCCCGCCCAGCTCATCGAGTAATTTGATGGCCACTACGTCTACATCGTAGGGGCGATCTGCCGCGACATTGGCCGCCAGCGCGGCTTCCCGCTTGTTCGGGGTGATCACCGTGGCACCGGAGTAGCGGTCATATTGCCGTCCTTTAGGGTCGACGATCACCGGCAAGTTAGCGGCGCGCGCCATTGTGATGAGGGTACGGCAGAGCCGGGGCGTCAGCACCCCCTTAGCATAATCAGAGAGTACGCAGGCATCAGCGCGCGCACATTCGCCGCGAAACCAGCTGATAATGCGCTCTTCAATCAACTCGGGTATCGGTTGCTGGCTCTCGGTATCCAGCCGCAGCATCTGCTGGCCATGGGCTACGATGCGAGTCTTCACGGTGGTAGGGCGGTCTTTGCTGTGCACCAGCGCCATCTCGCCGCTGCTGTCCACCGGTTGCAGCACGAGGGCCAGTTTATCCGCCATATCGTCGTCACCCACCACACCACAGAGCAAGGGCACCCCGCCGAGGGTGGCGATATTCACCGCCACATTACTCGCGCCACCTGGGCGGTACTCGTGTCCGCGCGTTTCCACTACCGGGATGGGGGCTTCCGGCGAAATCCGGCGCACCTCTCCGGTAATATATTCATCCAGCATGACGTCGCCGATCACCAGCACACGCTTCCCGGCAAAGGCATCGAGAATCTCATCGAACATCGGGCTTTCCTTCCTGCGCAATTATCCATTCCGCCGCCGTCTTTATATCGGGGGCGATAAAATCTGCCGTACAAGCTACCGGGGCAGGAGCGAGGAGCACCGCGCGACACCCGGCATTTTGCCCGGCCTCCACATCACTGACCTTATCCCCCACCATGAATGATGCCGGCAGATCAATGCCCAATGCCCGCGCAGCATCCAGCAGCATCGTCGGGTACGGCTTGCGACAACTGCAGTCGTCATCCGGCGCATGCGGGCAATAGTAATCCCCGGCGAAGCTGACCCCTGCCGCGTGGAACAGCTCTTCCACGCGCGCCTGCACGGCGTCACGCTCTGCCACGCAGAAATATCCGCGCCCGATACCCGATTGATTGCTGATGATCACCAGCACATAGCCACATTGCTGCAGCATTGCCAGGCTCTCCAGCGCGCCGGGAAGTGGGATCACCCCGGCGGGATCAGCCAGGTATTTGCCATCAACGATAATCGTACCATCACGATCAAGGAATACGGCGGGGTGAAGCATGGCTACTTCCCCATCCCGTAGAGTTCACTCTCCACCAGCCCGCAGATACAATGCAGCAGCGCGATATGCGCCTGCTGAATGCACGGGGTATCGGTGGACGGCACGGCAAAAATGATATCAGCTATTCCCGCCAGTGTGCTGGGGTTCCCCCCGGTGAAGGCGATCACCTTCATCTCTCGCTCATGCGCCGCCTCCGCAGCAGCGACGATATTGGGCGAATTACCGCTGGTAGAGATCGCGATCAGCACATCCCCCGCATAGCCCAGTGCCTCCACCTGCCGGGAGAATATCGCCGGAAAACCATAATCATTACTCACCGAGGTCATTATAGAAGAATCTACCGTAAGGGCAATGGCAGGCCAGCCACGACGCTCCAGCTTATAACGCCCGACTAGCTCAGCGGCAAAATGCTGGGCATCTGCGGCACTGCCACCATTGCCGCAGGCCAATACTTTGCTACCATTTGCCAGCGCGGTCGATATCAACGTCGCCGCACGCGCCACCTCGCCTGCCAGCTTGTACGCCGTCTGCCGCAGCACGTTGCTCCCTGCCAGCAGCTCGTCGGCGACCGTGCCGGTCACCGCGGCATCGGCATCTGCCGGGGCCAACAGTCTGCTTATGATCTTCGAGGTACTCACCCCCGCCAGCAGCGGTAAAATAATAACCTCTCCCCCACCCGCGCGCACTACCGCCGTCTCCGGCAGGCTCTCCACCGTGTAATCACCTGATTTGCAATGAATATTCGGCATCACCGCCGCCAGCCAACCCTCGGGGAGTGCGTCATCAAAGACGATTACATGATCTACCGCACGCAACGCCACCAGCTGCGCTGCCCGATCCAGCTCACCGATAATAGGCCGTCCCGCCCCCTTAAGCCGCTGCACCGATGTGTCACTGTTGCACCCCACAATAAGGGTGTCCCCCAGCGCACGCGCCGCCGCCAACGAAGCGATATGCCCGGCATGCAGCAAATCAAAGCACCCGTTAGTGGTGACGATCACCGCACCAGCATTCCGCCGTGTGGCAAGCTCATCCAGCAACTCCGCCAGTGGGCGCGGTGCAGGATTATCAGCAGATATCACATATGGGTAATTCATAGCTAATATCTTCCATATACCTCCATAAAAATCCTTCTCACCCGGATTACGAAAGTAAAGGGAGACATCCCCGATTATGCGCCAGAGCGCGCTTCAGCGTGCTTGCCGCCTGCAATGAGCTTGTCGAATTGTTAGCCACCTCCTTCAGAGGGTGCTGGTGAAACAAAAACACCTTCGCCCCGGATCTCTCCGGGGCGAAGGGTTTGACTTCTAGTTTCTTACAGTTATTATGGTAAGAAGGTGGTCAATTTGTACTGGGTGGTGTCGGTCAGTTTCGGGAAGAAAGCGCTCTGGAACAGCAGGCTGCTCTGGAAGGCCGGGCTTTTCACATAGTTCATGAAGGCTTCTGAAGAGGTGCCAGTTGCTGGTGCTTTAGCAAAGAGCGGACGGATCATCAGCCAGCTACCCGACGTTACTGATTTGCGGCTGTAGGTCTGGGTGGTGGCGCCAACCTTGATATCCAGCACCTTTACGCGGTAGGGATCAGCTTCGCCCAGGCCGCAGAAACCTACTCCGAACGGGTCAGCTGCAACCGCTGAAATCATTTCTGCTGCAGAATTTATGCGTGTGAAAGTGACGTTAGCGTTTAAAGTTGAGAAGAAAACCTCGGTCTTCGCCAAACCAGCGATATCGCTCATAACGAAGTCGCGGGTACCGGAGCCTACTTCGCGAATGTATAGGTGTAACGGCTGATCAGCAGTCGGGGTGTAACCGCTGTCGGTAGATGTTGCGCAACCAGAGAACAGGTTGTTGATGTCAGCAGAGAAGTTAGTGCCATTATTAGTAGTAGTTACCATCGTTACGGAAGTCAATTTTTTCAGCCGTGTGTTGGTGCTGACGATAACACCTACTGCATCGGTGCATACGATTGTTGAGGTACTGCCACATAAAGCAGCTTTAGGACTGGAAGCGCCACCTACAGTACCGAGATTCCAGTCACCAGAACCGGTCAAGCTGATTTTCGGAGCAGCGTTGCCTGCAGCAGTCCAGCCAGCGCTGGCAGCTTCCCAGATCGGAGCCCAGGTGGTGGAACCGCTGATGGAGATAGGAGCCACTGTGGTGGAGGTGTCTGAAGGAGCGGCAGGGATACCGGCAGCTGCGTTGTCTACCCAGCCATAACCGGAAGCGTGATAGAAGGCCTGTGCGATAGGAGCGTTGATGTCAGTAATATCCTGCTGTTTGTCGTTGCACTGTTCAGCATGGCCATCGGCGAAAGCGAGGTTGTAGCTGTGACGAGCGACGAACTGGGTGTTGGTGTCGAAGGAGGCGTTCAGTATGCCAGCCTGCGGATACTGGTAGGAAGTGGCATCGGTGAAGAGGCCGACGTTGGTCGGATTTTTCACTTCGTTCAGCTTCACTGATGTACCATCTGGCAGATACAGTGCGCCGTTCAGCGCGTAGGATACATAGCCAGCGCCGTTCTTGTCGGTGGGGCAGGAAAGGATCTTGTTGCTACCGCCGAGGTAACTGTCGAGTTGTGCAGCCCAGGATTTGGTCATGTCCATGGTGCCGTCAGCTTTCAGCGTCATGGTAGGATAGGCACTCTTGTTGTCGTTGTTGTACATGGTCATGGCCAGAGCAAGCTGTTTCAGATTGCTCATGCATGAAGTCTGCTGGGCTTTGGCTTTGGCTTTGCCAAAGACAGGGAAGAGAATTGCTGCGAGTACCGCTATGATAGCAATTACCACGAGCAATTCGATAAGCGTGAAACCGCGCTTACCTGTGTAAACTGTACGCATTTGCGTATCTCCTTTTCGTCGGGTGAAAATAGTAACTCCGGTATGGAGTCCAATCCCGATACAACTGCAGAATACCGCTGCGATATTAGGAACAAGTGTGGGAGAAGTTATTGGAATATTTTTTTTCTGACCAAACAATAAACATTATCCTAACTGAAAACAAACCGTCTCTGCTGTACTCGCCTGCGCTTGAGTTCACCGAATATTAATTGAGAACATCATGGTATAGTCCGTTTAACATTTATCACACATAAAACTAACGTCTGAAAAATCATACGCTAACCTGACACTAACAAAACTCATATATGCTAGTAACGTGTTAGACGAAGGTTAAAAACTATCTGCTTTCGTGTTAGCTTAACCTTGCTTTTGAAAGGAGCAATGAAGATGAACAGAACTTGGAAAACTGCAGGTCTGCTGGCGATGGCGCTGGCCGCAACTGCCACCGCACAGGCCCAGACGGCCACCACCGCTGCCCCGATAGCCATCGCTGTCGTACCGGCAGTCAATACTACCCTCATCAAAATTGATGGTCGCATGTACACCAGCATGGTAGTCACTGGCCGCGATGGCACCTACAGTAACCGCAGCGTCATCATCCCTGATGCCAAGCTTCGCTTGACCATCAGCCCCAGCAACAACGTCACCATCGTCAACCGCTTTGACACCAAGAACGCCAACACCAATGGATTCGACTACTTCTATATGGACATCAAAAACTACGATGGTGCCAAATCCGGCAACGTTATCCGCCTGGGTAAAATGAAGGCGGACTTCGGCGAAGAGACCTGGACCGACAACCCGGTGGAGAACAATCTGGTATCCAACTCTGTTGCTTCAGTAGGTAGCTACGATGAAGGCGTCAACTTCCGCGGTACCATCGCTGGCGCAAAGCCGGTCAACTACTCTTTCGCATTGCTCAATGCCAGCAAAGATGTTTCCGTATCAGCAAATGGTATGGCAACCGCTTCAAAATTATCCGTCGCCCCGACCAAGGATCTGTATGTCTCCGGTAGCTACTACCAGACCGGCGACCTGGTCAAAGCCGATGGCAGTATCGCCGACAGCGACCTGAAGATCGCCGGGCTGCAGAAGGCCCCCACCGGCGCTACCAGCTGGAGCCGCAATATTTGGGAAGCCGATGTGCGCTGGAACTACGGCAGCACCGGGCAGAAACCCGCCATCGGTGGTAAATTTACCGCCCCACTGCAATTAGCCGCCGCATATGGCTCCTTCACCGACAATGCCACCGGCGCTGCAGATCGCAAGGGCGACTACTGGTATGCCGAGGGACTATATAATGTAAACGCCAAGCTCTACCTTGCCACTCGCTACAGCGTTGTTACCCTGCAGGATGGTGCCACGGAAAAGCTGGCTGACAGCCCGGTTGCGGTGAATGAATACCGTCGCCTGTCAGTAGGTGGTGGCTACCGCATGAGCGACATGACCCAGCTGAAGCTGGAAGTCAGCAACAATGATGCCCGCGACAGCGGAAAATACCTCAATCAATATTCCCTTGGCGTCGCGACAAAATTCTAATAACACGCACAACTCACATTGCGCTAACAATTTCCTAACAATTGCACCTTATGCTAAGGGTGACAGTAAAACTGAAGGAGAATGAAATGAAGAAACTAGAAATGGCTGGTTGGATGAAAGTATCCACGAGTGCCGCCATCGGCTTATTCACCGCATTAATAATGAGTTCATGCGGCGAAAAGAAAGATGAAGCTACCGCCCCCGGCACCAGCACAACACCCGTAGAACTAATGGGTGCTGGCGCTACTTTCCCAAATCCACTCTACACCAAGTGGATTGACGCCTACACCAAGGCAAACCCCAGCATCAAAATCAATTACAATTCCGTCGGCTCGGGTGCTGGCATCAAGCAACTGCAGGAAGGCACCGTCGATTTCGGCGCGAGCGACGCTCCGTTGAATGCAGAAGAAGCAACTGGCATGAAGAACG
>JBBQQW010000051.1:0-14763 GCA_038215455.1 Armatimonadota bacterium
GACAAATATCACGAAGATCATGCCGGCCTGCCTGACGTTGAGTCGCAGCGCGCAGAGCATAATAATACCGAGGAGTGACTGGGCAGCGGTAGTCATGATCTCATTCATTTGATGATGGTTCATCGGTATGGGGGTAGCAAATGATTGGAAGGCGATGCCGTAGACGAACGGGATCATACCGACAAGCAATGTCCATTGATTTAGTTTTGCGGAAAGCAGGCTTGCCAGTGCAACACCGCCGCGCAAGCGTAGGGTGAGCATAATAGCCACAGTAAATTCAGGAGCTTCACTGGCAATAGGGGCCAGCCACTGGATGAGCAGTTCACGAGGAACATGCAGCAATTCTCCTGATTTGATCAGTCCTTCGGCGAATTGCTCGGCGTTGACAGCGATTGCTCCGGCGGCAACGAGAAACATAACAATGGTAGCCACGCGGCGCTGTGTGGTAGGCAGTGAGACCAGCAACTCCGCTGGCCCCTCCGCTTCTGATGGGGTAGTCTTCCGTTGGCCAGCCACGCGGAGATACCAGGCGTATATTGCCATGAATGCAATGCCGTCATACCATTGAAGTGTCCCTTTTATTGCCACGAACATGGCATAAAGAGTGGCGAGGAGTAGAAAAAACAGCTCGGTACGCTGATCTTTCCCGATGCGCACTTCCTTACGTGTCTTCAGCCAATATACGCCGACGACCACAAACCATGCGACACCGATAATCAACCGATTCGCTCCGGTCATGTTGGCGATTGCCAGTGGGGCATATACTTCGGGATTAGACGCCGCTTGCCAGGTGATATACATGTCTACGGCATATTCCGGCAATACGGCAATGAGTGCCACGATAGCCAGCGCTAATGACTGCGAGATATCTTCCTGCACTGCATCACATGCCCACAGCAGCAGAAAAGAGGCTCCGAGCACTGCAATACCCGAGAGTAAAGCTACCACCCACGCCTGTGGGCTGTGAACCATCTGCTTGGAAAGCCCGCTGAAATGCAGGTAGATGCCCGGCAAGGTGGCAATGGTGGCGAAGAAGATCGGCCAGAGATGGCGACGTAGACGTTGTTCCATGGGTTATGGTTCCTCCGGCGCGTGGCGGTTGACCGGCCACGCGCAAATACGCGTAGCCAAAGGTCTTGCACCCGGAAACCCGGTCGGCAGGCCAGAAGCATCTGCTTCGGGATTGTTGACCTACCAGGCCGGCACATGCCGACCTTGCTACTCCCCCCTGGCGGGAATATAATAATATTCTAGCATATCGGGAGAGATTGGGCAAACTCACGCAGGTATTGCTTATGATGTGCTAATTCGCTTACATGGCTGGCAGGAATGCAGTGATTGTTTGGCGAAATGTACATTGTCTGTTTAACTTCACTTGAGTATTTTGAGATGTAGATCAGTTCGAGAAGGGGTATATTATGAGAACAACATATTCGGGCCAACTAATGGCAGAGGGCTTACGTTTTGGGATTGTCGTAAGTCGGTTTAATGACCTGATAACCAGCAGATTACTGGCGGGAGCGCTGGATGTGCTGGCGCGGCATGGTTGCGACGTGGACAAGCAGGTGGATATGGCATACGTACCGGGAACCTTCGAGATGCCGCTGGTGACAAAGAAGCTGGCGGAGAGCGGCAAATACGATGCCGTGATCTGTCTGGGAGCAGTCATCCGGGGCGGGACACCGCATTTTGACTATGTAGCCAGCGAAGTATCAAAGGGCGTCGCATCTGTAGGCCTGCAGACGGGCGTTCCGTGTATTTTCGGGGTGCTGACGACGGATTCTATCGAGCAGGCGATTGAGCGCGCCGGGACAAAGGCGGGCAATAAGGGTGCCGATGCAGCCATGGCAGCCATCGAGATGGCTAATCTACTCAAATCACTGGAGGAATAACATGACAGAATTTAACGAGCACAAACCAGATGGGACTGAACCGATTGTTCCACCAACCGCAGTTTTAATGGAGGAAGAAGAACCTTCAGTAGCAGCGGAGCAGTCAGGAGCTACTGCAGCGTATACAAGTACGGGCAATACCCCACCGCCAGCTCCGGCCAAGCAGGGGCCATCTACGGGCACTGTCATCCTGTTGGCGATAATCTTCGGGTTATTGGCCGGATTTGGCGGGGCATTATTTGCGACATGGGCAAATAGCACCGGCAGATTCAATCTGGCCGGTGTACGACAGTTATCGCCTAACATAAACATCCCCATCACCGAAGTATCGCAGGAGCGCTCGGTACAGGTAGCGGCCAAGCTGAATGAGTCGGTGGTGAACATTCGCACCGAGTCGGTACAGAATGACCCCTATTCGATGTTCTTCGGCGGTGGTGGTTCGCAGACCGTCACTGGCATCGGCACCGGCGTCATTGTTGATACCGATGGGTATATTCTCACTAATATGCACGTCGTCGATGGAGCCAAGCGTATCACCGTTACCGTGCTCTCCGCCAACGGTCAGCAGGAGTATCCGGCTGAATTTGTCGCAGGAGACAAGCAGGAGGATATGGCAGTGGTGAAGATCAAAGCCAACGGCCTGCGTGCGGTGGTCTTCGGCAAATCTGATAAATTGCAGGTCGGGCAATGGGCGATGGCCATGGGCAACCCATACGGCTTTGAGCATACCGTCAGTGTGGGAGTTGTGAGTGCGCTCAACCGACAACTTCCAACGGAAGATGGTAAAACCATGAAGGGTCTAGTTCAAACTGACGCCTCCATCAATCCCGGTAATAGTGGCGGCCCACTGGTGAATATCAATGGTGAGGTCATCGGCATCAATACTGCCGTCTATGTGGGTGGCAACGGCCAAGTACAGGCGCGCGGCATCGGCTTCGCTATCCCCAGTAATCGCGCCAAAGAGGTAATGGAGATGCTGCGCGAGAAAAAGAAGATCGAGCATCCATATATAGGGATCAGCTATATCGCGAATAATGATGATCTACGAGCGCAGTTCCACTTACCGGTGAGTGAAGGCGTGTTGGTGAAAAGTGTAGTGAAGGATGGCCCGGCTGATAAAGCAAAAGTGAAGGCAGATGATATCATCATCTCACTGGATGGGCAGAAGCTTTCCACTAAAGATACTATGAGTGATTACATCAGTAAACAAGCGGTCGGCAAAGTAGTGCCGTTGGAGATCATGCGCGATACCGCTGGGAAATGGGAGACTATTACCATAAAGGTGACGCTGGGAGACACACCAACACCGAAAACAGAAGAGGATAATACCACACCGCAACCACAACAGCGACGGCCGTTGATACCGTTTTCACCTTTCGGATGAAAGGTCGAGCTCGGGGATACATGTCGCCCATCGAGTATACTTTAGCATACTCGATGGGCGATTTCTATTTCGCAGGATTTTTACCCGTTAACGGCAAAAATCCGCTATAATGAACGCTCAATCACGATGGCGGTGTGACGGGGAGTCTGGTAAATGATTAGCAGTGGAATACCCAGACTGGAAGGCAAGCTGAATGAGCGCTTCGCCACGATCATGTCCCGGGTGGAGCGATATGCTCCTACCTATGATCGGGAGATGTTAACGCGCGCCTATGAGTTCGCCGCATTTATCCACCGCGATCAAAAACGCCGCTCCAAAGAGCCTTATATCATCCACCCGCTGGAAGTCGCCAATGTACTGGCAGAGCTGGAGATGGATGAGTCTACCATCGCCGCCGGTTTCCTGCATGACACCATCGAAGACGGTACACTGGAACGGCCTGATGGCACCGTGACGCAGGTCACCCGTGCAGATATTGCGGAGCGTTTCGGTGATGATATCGCCACACTGGTGGAAGGTGTCACCAAGCTGAGTGCATTGCATTTCGGCTCACGCGAGGCACGACAGGCAGAGAATCTGCGTAAAATGCTTATCGCCACCGCACGTGACGTGCGCGTTATCCTCATCAAACTAGCCGACCGTTTTCATAATATGCGCACTATAATGTATATGGATCATGACATGCAGGTGCGTATAGCAGACGAGACACTACATATTTATGCCCCCATCGCCCACCGTTTGGGTGTGTGGAAGATAAAGTGGGAGCTGGAAGATACCTCGCTCCGTGCGTTGAAGCCGGAGATATATGCAAATATTCAGAAGCTGGTGAACCGCACGCGCTCCGAGCGTGAAGAAGTAGTAACTACCGCAATTACCATGATTGAAGCAAGGTTAGTTGCCGAGAAGATAAACGGCGATGTAGTAGGGCGTCCCAAGCACTTCTACTCCATCTATAGCAAGATGAAATCGCAGGATATTAATTTCGACCAGATCCTCGATCTGGAAGCCGTCCGCGTGATAGTCGATACTATCCCCGAATGTTATACCGTACTGGGCGAGATTCACAATTTATGGCTGCCGTTGCGCGACCAGTTTACTGACTACATCGCCATGCCCAAGCCGAATCTCTACCAGTCGCTGCATACCAAGGTGGTGGGGCCACACGGTATGACGCTGGAGGTGCAGATCCGCACCCGCGAGATGCACCGCATTGCCGAGGTGGGTATCGCTGCGCACTGGCGTTATAAAGAGGGCGGCTCGCGCGATGTACAGTTCGAGAAAAAGCTCTCCTGGGTACGCGGTCTGCTGGATCTGGAATCAGAGGCGAAGAGCGGGGAAGAATGGCTGGAGTCGCTGAAGACTGACCTGTTCAAGGATCAGGTGTTCGTCTTCACCCCGGCGGGAGATATTATCGACTTGCCCGCTGGTGCCACGCCGGTGGATTTCGCCTATCGTATCCACACCGACCTCGGGGCGCGCTGTGCCGGAGCCAAAGTAAACGGGCGCATGGTACCCATCAACTTCAAGTTCAGCAACGGCGATGTGGTGGAAATCATGGTTCGCCCCAATCAGAAACCGAGTCTCGACTGGCTTGGTTTTGTCGCTACACACCAGGCTAAGACACGCATTAAGGCATATTTCCGCAAGGCAAACCGTGAGGAGAATATAACACGTGGTCGCCATGCGCTGGAAGAAGAATGTAAACGTGATGGATTAGTCCCGAGTGAATACCTGAAGAATGATAAGCTGGAAAAAATGGCCATCAAGATGAATTTGTTGGCACCGGATGATTTGTATGCACTTATCGGCTATGGTGAATTAACGGCGGAAGGTGTGCTGCACCGGCTACGTGATGATACACCGCGGCGCTCGATGGATGAATTGCCTGTCAGTAGTGGTGCAATACCCGAGCAAGGGAGACTGCCGATACAGGTGCCGGCCTCGGGGATAGATGGCATTCTCTTTAATCTCTCCAAATGTTGCCAGCCAATTCCCGGTGATGCAATCATCGGCTATGTTACCCGCGGTAAAGGGGTGACCATCCACCGCATTGACTGCCCCAATCTGCGCCAGTACCGCGAGAACCCTGAGGAGGCGCAACGATTGTTGACGCTTGACTGGGAAGATAGCAATGACGGAAAATACCAGGCGGAGTTGGAGATTGTCGGTTTGGATCGTATCGGCTTGGCGGCGGATATCTACGCGATATTCTCCGAGGCGAAGACCAATATCCGCTCCTCACGTATGACCCCTGATAGTAAACATCGCACTCAGCACTTCGTAGTGCAGGTAGAGACTACGGGGTTGAGTTACCTGCAGGAGATTATTTCCCGTATTGGAAAACTAAGTGATGTGCTGCAAGTACATCGACGTCATACCGGGTAAGTAACGGAATTAAATACACTATATGGAAGAAAAACCGCCTGCGCTGCTCAACCAGCGCGGCTACGATATATGCAAACGACTCTTCGACTTGCTCCTCGCCGGGGCACTATTCGTCATAGCTGCACCGCTAATGGCAGTTATTTATCTGCTGATTCTTATCTGCGATGGTAGACCGGTATGGTATCGGCAGGCGCGGGTGGGGCAGGGAGAAAAGACTTTCACCCTGCTGAAATTTCGTACCATGCGCGCCGGGGCAGAGCAGTTGCACCCCGAGCGTCCGGTGGCACGTACCGGGCAAAATGCACGCGTGACGGCGCTGGGCCGGGTGCTGCGGCGGCTGGCGCTGGACGAGTTGCCCCAACTGTGGAACGTGCTGCGGGGTGATATGTCACTCGTAGGCCCGCGTCCACTGCCCGAGAAAGACCTGGCACAACCTGGTTGGCTGCAGTCGGCCTCCGCAGATGAGCGGGTGCGCCGCGCCCGCTGGGTAGCAGAGCGCCACAGCGTCCTTCCTGGCCTCACCGGCCTCTGGCAAATCAGCTATAACCCGGAATATGACTTCAACAATTGGATAGAATCCGACCTCGCCTATGTGCAGCGACGCTCGCTGACGTTAGATATCCGTATATTGCTCCTGACACCCGGCGCGGTAATTCGTGGGCGCATGAAGTAGCCTGCGGGAAAATTGACATGCCCCCCGCATTTGCTGGTACAATATGGCCATATTAATAGCTGTAGCAGCGCTGTGCATATTAATGGCACGGTAGGTGATCAATTTTAGATATGGTGTACTCTCCGACGTAGCGACGAATAACGCTTATACTCACTGAACCGGCAAATCTGCAGGTTCAGTCCTTTGTTCCTCATTTTTTCGTCACGTCATGTCCGCATCGGGCGTGGCACGTTGGACACGGAGAAGATAAATCCGTGCCTGTTTCTCTGGGAGTCTCTGTACCATGCCTCTGTCTCGTGAAATCGCGCGTCGGCGCACCTTTGCTATTGTCTCGCATCCTGATGCCGGGAAAACCACCCTTACCGAGAAGTTCCTGCTCTATGGCGGAGCGGTGCAGTCGGCGGGCTCGGTGAAGGCGCGCAAAGACCAGCAATCTACCACCTCTGACTGGATGGCACTGGAGCGGCAACGCGGTATCTCCATCTCCTCCACAGTACTGCAGTTCGATTATCAGGGATACCGGATTAACTTGCTCGATACCCCCGGGCATAAGGACTTCTCCGAGGATACCTACCGGGTACTCACCGCCGTCGACGCCGCCGTGATGGTGATCGACGCTGGCAAAGGGATTGAGGACCAGACGCGCAAGCTCTTTGAGGTTTGCCGGCGTCGCGGCGTCCCCATTTTCACATTTATCAACAAATGCGACCGCCCCACGCGTAACCCGCTGGAGCTGCTGGATGAGCTGGAGTCCGTACTCGGTATCGCCTCCTACCCGATGAACTGGCCGCTGGGGGCTGGTGTCACCTTCAAGGGCATCTGGGAACGGCAGACGCGGCTGGCCCACCTCTTTGAGCGCACGCCGAAGGGGGCCTTCCGCGCGCCAGTCGCCACCAGCGGCCTCAACGATGCGATAGTCCGCGAGAAACTCGACCCCGAGACCTACCACAATGTCTGCGAAGAAGTAGAGATGCTGGAGAGTATGGGTGGGGAATTTGACCCGGAGGCAGTGCTGGCTGGGAAGGTGACACCGGTTTATTTTGGTAGCGCCATCAATAACTTTGGCGTACACCTGCTGCTCGATGGTTTCCTTAAGTACTCGGCTCCGCCCGCAGCACGGCGCAGCCAGAGTGGGATGATTACCCCGGAGTCGAAATGTTTCTCCGGCTTTGTCTTTAAAATACAGGCGAACATGGATCCGAAGCATCGCGACCGCATAGCATTCGTGCGCGTGGTCTCCGGTAAATTCACCCGTGATATGTCCGTAATGCACGCCAATGCCGGCAAAAGAATTCGCCTGGGCAATGCACAGAAACTCTTTGGGCGCGACCGGGAGACGGTGGATGAGGCTTATCCTGGCGACGTAGTAGGTTTGGTGAGTAACACCAACTTCGCCATCGGCGACACTCTCACTGAGGATCCGGCGATCCTGTATCAGGAGATACCGCGCTTCCCGCCCGAGTGCTTCACCTACCTGCAGAACCCGCAACCATCCAACTACAAGCGCTTCCGTGATGGGCTGGAGCAGCTGCTGCAAGAAGGCGTGGTGCAGACTTTCACCCCGGTGAAGACCATGTCGACCATGCCGCTACTGGCCGCCGTCGGCCCATTGCAGTTCGAGATCGTGCAATACCGCCTGGAGAATGAATATGGCGCACCGTCCCAGCTTGACGCCGCCCCATGGACGATGGTGCGCTGGTACCAGCCTACCCCCGAGCAGCAGGAGACAATAATCCTCCCCGGCGGAGTCACCGAGGCAGTTGACCGCTTCGGCCACAAAGTGCTGCTCTTCCCTAACGACTGGAAACTCCGCTACTTCATCCGCGAGAACCCCGACATATCCCTGCATGAGTTACCCCCAGTTGACACCGGTTTTTTCAAAGCAGCGTTACAGGAAGTAGCGGGCTAATGGATATCGATATTTAAGGGTGCCAGTATAAGTTGCCATAAGAAGATGCAAACAGTCGGCCAACTGGCCGCCGGGGTGGCACCTGATCCGCGTACTGCAACCAGGTCTACCGGAAGGCCAAGTTTCAGCACCAGATTATCTGCCAAACCAGCACCGGAATAGAGCATGTCGTCTCCGCCATGAAATATCAAGTTGTGGCTGTCGCCCAGCAGCACTACCGGACTCTCTCGCCATGAGTCAACCTGGGTTAAGCCGAGGCAGTTTTCTCCTGCACCCAGGTAAGCCGTCTGGCTCTGAATACGAAAAAATGGAAGTAGGGGATTTAGCAATCCACCAAATTATTAGGACTTTTACTGTGTTGACAGAGGGGTACACTTTAGGCAAAATGATTGCAGGTCTTGTTTTTCATATCTTCTTATGGTAATCTTCTACGCAAGATAATAATGTATGCACCTCGATACCATCGCCCATAAATTCAGCTTTATTGGGTGATTCACAAGTGATAACAGAATTTTTATACTATTTTCGCAAAGAAAGAGGGGGTGTTCAAATGAACACACGTAATATTCAGGTATTCGCTATTCTCGTAGTAGTCGCCCTTACACTGGGCGCATTGGCTGGTTGTGGCCCAAAACCAACTACCCCGGGCGACCAGTCACCCACTTCTCCGTATGTCATCGGTGCTGTTTTTGATGTTTCTGGCTCCGGGTCTCCACTGGGCACCCCCGAACAGGATACCGCGAAGATGATGGAGAAAGAGATCAATGCCAAAGGTGGGATTAACGGCCACCCGGTAAAGCTGGTCATCCTCGACAACGGCAGCGACGAGGCGAAAAGCCTGACGGCAATGAAGAAGCTGATCGAACAGGAAAAAGTGGTCGCTATCATCGGCCCGAGCCAGACCGGCACGACACTCTCCGGTGCCAGCGCCGTCGAAGCCGCCAAAATCCCCATGGTCTCCTGTGCAGCTGGTGTGAAGATCGTCAACCCAGTTCAACCGTATATCTTCAAAACCGCCCAGAGCGATGTTCACGCGGTCGCCAAGGTAATCGACTATCTGAAGGAAAAGGATATCAAGCAGATCGCTCTTATCTCCGTTTCCAACCCATTCGGGGATTCCGGCAAAGAGCAACTTAAGATACAAGCTGCCCCGGCGGGTATTGAGATCGTTTCTGAACAGAGTTTCCAGGGCACCGACACTGATATGACAGCACAGCTGATGACTATCCGCAAGACTAAGGCAAAAGCAGTCATTTGCTGGGGTACTAACCCCGGGCCAGCAATCGTGGCGAAGAATATGGCTACCCTGAAAATTGACCTGCCAATCATTATGAGCCACGGCATTGCAAACAGCAAATTCATCGAATTGGCCGGATCCGCGGCTGATGGGGTAGTATTCCCGGCGGGCAAACTGCTTATTGCTAAAGAACTGCCGGATACTGACCCACAGAAAGCCGTCCTCCTTGCCTACAGCGAGTCCTACAAGAAAGAATACAGCAAGGAAGCAGATACTTTCGGTGGCCATGCCTACGATGCCTTCAACATTGTCTGCGATGCATTGAAGAAAGTCGGCTCTGACCCGGTTAAACTGCGCGATGAAATTGAGAATACGAAAAATTACGTCGGCATATCCGGCGTCTTCAACTTCACAGCAGAGGATCATAACGGTCTGGCAAAAGATGCCTTCGCTATGGTAACCATCAAAGATGGTAAATGGATACCGGTGAAATAGTCTTTATGGATCAGCTCCCGGATATTCTACAAACATTGGTATTTGGCCTGGCGCAAGGTGGAATTTACGCGCTCATTGCCGTGGGATTTACAATAATCTTCAGTTCAACGGAGATCGTAAATTTCGCTCATGGTGAGTTCGTGATGATTGGCGCGCTGGTCAGCTACTGGTTAATCATGGTGCTGGGGTGGCCGATATATCTGGCCATCCCAGTGGCTATGGCAGTGGCTATGGCGGTTGGCATAGTATTAGGATGGGTGCTCATGCGCCCGTTGAAGGAATCGTCTCCGGTATCATTGATCATCATCACCATCGGCTCCTCCATGCTACTGCAGGGGATCGCCAGCATGATATGGGGCAAAGACCCGGTTAATGTCCGCTCATTTTCAACAGTAGAATCACTCTCCATACAATTGCCAATCATGCAATCGGGCACCCAGCAGCCTGCGTTGCTGATCGTCGAGACGCAACAACTATGGATCCTCGGAATCGCTCTGGTGGTGGTAACGGCACTAAGCCTTTTCTTCAAATATACCCTCGTCGGCAAGGCGATGCGGGCCGTCGCGGCCAACCGACATGGAGCGAAACTCACCGGTATCAACGTATCGCGATTGGTCTACGGGGCTTTTGCTATGGCGGCGGCCATCGGAGCTTTGGCCGGCGCGGCGATAGCGCCACTCAGTTCCGGGTTCTATAACATGGGCACCATGCTGGGCATGAAGGGCTTCTCGGCGGCTATCGTCGGCGGATTGGGAAACTTCCCCGGTTCCATCATCGCCGGTCTGCTCCTGGGAGTTATGGAGAAATTTGGGGCCGGCTATATCAGTTCAGCCTATAAAGATGCCTTCGCATTTATCATCATCCTCGCCGTACTCATCATCAGCCCGCGCGGTATTCTGGCATTCCGGAAGCGAGGTAAAAGCTGATGAAAAGATTCATCGCTTCTCCGCTATTTGCTGCCCTATGTGGTCTGTTGGCTATCATACTGATACCCGAATGTGTCGCAAACAACTACCAGTTGGGGGTACTGATATTCATCGGTATATACACGTTGCTGGCAGTAGGTTTGAATCTCCTCATGGGCTACGCCGGGCAGGTATCGCTGGGTCATGCGGCATTCTTCGGTATTGGCGCTTACACCAGCGGTATTCTCACCACGCAGACTCATATCTCCCCCTGGCTGGCCATTCTCATTGGCATCATCATCACCTCCGGGGTTGCGCTACTGGTAGGGATCCCCTGCCTGCGGCTAAAGGGGCACTATCTGGCGATGGCAACGCTGGGCTTCGGCTGGATCGTCTACATTGTCATCAATAACTGGAAATCCGTGACGCAGGGATCCAGCGGCATCACCAATATCCCTAACCTGTCCATCGGTCCGTTTCAATTCTCCTCGGATATCTCGCGCTACTATCTGGTGTGGGGTATCGTCATTATTGTATTGCTTCTTTCGGCTAACCTGGTTCAGTCACGTGTCGGGCGGGCGCTACGTGCTTTGCATCGCAGTGAAGATGCTGCCGCTTCGCTGGGAGTGAATATCGCCTGGTATAAAATATCCGTCTTCGTCCTTTCCGCCGCATATGCTTCATTAGCGGGTAGCCTTTATGCTCACACAGTGAACTACATCAGCCCAGCTCCCTTCGGCTTTATTGGTTCGGTAGAAATCGTAGTGATGGTAGTTGTCGGCGGTATGGCCTCTATCTGGGGGGCGCTAATCGGCGCCAGTTCTATCACCTTACTGGTAGAATGGCTTCGTGCTTTAGGGCAACAGAACCCGAAGTTTCAGGAGTTTGAGATCATCGCCCATGGCGCTATCCTTATCATCGTAATGATCTTCATGCCAATGGGGTTAACAGTGGGCATTCGCGATAGTATCCTGCGCTTTTTTCAACGTATGCAGAAGAAACTGGCTGTAGCAGCAAAAGAAAAGGAACAGGTGACGAAGTGAGTACATCACTATTGGAAGCAAAAGTGGTGCGTAAGGACTTCGGCGGAGTCACCGCGGTTGATGACGTCTCTTTTACCATACAGCCACAGCAGATCACGGCATTGATCGGCCCGAACGGAGCCGGCAAATCTACCATGCTGAACATGGTCTCCGGGTTAATCAAACCGACCAGTGGGCATATATATTGGAAGGGGCAGGAGATCACCCAGCAAAGTACCCATGCCATCGCACGCCTCGGTATCGCTCGCACCTTCCAGAATGTACAGCTCTTCGGCAATATGACGGCATTAGAAAATGTGATGGTCGGTCGCCATATCCACAGCAAGGGAAATCTATTCACCGCCATGACACGGCTGGGCAGGATAGGAGCAGAAGAAGAGAAGGTGCGCCGGGACGCACTACACTACCTGGAGATGCTGGGCTTAACAGATTTCGCCGCTACCAACGCGGAAGACCTGCCCTTCGGCCATCAGCGGTTGCTGGAGATCGCCCGGGCGTTGGCTACCGAGCCGATACTGTTACTTCTCGATGAAGCAGCCTCCGGTCTTTCCACCCATGAAAAACAGGATCTGGTAAAACTCATCTTCCGTATTCGCGATACTGGTGTTACCATCTTTATGGTAGATCATGATATGGAGCTGGTAATGGGTATCTCTGATGCCTTAGTGGTGCTGGATCACGGTGAGAAGATCGCCGAAGGCACCCCCATGGAGATTCAGCGCAACCCCCGCGTGATAGCCGCCTACCTGGGAGAGGAGCCGCCGAATGCTTAAACTGGCCAACGTAGTGACGAATTACGGGCGAACTACGGCGCTACACGGCGTATCTCTCCATGTAACAAAAGGCGAGATTGTCGCACTGGTCGGTGCCAACGGCGCTGGCAAGACCACCATTCTAAATACCATCTCCGGCATTTTGCATCCTACCAAAGGAAATATCCAGTTTAATGGCGAATCGCTGAATCGCACTGCTCCTGATCGTATTGTACGGCTGGGTCTAAGCCACGTGCCCGAGGGACGTCAACTTTTCGGGCCACTCTCTGTGCGCGACAATCTGTTGCTGGGTAGCTATTCCTGCAAAAATACCGGAAATAAGAATCAGGTGCAGGAGGATCAGGAACGTATCCATACCATGTTCCCCATCCTGAAAGAGCGAGCGGAGCAACGCGCCGAAACACTCTCCGGGGGCGAGCAGCAGATGCTGGCTATCGGGCGCGCCTTGATGGCACGTCCACAACTGTTACTACTCGATGAGCCATCAATGGGATTGGCTCCTAAAGTAATGGAAGAGATATTCACGGCTATCGCAGAATTCCGTACTGCTGGCCTGACTGTGCTACTGGTGGAGCAGAATGCCCGCTGGGCTTTGCGCATCGCCGACCGCGGGTATGTGCTGGAGACCGGTAGCATAGTTATGGAAGGTTCGGCAGAGGAACTACTCGACAACCACGAAGTACAACGAGCATATCTAGGTAAGGATTACCGACAGGTTTGGCAATAAGCGAGGTGATAGATGACCGCCACGACAAATATCTGGGATCAGAGTAACGAGACGCTGGATCGCGAAGAGCTGCAACAGATCCAGCTTGAACGGCTGCAGGCGAGTATCTTCCGCGCCTATCGCAATGTCGCGTTCTATCGCAAACGCTTTGATGAATACGGCATTTCGCCCGAAGATATCCAGAGTCTGGCCGATGTAAGTAAGTTGCCCTTTACCACGCGAGAAGACCTGCGTGCTGGCTACCCATATGACATGATGGCAGTACCACTACGCGAGGTGGTGCGCCTGCATAGTTCCTCCTGGTCTACCGGACGCCCGATCGTCTGCGCTTTCACTCGTAACGACCTGCGCCACTGGCATGAGTGTAACGCCCGCCTGCTCACCGCCGCCGGGGTAACGCGTGACGACGTGGCGCTCATCATCTTCGGCGCACGCAAGCTCGACAGCGGCCTGGGGTTCCACGGTGGCGCTGAGCGCATCGGCGCTTCGGTGATCCCCTCTACCCCAAGCAATATTGAGCAACAACTCACTATCATGCAGGATTTTAAGACCACCATCATCGCGGGTTCCCCTAGCGACGGCCTTCGCCTGCTGGAGGCGCTCAAAGAGCGGCAGTTAGATGTACGTCGGCTTTCGCTGCGCATCGGCCTCTTCGGAGCAGAGCCGTGGTCGGAGACCTTACGTAAAGAACTAAGTGAAGGTCTGGGCATCGATGCGCTTGATTGCTATGACCTTTCTGAAATCGGCGGCTCCGGCGTTGCGGGCGAGTGCCAACACAAAGCCGGACTGCACCTGGCAGAAGACCACTACCTGGCGGAGATAATCGACCCCACTACGGGAGCTGTTCTTCCGCACGGAGAGCGTGGTGAGCTGGTGCTTACGACTCTTACTAAAGAAGCATTGCCTTTGCTCCGCTTTCGCACACATGACCTGACCCGGCTATATACAGAAACCTGCACCTGCGGGCGCACCCTCGCACGGCTGGCGCGTATTTCATCACGTACTGATGGCCTGCTCTTCGCGCAGGGTTTCAGCTTCCACCCGTCACGAATCACCGCTATTTTGCGTGAGATTGACGGCGTAGCACCGCATTTCCTGCTGACGTTATCGCGCAAAGGTGGTACCGATGATGTGGAGATTCAGGTAGAAGTCGCTCTCACCGGCCACGCAGATAGCGTGGGCAAATTACTCGCGGTGGAACAACGCATCAACGATGCTCTGCATAAAGCCATTGGGTTGAGCGTAAAAGTTCGTCTGGTGGAGCCTCAAACTTTCACTCGCATGACGGACGGTGCCGACACACGGGTGATAGATCTGCGCGAGTAGCTATTTCTTCCCCG
>JBBQQW010000052.1:0-14753 GCA_038215455.1 Armatimonadota bacterium
GCACCCGCTCCCACCCCCCCCCCGCCCCCCCCCCCCCCCCGCCCGCCCCCCCCGCCCCACAGCGGGGTTTAAAACCGTACACCACCCTCTGAAGGAGGTGGCTAACAACGGCAAGCACCCTAAAGGGCGCTGAACCATTCGATTCTGAAAGTCCGCGAAGGCGGACGAACGGCGCGCAGCGCCCTGCAGCCGGGATTTCAATCTCAGCGGAGATATGGCGTGCGGAATTGCAACCCCGTTCTCATGGGCGGGACGCCCATGGCACGGGGCATTTCATGGTAAAATAGCAACCGTGAGGTGCAACAGTGAAGTTTTCGATTATGGCTACTGAGGGGCGCGCGCGGCGCGGGGTGGTTACTACGCGGGCGGGGATCATTGATACCCCGGCTTTCATGCCGGTGGGCACGCAGGCGACGGTGAAGGGGCTGACTCCTGCCGAGGTGGCGGGCACGGGGGCGCAGATTATCCTCAATAACGCCTACCATCTGTACCTGCGCCCCGGCGTTGAGCTGATCGAATCCTTTGGGGGCGTGCATAAATTTCAGGGGTGGGGAGGCAGTATCCTCACCGACAGCGGGGGCTACCAGATTTTCAGCCTGGCCAAGCTGCATAAGGTCTCGGAGGACGGGCTGGCTTTTAAGTCGCATATTGATGGGCGCGACCATTTTATGAGTCCTGAGAAGGCTATTGATGTGCAGCAGCGGCTTGGCTCTGACATCATGATGTCCTTCGATCAGCCTATTGCCTGGGGAGCCACGCGCGAGGATACCATCATCGCCACCGAGCGCACGCACCGCTGGGCCGCACGCGGCCGTGCCGCCTGGCGGCAGGAGACGGGGCAGGCGCTCTTCGGCATTGTGCAGGGGGGATTTGATGCGGAGCTGCGCCGCGAAAGCGCGCAGACGCTGGTGGCGATGGACTTCCCCGGCTACAGCATCGGCGGCCTCTCGGTGGGGGAGCCGAAAGAGGAGATGTGGGCGATGCTCGACGTCACCACGCCGCTGCTCCCCGTGGAGAAACCGCGCTACCTGATGGGCGTGGGCACCCCCGCTGACCTGGTGCGCGGCGTGCTGCACGGGGTGGATATGTTCGACTGTGTGCTGCCCACGCGTATGGGGCGCAACAGCACCGCCTTCACCTGGGAGGGCCGCCAAAACATGCGCAACGCCAAATTCGCCACCGACCCGAACCCGCTGGACGAGAAATGCCCCTGCGACGTCTGCCAGAACTTCAGCCGTGCCTACCTGCACCACCTGCTGAAAGCCGGAGAAATCCTCGCGCTGCGCTGCCTAAGCCTGCACAACATCACCTTCTACCAGCAGTTGATGGCCACCATCCGCACGCGGATAGAGGCGGGGACATTTGAGCAGTGGGCGGACGGGTACCTGGCGTCCGTCGTTTAACATTGAATGTTAAACTCTAAAGTGGTATATTACGTTGAGATGATTACGGGAGTGTGCTGTGCGCTGGGATAAGTTGGCAGGGATAGGGCTGGGAATATTGGCGGGGGTGGCGGTGATTGCGCGCGGCATGGCCAATACTGCGCGGCTGGATATCACCGAGGAGACGGTGGAGATACCGGGCTTGCCGGCCGCCTTCGATGGTTTTCGCCTGCTGCATATGACCGACGTTCACCTGCGCCACTGCTCGGAGAAGGTGGAGCAACTGCTGGCGTTGACCGAGGAGCTGGATCCGGATCTGGTCTGCCTCACCGGCGACTACGCATTCACCGCGCTCTCTATCTCCGATGTCGAGCGTTTATTCCTCGGGCTGTCGCTGCGCCCGGCGGTGGTGGGGGTGTACGGCAATTCCGATTACCGCCCCGGCATCACCGACGCGGTGCGCGCGAGCTGGGAGATGAGCTTCCCCTTCCTTTCCAACAGTGCGCTGTGCCTGGAGCGGGCGGGCGAGAAGCTGTGGATCGCCGGTGTGGATGACCCGCACCTGGGCCGCGACAGCGTCCTCACCGCTATGGAGCTGGTGCCGGATGGTGCCACCACAATACTGCTGGCGCACTCGCCCGAGGTGATCCTGCGTAAGCTGGATTCGCGCATCAAACTGATATTGAGCGGGCACACGCACGGCGGGCAAATCTGCCTCCCCGGTGGCCAGGCGATCTTCAACAACGTCAACCTGCCCAACAGCTATGCCTCTGGAAGACACCTGCTGGAAGGCGGCACCACGCTCTACGTCAGCCGCGGAGTAGGCAGCACCCGCCTCCCCCTACGCTTCGGCTGCCTGCCCGAGGTGACGGTGTTTACGTTGAAGGCTGGGTGAAGGTGGGAGTTGTAGGATAGTGAGGATTCATCGGGATAACTGCTGCGTTTGAGCGGTTACTCTCGGGATAATAGTTGACAAATACTAGATAGTTATCTACAATTGTGATGGATATGTCAACACATTCTCAAGCTATACTAAAGAAGAATCTGATACAACATGCACTGCAGAAGCATGAAGTTATGCGTTCCGGTGAGCTTACTGCGCTTGGAGTATCACGAGAATATCTGCGTACACTCACTGAAATAGGATTCATAACTCGAATTGGGCACGGTCTTTATCGCCTTCCTGACAGTGAACTGACAGCGTTTCATAGTCTCGCAGAAGCAAGTAAACGTGTGCCTCATGGAATAATTTGCCTGCTTTCAGCGCTACGTTTTCATCATATAACAACACAGGCTCCCTTCGAGGTGTGGGTGGCTATTAGTCATGGTACATGGCAACCACGACCAGCAGATTTCCCGCTCCGCATAATATCTTTCTCCGGTTCCTCACAATCGGAAGGTATCGAAGAACATATCATCGAAGGTGTACCTGTTCGTATCTATTCGCTGGCGAAGACGATTGCTGATTGCTTCAAATTTCGTAATACAATCGGGCTGGATATTGCGCTGGAGGCTCTCCGCGAATCGCTACGTACCAGAAGTGTTACCGCAGATGAAGTGTGGACATTTGCGAAGATATGCCGCGTTACAAACGTGATGCGACCGTATCTGGAGGCAATGATATGAGTAGAAAAGTCATCAACAATCTACCGGCCTCAATTCGCCAGCGTTTGCTGAATCTGGCACGCGAACGAAATGATGAGTTTGGCCTTGTTCTGACACAGTACGCCATCGAACGGCTATTGGTACGTCTAAGCCGTTCAGCATATTCCGAGCAGTTTATTCTCAAAGGCGCGCAATTATTCCCTCTTTGGATGAATACTCCTCATCGTCCTACCTATGATCTGGATATGTTGCGACAAGGTGACAGCGATGTGCCGCATCTGGAAGCAATTTTTCGTAATATCTGCACTATTGAAAGTGAACCACAGGACGGTATTAGTTTTTTGGTAGATTCTATACATGGGGAAGTAATACGCGAGGACGCAATATATGAAGGAGTTCGGATTACCCTGAATTATAATTTGAACAAAGCCACTGACCTGATACAAATAGATATTGGCGTGGGAGATGCAATTACTCCCAAGCCAGAGTTGGTGACCATACCCTCTATGTTAGAATTCCCCTCCATAACTTTGCTTGCGTATCATAAAGAGACAGTTATTGCTGAAAAATTAGAAGCGATGGTTTCCCTCGGAATCAGGAATAGCCGAATGAAGGACTTCTACGACATTTGGATGCTTTCCAGTCTGTTTCCATATGATGGTAGTAGACTATCAAATGCAATAGTTGCGACTTTCGAACGACGTGGCACGGATATTCCTATTACACCACCGATTGCATTGTCCAAAGATTTCTGGCATGATCCGTCAAAGCAAGCACAATGGAAAGCATTCCTCCGACGTTTGCGATTGAATGAGCCACCAAGTAGCCTGGAAGAGATTATTATGGATTTACACCGTTTTCTGATGCCTGTGTTCTTGGCAATTGCTGAAAAAATTGATCTCCCCATGTGTTGGAATAATAGAGATGGTTGGCACTGATATTAGATACCCATGCCACTCCAGCAGTTATGCTATAATTTCAGACTAGCGACTAGCGACTAAAGACTTAAACAAATGCACATTCACCTGTTAAACGAACAACTAGCGAACCAGATCGCCGCCGGGGAGGTTATTGAACGGCCTTCCTCGGTGGTGAAGGAGTTGGTGGAGAACGCCATCGACGCCGGGGCTACGGAGATTCGCGTGGTTATCGAGGAGGCGGGGCGCAAGCTTATCTCCGTCACCGACAACGGCAGCGGTATGACTGCCGAGGACGCGGTGTTGAGCCTGCAGCGGCACGCCACCAGCAAGATCACCACCACCGATGATCTTTTTTCCATTCGCACGCTGGGCTTCCGCGGCGAGGCGCTGCCATCCATCGCAGCGGTGAGCCATCTAAAACTCATCACCCGCCCGGCGGATGCCGAGGTGGGCACGGAGTTGCGTGTCACCGGCGGCACTATCACCGATATGACCGAGACTGGCTGCCCGGTAGGCACGCAGATAGAGGTGCGGCAACTATTCTACAACACCCCGGCGCGGTTGAAATTCCTCAAGACCGACCAGACGGAGTTCGGGCAGATCACCGAGCTGATGAACGCCGTCGCCCTCTGCTACCATGAGCTGGATCTGCGCCTCTGGCACAACGGGCGCGAGGTGCTGGCGCGGCCATCATCGACGCAGCAGCTTTCGCCCATCGCCGCCTGGCTGGGGCGCGAGGCGGCCGCGGGGATGGCGGCAGTGGAGATGATCACGCCGGGAGTGAGCGTCATCGGCTATGTGGGCAAGCCGGAGGTGGCGCGCGGCAACCGCGGGGCGCAGCTTTTCTTTATCAATGGCCGGCGTATCAGCAGCCGTAGCCTCACTCACGCGCTGGAATACTCCTTTCACGGCCTGCTCGGTCCCGGACGCTACCCGGTGGGGGTGCTGAAGATCACCGTCGACCCGCAACAAGTGGATGTTAACGTCCACCCGGCGAAGGCGGAGGTGCGTTTCCACCACGAGGGCGAGATTCACGCGGCGGTGGTGCGTGCGGTGAAGACGGCGCTGGCCGGAGTGAGTATGGTGCAGCAGCTATCTGTGTGGAATCCCGGCGCGAGCCGCCCACCCGCCCCGCCGACATCCGGCGGTACGGCCTCCACATTGCTGCAGATGGACTACCAGGTGCATACGAATACCTCACCGGTACCCCTCAGTATGCCTTCCGCTCCGGCGTCAGTTACGGGATTACGCGCGGTGGGGCAATTGCACGGGACATTCCTGCTGGCGGAGGGGCGTGACGCGCTGCTCATCATCAACCAGCACCGCGCCCACGAGCGCATCATCTTTGAGCGCCTCATCTCCCGCGCGGCGAAGGCGGATTCGCAGCTGCTCATGCTCCCCGCCACGGTACACCTGGGGCTGCGCGAGGCGGCACTGCTGGAGGCGCAACTGGAGAATCTGGCGACCTTCGGCTTCGATATCGGGGCGCTCAGCGGCGGCACCTACATCATCCGCGCCGTCCCCTCGCTACTGGCGGGGCGCGACCCGGAGAAGGTACTACACAGCGTGCTGGATGACCTGGGTACCGGAGTGGACATAGCGCCCTTCTCCTGCGAAGACCCCACCACCCGTGCCATGCAGGAGGCCCGGCGTCGCCTCCTCGCCAGCGTTGCCTGCAAAGCGGCATTGAAAGCCGGCAAGATCCTCACCCCGCTGGAGCAGGATGAGCTGCTGACGCAACTGCAAGCCACCGAGCAACCCACCCTCTGCCCCCACGGTGGCCCGATTATCATGACCATCAGCCAGTATGAGCTGGACAAGCGATTTGCGCGGTAGAGGTGTGGTTAAAACCCAACAAACCCCATCTTTGTAGCAAAAATCGACAAGGGAATGCCATTTATTTGCCGAATATGCTAAATAAGACGGATTTAGTGGTAGACGTGCGCGAGTATTTCTGCTATTATTATTGCAGCAATAATCCATTTTGGCAAAGAGAGGGAGATAAACTATGAGCATGTTTTGTTATCAGTGCGAGCAGACGGCCCGGGGGACGGGATGTACTGCTGGTGGTGTGTGTGGCAAAGACGTCACCACGGCGCGGCTGCAGGATTGCCTGCTGTACGGGGCCAAAGGGGTGGGGATGATCGCGCAGGAGCTGCGTCGCTATGGTGTGGTCGACCATGAAATTGACGTATTCGTTGTGCAGGTCCTCTTCACCACCGTCACCAATGTGAACTTCGATCCGGCACGCCTGCAGCAGCTGGCGCAGCAGCTTTATCAACTGAAGAAGCGGGCAGCGGCGAAGCTGGCAGAGGTCGCCCCGGCGGCCACTCCATTAGGTGGGCCAGCGGAGTGGGTGCCGGCGGACACCATCGATGGTCTGGTGCAGCAGGGAGCAGATGCCGGTGTCGATGCCCGCAAAGCGAAGTTCGGAGAAGATGTCACCGGACTGCTGGAGATTATCACCTACGGCCTCAAGGGCATGGCGGCTTATGCAGACCATGCGCAGATCCTCGGGCAGGAAGACCCACAAGTATATGCCTTCATCCACGAAGCGCTGGCTTTCCTCTGCCGTGAGAACTACGAGCTGGGCGAGTTGGTAGCGATGGTGCTGAAGGTGGGCGAAGTGAACCTGACGGTGATGGGCCTGCTGGATACCGCCAACACCGGCAAGTACGGCAACCCGGTGCCCACGGCGGTGCGCGTCACCCCGGTTAAGGGCAAGGCCATTGTCGTCTCCGGGCATGACCTGCTCGATCTGGAGCTGCTGCTGAAGGCCACCGAGGGCAAAGGGATAAACATCTACACCCACGGCGAGATGCTCCCATGCCACGGCTACCCGGAGCTGCACAAATATAAGCACCTGGTGGGCAACTACGGTGGCGCATGGCAGGACCAGGCGAAGGAGTTCGACGCCTTCCCCGGTGCAATTTTAATGACCACCAACTGCATCCAGAAGCCGCGGCCCAGCTATATTGACCGCATCTTCACCACCGGCCTGGTGGCCTTCCCTGGCGTGAAGCATATCGGCGAAAACAAAGATTTCACTCCGGTTATCGAGGCGGCACTAGCTGCCGAAGGCTTCACCGAGGACGCCCCAGAGCAGACGATCTTGGTGGGCTTCGGGCATGAAGCGGTGTTGAGCGTCGCCCCCACGGTCATCGACGCAGTGAAGAGCGGCGCATTGAAGCATTTCTTCCTGGTAGGTGGCTGCGACGGCGCGAAGAGCGGACGCAACTACTACACCGAGTTAGCGGAGAAGATTCCACAGGATTGTGTTATTCTCACGCTCGCCTGTGGCAAATATCGTTTCAACAAGCTGGAGTTCGGCACGCTGGGTGGGCTGCCGCGCCTGCTTGATATCGGGCAGTGCAATGACAGCTACAGCGCCATCAAAATCGCCGTGGCGCTGGCTGATGCCTTCGGCGTGAGCGTCAACGAGCTGCCGCTGTCGATCATTCTCTCCTGGTACGAGCAGAAAGCGGTCGTGGTGTTGCTCACGTTGCTGCACCTGGGTATCCGCGACATCCGCCTCGGGCCATCCCTCCCCGCCTTCGTCACGCCAGCCATATTGAACGTGCTGGTAGACAACTTCAACATCATGCCGACAACCACGGCAGATGAAGATTTGAAGGCGATACTGGGGTAAAATGAAACGCGGTCATCCTGACCGCATTTTAACTTGATTGGGGGGCGGCCAGGATGGCTGCCCTCCTTTTTTTCTACTACGAAAATTGATTCGGCGAGCGCAATGCCCATTGGTCTACCTACTCCAGCCCTCTTTCCGCGCCGGAAGGGGGCTGGGGGGGGGAGGTCAAACCAAAGCTGATGAGTCTGAGCAGTTACAAAGAATAGACGCGATAGCTCTCCTACGGCTATACTGATACGATATAGTTTAGCTGAAGGGGTAATGATGGAAAAGTCTGCGGGGGCAGTTGTCTTCCACGTCAGAGAAGACAAAACAATATTGTATCTGCTCTTGCAACCGGGACCGCGCAAGGCGTGGGGTTTTCCGAAGGGGAAGCTCGATGGTGCCGAGACGGACTTGCAGGCGGCATGTCGTGAGATCGGTGAAGAGGCTGGTTTGCATGAGCTGGATTTCGCGGTTGATTTTCGTCATGTCGTGCACTACGCGTTCAATCGTAGTCGCTGGGCGGTGCAGAAGCAAGTCGTCTATTTCCTCGCGCATTCAAAGTCGCTGCAGGTAAAGATCTCGCACGAGCATATCGCCTACCGTTGGGTTACGCTGGAAGAGGCGTTCACCAGGGTAGTCTTCGAGAACACACATGAGTTGCTCCGCAGTGCAAATACCTACATCATGGCGCATTACCCCGGACTGCAATAGGCCGATCCGTCATGCAGGAGTATCGTTTTTAGCTTTGATCTGCGACGAAGAACCACCCCGCCCTTCGGGCACCCCTCCACGGAGGGGCTTTGGTTCGGCGACGTGGATGAACGGTAAAACCGATACTCCCAATCCGTCACGAATCTTTTCCCACGTTATTGCGTATATCTAGTGATATACCTGATAAACATGGAATAATCAATTGTATTAGATTTCTTACACTGAAAATCAAAAAAGCACGGAGCGGTATATGACATCAATCTTACCATCAACAAAGGTGAATCGTGCATCAGCCTGGAAACAGGCGGGGCTTTTTGCGATATTCGGGCTTTGCTATGTTGCTGCATGTGATCTCGTCATCGTGCTAGTCTATGGTTACCAGATAAGATGGCTGTTTGATATCCTTATCGGTTTGATAGTAATGCTCTCTACGCTCATTATTTATCGTTTCGTAGCCTCCAGTCATATCGAGGCTGATAATACCTTTAAAGAGTTGAAATATGCGCGTTTTCTCTTGCAGTCGTTGCTGGATTCTGCCCCTGATTATATCTACTTCAAGGATACGGCAGGACGTTTCATACTCGTTAATAACGCACTGGCGAAATTCCTCCAGCTATCCTCTCCGGAGGAGGCGATAGGCAAAAATGATGCTGATATCGGCCAGGTGGAATTTGCGCAAGCATACTCCGACGATGAAGAACAGGTGATGCTCACAGGTCAAAGTATGGTGAATAAAGAGGAACTGCAGCGTCTCGCAAATGGAAACACAGCGTGGATATCCACCACCAAGATGCCACTGCATGATGAGCAGGGAAAGATCATCGGCACCTTCGGCATTTCTCGTGATATCACTGACATTAAAACGGCACTGGTGCAACAACGCGAGCTAACCGCCAGCATGAATGTAGTGCTGGAGATGACCGATGCACTGCTGACCATCAATGATTATGATGAATTGCTGCGTCGGGCGGTAGAGCTACCGCGGGAGCGGCTGGGGATCGAACGTTGTTCTATCTGTCTGCAGGCAGATGAGACGCACATGCAGGGTACCTACGGTACTGATGAAAAAGGAAACACCACTGACGAAAGAAATATATCTTATGAGATCCCGGAACATGACTGGAAGATTCGCGAGTATATGGAGCGCACCGGTGAACGCTGGCACGGCGAGAGGAAAATGCTGATAAATGTTACCGATGGAGTAGCGTCGAATTTGTACGACGGCGAAGGCGTGCTGACACCTATTATGCTGCACGGAGAGCGCTTTGGTGAATTCTTCAATGATAATGCTATCACCGGGAAGCCGATAGATCCGCAACGGCAGGAGATGTTGGCGGTGTATTGCACTTTGCTGGGCAATATACTGCACCGCAAAAAAATGGAGTTGGCATTCGCACAAGAGCGTTCGTTGCTGAATGCGCTGATGACTTCTGCCCCCGATCATATCTATTTCAAAGATAGAGAGAGCCGCTTCTTGCGCGTCAGTAAATCCATGATGCACTTATTTGATGTGGATAGTATGGAGCAGATGATCGGCAAAACGGACAGCGATTTCTTCTCCATAGAGCATGCGTACAAGGCACTATCGGATGAAAAACAGATAATTGCTACTGGTATCCCGCTGCAGAATATCGAAGAAAAAGAGACCTGGGCAGGTCACGAAGGTTCCTGGGTCTCTACCTCCAAAATGCCCCTCTACGATGAAACGGGGAATATCATCGGCACCTTCGGCATCTCGCGGGATATCACCAAGCGGAAACATGCCGAAGACAGCCTGCGTAGGCTGGCAGAGGGTATGAAAAAAGTGCTGGAGATGAATGAAGAGCTGCTGAACTGTACCACGCTGGATGAAGTGCTCCAGCGCGCGGTGGAATTACCGCGTGAACGGCTGGGGATACAACGCACCGGGCTATATTTCCTCTCGGAAGATGGCGATAAAATTGAAGGCACTTTTGGCACGGATATTACGGGGAATACCACCGATGAACGCAAACAATTGAATGATATCAAACCCGCATCCGCAGCCGCTTTAAGTACGGCGAAAATTGGCGATATCCGCTGGCTTACAGTCGCTGATACCGATTTGACCGAATATGAAGATGGCGTTTTGAAAACAATCAAACAGGGCTGGAAGGTGATTACCCCGGTGATATCATCCTCTAATCGCCGTGCTGTTATGTTCAATGATAATGCTCGTTTCGGTGGTAATATTGAAGTGCTGCAACAGGACTTGCTGGCGGTATTCTGCAACGGATTGGGCAATATTATTGACCGTCAGGAGGCAATATCGGCACAGCTTGATCTGGCCAGGGGGATGGAATCTGTCCTGAAGATGACGGATGAATTACTGAGCTGCCCGACAATGGAGGAGCTGGTACGGCGTGCGGTAGAGTTACCGCGCGAGTATCTGGGGCTGGAGCGCACCGGGTTATTCTTTATCAGTGATGATATCCAGCGGATGCACGGCTCCTACGGTACGGATACTAATGGTAATACCACCGTAGAAGGTGCAGCGCATTATGGAACCAGCCCCTGGTTACGAGATGCTATCAAGGAAACAGAATTAAAAGATATCCATTGGGTTGTAGCAGCGGACGATAAATTGTCCGAATGGAAAGACGGAGAAACAGCTATCGTTGCCCATGGCTGGAAAGTAGTCACCCCGATGGTATCGTCTTCCGGGCATATCACGGTGATGTTTAACGACAACGGGCGTTTCGGTGGTAAAATTGATCCGATTAAACAGGATCTGTTGGCGGTATTCTGCAGTGAACTGGGTAACATCATAGACAGGAAGCAGACTGAAGAAGAATTGCGCAAAAGTGAGGCGAAAGCTCGGCGCATCACCGACAACATGCTGGATGTCATTACCCAGCTCGATATGGATAACAAAATCATCTATATCAGCCCCTCCGCAATATCGGTGCTGGGATACCAGAGAGCAGAGATACTGGAACACTCGGCGATAGATATCATCCATCCAGATGATGTCGACCTGGTGCGAGCTGCTATCGTGGAGATGCGGGTTAAAGGAATGGTGCGGATTGAGCATCGGGTGCGGCACCGCCGTGGGAACTACCTCTGGATGGAGACGGTGGCGAAACCGCTCTTTGATGAACAGGGCAGTATCAATGGCGCCATTCTCTCTACCCGCGATATCTCCCAGCGGAAGATAGTGGAGGAAGAGCTGGCGCGCAGCAATGCAGAATTGCAGCAGTTCGCCTACGTCGCCTCGCATGACCTGCAGGAGCCGCTGCGCATGGTGGCGTCGTATGTGCAGCTGCTGGAGCGCCGCTACAAAGGCAAACTGGATGCGGACGCAGATGAGTTCATCGGTTTCGCCGTGGACGGTGCCACGCGTATGAAGGTGTTGATCAATGACCTGCTGACCTACTCACGCGTAGGCTCCAGCAATCGAGTCTATACTCCGGTGGCACTGGCAGGTGTCGTGAAGAAATCGCTGCAGCAGCTGCAATTGGCGGTGGAAGATAGCGGTGCGGTGCTAGACATGGATGAATTACCGACCGTTGCCGGCGACGAGACGCAACTGTTGCAGCTGTTCCAGAACCTGATCGGCAACGCGCTGAAGTTCCACGGAAAAAACCCACCGCAGGTGCAGGTATCTGCGGTAAGAAGCGGTGATTTCTGGCAATTGGGCATACATGATAATGGTATCGGCATTGATAAGCAGTATATGGAGCGGATCTTTATCATGTTCCAGCGGTTACATACTAAGACGCAGTATCCCGGCACCGGCATTGGGTTGGCGGTATGCAAGAAGATAGTCGAACGGCATGGCGGCCGTATCTGGGTGGACTCACCCGCTACTGGTGGATCAGTGTTTTATTTCACCCTGCCAGTAATGCAAAAAGGAGAAAATGATGCGAATTGAAAACTACGGTAGACCAGTGAATGTGCTGATCGTTGAGGATAATCCTGGTGATGTTCGTTTAACGTTAGAAGCGCTGAAAGAGAGCAAGATCCGTAACAACGTGAGTGTCGCCTATGACGGCGTGGAGGCGATGGAGTTTCTGCGCCGCGAGGGCAAATACAGCGACGCGGAGCGCCCGGATCTGATCCTGCTCGACCTGAACCTGCCACGCAAGGACGGCCGTGAGGTGCTGGCAGAAATAAAGGAAGACCATCATCTTCGGCGAATTCCGGTGGTAGTTCTCACCACCTCGACGGCAGAGGCGGACATCTTCCGCACCTATGATCTGCACGCGAACTGCTATATCACTAAACCAGTGGATATGGACCAATTTATCCACGTGGTGCAGACAATAGAGGACTTTTGGTTCACGATAGTGAAATTGTCAGGAGACTGACTAATATATCAGGGGATAAGCTATGATGGATGCGCTACCTATCAGCATCTTGCTGGTAGAAGACAATCCGGGCGATGTGCGCTTGCTGCGTGAAATGTTGCTGCAAGAGGGTGCAAAATATAACCTCGCCAATAAGACACACCTGGATGAGGCTATTGCTGCCCTGCACGCCTGCTCATATGATGTTGTTCTGCTGGATCTATCGCTTCCCGATAGTCATGGTATCGATACTTTTATTCGTTTGAATGAAATTTGCCCAGATATCCCCATCATAGTGCTGACTGGGAACAATGACGAGGAGATGGCAGTGGCGGCGGTACAGGCGGGAGCGCAGGATTACCTGGTCAAAGGGCAGGTGGATGGTCCGCTGCTCATCCGCGCCATTCGCTATTCTATCGAGCGCAACCGGCTGCGCCAGGCAGTGCGGGCGTTGTCGCTCACAGATGAGCTGACGGGGATCTACAACCGCCGGGGTTTCGTCACTTTTGCCGAGCAACATCGCAAGGTGGCGAACCGTTCCACGCGCGGATTCCTGCTAATCTTCGCTGATCTCGATGATATGAAAGTCATCAATGATACCTACGGGCATCAACAGGGAGATGTAGCGCTGCAGGCGGTGGCGAAGGTATTCCGTACAGCCTTCCGTGAGGCCGATATTATCGCGCGCATCGGGGGCGATGAGTTCGCCGTTATCGTCTTTGAAAACGATGAGTTTGCGGATGAAAATATCCGCAAACGTTTAAATTATATAGTCACTGCGCTAAACTCAGATGGTACTCATCAATTCAATATCGCCCTCAGCATTGGCATCACCCGTTACGATCCCGAGCACCCCTGCTCACTTGATGCGCTGATTGCACAAGCTGACCGGCAGATGTACGACGAAAAGAAAAGCAAAAAATTGATCCGGATGAAAAATTAGCAAAAAGCCCCACTTTTGCATTTCTTTACGACAACTTTATCCCCCATTTGTTTTGGATATATGGAATATAGCTATAGTGTGGTATCCGTTACCAGGTCATTAGTTATTATTTTCCAGGGGGTTTAAATGTCAATTCAGATCGAACGTCGAATGTATGGTGAAGAATGTGTGGTGTGCGGTAATGATATTATCCGCCTCTGCGTGGTGCGTGAAGGTGCCACAATGGAAGTCCTCATTCAGGTGCTTTCCAAGGAAAACTCATGGATAACCTGGGGGAAGACATCGATTGATAAATGCCTTTACTTTCAACGAGAAGACGGCGGACGGGAAGTGGCCAAATTCCATGCCTTCAGTTTGGAAGAAAAAGATGGCGATACTATCGGTTTGACGTTACATGGTCGGTTGGGTGCTGCGCGCGTCAATTATACTTCACTTTTGCATCCCATGAGCATTTGGACCGAGCACTTCATCGAAATTAATGGCGATATACCGGCCGGCGTACCATTGCATCATTGCTTGATGATCCCCGGATTTGGCAGCTCGCCGGAAATATGCTGGCCACTGCAGTCGGGAGATACCACGGAGCATACTGCGTCACTGGCGGCCTTTATCCAGGATGGCTCCAGCTTTGCCGCGTTCGTTCCACTACACGAGCACAGCAGGAGTGGGATGCGGATCACCGATACGGAGAGTGACGGTATTGGCATTGAATACCATGTCATCCCTGACTGTGAAGTACAGCAGGCGGACTGGGCGTTCTCCTACCTGCTGTGCATGGATCCGCATGCACAGCTACACCGGGGATTCCAGCAGGTGGTACGCATGCTGGGCAGCTGTGGCGTTCTGGTAGCGAGTGCGGTAGAGCTGCAACAGTTTATCGCCGGAGAACAGAGTGCTTTACCGCAGGTGCCCGCTACTGCAGCAGATTGGATACCCTTCAAAAACGAGGGGACATTGCCGGAGATAGCCTCCTATACCAGGCAGCTACTTGCGCAGGCAGACGACGACTATCGTATGTATGATGCTGCGTTATGCTGGATAGATCGGCTGGCACTGCAGCAACACGGGTAGCTGTGGATAATTTCAAAAATAGTGTGGATAACCTGTTTACAACGTAACCGTCAAACTCTCCCCACCCCCCCCATTTCAAACAACGCCTACGCCGTAGCCCTACCTGGCACCCGACACTCACTGGGTAACATCTCCGACCAGGGGAGGAGGGTTTCTAGTTGCGCGGTGGTGCGCTGGGGG
>JBBQQW010000053.1:0-14712 GCA_038215455.1 Armatimonadota bacterium
TGGGCGTCCCGCCCATGGCACAGCAGGGGTATTTCGTAGTTTATTTTTTTCACTTACGAGATCAACTCCACCACTCCGGCGATGCTGGTATCGAAGGCGGCAATTACGCGGTCTATTTGCTCTGCTGTGACCACCAGCGGCGGCTCAAAGCGGATTACGCAGGGGTTGTTGAGGGTGTAGGCGGCGAGGATGTGCTGTTGCGCGAATCCGGCAATTACCAGCGAGGCGAAATCCTTGTCGGTGAACTCCACGCCTACCAGCAGTCCCAGGCCGCGCACTTCCGTGATCACCTGCGGGTACTTCTCCGCCACTGCACGCAGGCCGGTGAGCATATGCTGGCCGAGGACGGCGGCACGCTCGGGGAGTTTCTCTTCCAGCATCACCTCGATAGTGGCCAGACCCGCCGCGCAGGCCAGCTCGTTGCCGCCGAAGGTGCTGCTGTGCAGCAGTGGATTCGGCTCGAAAGCCTTCCATACCGTGGCATTGCCCATGAATACCCCGATGGGCATCACACCACCGCCCAGCGCCTTGGCCAGCGTCATGATGTCGGGCGTCACGCCCCAATGCTCGCAGCCAAAGAGCTTGCCGGTGCGCCCGAAGCCCGTCTGCACCTCGTCGAAGATGAGCAGTGCGCCCGCATCATCGCAGATCTGCCGCAGCCCCGCCAGGTAGCCATCGGGGGCGACGATGACGCCGTTCTCACCCTGCACTGGCTCCACTATGACCGCCGCAGTATCCTCATTAATGATGCAATTCGCCGCGTCACAATCGCCGAAGGGCACGTGGGCGAAATCCCCCACCAGCGGCAGGAAGGGCTTGCGGAAGACTTCACGCCCTGATGCGCTCAATCCGCCGAAGGTCTTGCCGTGGAAGCCGCCGGAGGTGGCAACGATCTTCGTGCGTCCCGAGGCCAGTCGCGCTAATTTCAGTGCGCCTTCCACCGCCTCGGTACCGCTATTACAGAAGAAGCTGTACTGCAGATCGCCTGGGGCAATCTCCGCCAGCTTCTCCGCCAGGTCAGCCTGCGGGCGGTTGAAGAGTACACGCGTGCTCATGGGCATACGCTCCAGTTGCGTGCGCACCGCCGCCACCACCTTCGGGTGGGAATGTCCCAGCGCGAAGACGCCGTAGCCACCGAGGAAGTCCAAATACTCCACCCCCGCCGTATCACGCACTACCGCGCCTTCCCCGGCCCACTCAACCGCGTGGAACCCAGCGAAATCCATCATCGCCGCCAACCCCGGATTGACATACCGGCGATACTTCTCAATCGTCTCATCGACGAACTCAGGCGTGGTAAAATCTGTCATGCACGTGGCCTCCTACGAAAAAGTTCCAAAATCCAAAATCCAAGTTCCAAGGTTGGTTTAGAGTGTTCAAACCCGCCAACCTATCGCCCTGCCGTAAACGACAGGGCTAGTGGGCTACGCCGATCGTCCTTCGGACGGGAACGCTTACCCATAACCGTCCCGCCCGAAGGGCGATTGGCCGAATGCCCTCCAGCCCAGTCCTTCAGGGCTGGGCTATGGGGAGCCGATTCAATGATTATCTCTTGAAAAACGATCATGCTCCCCCTTCCCGCGCCGGGAAGGGGGCTGGAGGGTTAGGTAGACTATGGCTAACGCCATAGATACAACATCATGTTCTCATCCCCAAATAATGAAGCTCACTTCATCACTGATTCATATAGGGTATAACTTCTGGATGAGAGTGGGAGGTTCCTGCTGAGGAATCACTGATGTAGTGCGCTTGATTATTAGGAGGTTATGAATTCAATAAGCCGGCCTGTCACCGCACCGCCAGACACTTCATCTCGTGCTGGTCGCGCAGCAGCAGTTTGCCATCGCTTAGCGCCATGCCGGTCCAGACGGTGTTGCCTTTGGCGGTCAGCACTTTGGCGCGGCCCAGTTCTTTGTAGCCGTCGGGGTTTGCCTCCACCATGCGCAGCTCACCGCTTTCACCGTCCAGGGCGTAGATCAGGCTATCAGCGATGAGGATGGGGCCGCAGTTGAGGCTGTCTTTCGCCCCGGTCTCCCACATTATCTTCCCATTTATATCCAGACACTGCAGCCCATGCTGCACTATTTTGCGGTCATCGGTGGAGTTGCGCTCGGGGGTGTTGTGCCAGGGGTCGTTGCTGCTGGTGTAGATATATCCGTGGAAGAGGAGCGGGTTCTGCATGAACGGGGTAGTATTCACATTGTCCTTGAAGCCGTAGTCCGTCGTCCAGGTGTCACCATCGCGGGTTACCTTGAGGGTGAAGCAGCCGATGCGGTAGCCACCGGCGACGAAGAGCGTATCGTTGCCGATATTCACCGGCTGCGGGATGGGGATATTGTACCAGCGCCACAACTCTTTTATCCACAGCCGCGCACCGGTGTTGGCATCTACCCCGGCGATATAGGCATCTTTGCCCTTGAAGACATTGGTCACCATCACCACCTGGTCTACCCCGCCCAGCGTGGTGACGTAGGGGGTCATGTGGCAGTAGTAGAGCCGGCCAATGTGCGGGGATTGCCAGCGCATCTTCCCGGTTACTTTGTCATACGCCACCATGCCCACCGTCTCGGAGAGCGGGGCGACGATGATCATATCTTTATAGAGCACCGGCGACTGCGACACCCCCCACTGGGGGACGTCGGTGCGGTATTTGGTTCTGTCGTACTGATCGCCGCGGAACTCCATGATGATATCGTGCTTCCATACCTCCAGGTGCGTGGTACGGTCAATGCAACGGATTTCGCCGAACTCGCTCATGATGTAGATGTACTGTTCATCCACCAGCGGGGTGGAGCGCACGCCGGAGTAATCCCAGCCGGTTCCGCTGAAGCTGCGACTGGTGGTGTAGGAGAAGTTCCACTGCTCAATGCCGGTAGCCAGCTCCAGGCAACGCAGAATATCCTGCCGTTTCGGCTCATCGCGGTCGAGCAGGTAGACCATGCCATCGCGTACCGCCGGGGCACCGAATCCGGGGTTGAGCGGATAGGACCAGAGCGCTTTCGGGCCGCCCTCCGGCCACTCACCCAGCATCCCCGTCTCCGCCGACACCCCCGTCCCCCCCGGTCCGCCAAACTGCGCCCAGTCCGCCGCCCGACAGGCAACCATGGCCAATCCAAATATCAACAATACCAACACGCGCATAATTACAAGCTCCGCAAAATACTTCCTTATCAGATAGACACCAACTGTGGGGAGTTTGTTCCCTATGCCACGCCACCGCTACAGCATCATCTCAAACCAGATGATGCGGTGGTTGTTGGTGTCCGCCAGGTAGATCTCGCCGCTGCGGGTGATGGCGATGCCGCCGGGGTTGGCGAGGGTGCCGATGGAAGATTTGCTGCCGTCCCAGGTGCTGACGGGGATGCCAGAGATGCTGTACTTTTGCAGCCGGTTATTGCCCGCCTCGCTCACGATAAGGCCGCCGTCGATGTCTATCGCCACGCCCACCGGCTGGTTCAGTTGCCCCATATCATCGCCATATGCGCCGATAGTGCCACGAGGTTTGCCCGCGCTATCGATGCGCACCAGGCGGTGATTCCACGTGTCGGCCACTATCAATTCATCATCCGCCGTCACCACCAGCCCGCTGGGGCGATTGAAGGAATCGCCGGGGGCGGCACCAATAACCTGGCCGCGAAATTGCCCCTTAAAGTTGTAGGTCACCACGCGGTTATTGCCGGTATCGGCGATGTAGAAGTTCTGCTTGCTATCCAGCGCCACCGCGCGCGGACTGTTGAACTGCATCTTCCCCACGCCCGGGGTGCCGATGGTGTAGATAGTGCGCCCGGTGGGGCCGAACTTCTGCACCCGGTTGTTCCCCTGCTCCACCACGTAGTAGCAGCCGGTATTCTCCAGCGCCACCGACATCGGCAACATCAGCTGCCCCGGGGCGGTGCCGCGTGCGCCGATCACATCCACCTCATTTTTGGCGATAATCTGCACCCGGTTGTTGTAGCTGTCGGCGATATAGAGCGTCCCCGCCGCATCCACCGTCAGCCCCCCGGGCGTGTTAAACTCCCCGGCCTTGCGCCCAAAACGCCCGATGATCTCCACCACCCGGAAGGTATTGCGATGCGCCACCACCCGCACCGGCACCACCGACGGTGCCGCAACTGGCTCCGCCTGTTGCTCTACCGGTGCCGTCCAGCCGTCAATCTCCAGATAGTCATAACGATTATTTGACATAAATGCTATTATACACGGTAGTGGGGATGGTTAACCACAGGAGACAGGAGTATCGTTTTTAGTTATTCGCACCCTATGAGGTGGTTTTCCTGACGCAGACTTCGCCCGCAATCCCAGGTAATTATCTTTATATCCTGATTATCCTCAATTATCCTTATATCCTGTGAATTACAACGATAGTGGACGACCTCGCAGCATCACCGGCATTAACAACGTGCCTTTAGCTCTACAAGTTGTTCCGGAAATACCCCGAGGAGACCAATCGGCAAAGCGCCCGCTAAATCATTTTTCGTAGAAAGAGACACCAGCAACTCGCAACATAATTGACACCGGTGGTGCTAATCGCAGTTGCCAGCATCCAGAAGTCGTGAGCATTCGGGAAGCAGGGAGTTTCCATCTGCGGTGATGGCTCCATGGAATATCCCTTGGTAAGTGATTGCGTCGGGATGAACTTTTATATTTGCTTCCGGTTGCAGGCGGTAGCGAACGCCGTTTGTGTGCAGGTTGCTGGTATCAATACAGGTGGGCACGCGGTTCTTGTTATACATTACCACGTGCCCCATCGCTGGTTGTGCCATAGTTAACTCTGGCAATGTCATGCTATCGTAAGGTTCCAGCTCCAGGAATGCCGCCAGGTGGGAGATATACATGTCTGGCCGACCTAGCTTTGCATCCAGCAGCGCGGTTACTAGTGTCGATCCCTGGAAGCGTGGGTTTATCTCCGTCAGGTACACTTTGTCTTTATAAAGCAAAGCATCGATGCCGAAAGCCCCGATATACCCATTCAGATAAAGCCATGCTCCCACCTCACGCACCATCTTGTCCAATTCAGCGAGATGAGCTTGATCGAGCTGTTTAATAGCTGCAAAATCATTACCACAATACCCGAACCGGCGGGTAGTAGATTGTGGGATCCCGATCAATTGCAGGGAGGCCGGGTGCATGGAGATCTTTCCTGATTTAAAAATGCAGGCATTAACGTTTAACGGTACACTCGGTGTAAGATATGGTGCCACGCCAATATAACCATCATCATGTGCCGGGATGCTGGCTTCTAATTGAGCGCCGTCTTTAATTATGAAAGTGCCAGCTCCCCCATCAGAGCGAGAAATTCGCAAGATAAGCGGGCACTCCGGGCGGATATGCTCGCGTAAAAAAGGAAGCGCTTCATTGTCTGCTATATATCACCATGGGATGATGCGAATATTTCGCTCAGCCAGCGAGGTTTCAACCCAGGGCTTATGCTCGAAGCAGGTTTGCATTTCATGAAATATCCCGGCGTGCAATACTTGGTGTGCACGAGGAAACCAGGCTGAAGCCAATAACTCCGTCGATCGGTAAGGGATCACAATTGCCGGACTACGGAAAGCTGCCAGTATCTGATTTCGGATTTCTACGATAACATCGCGTTTGTCCTTGTCGATTTTATATGCATTCAGATCTACCCGCTCTTGCGTCATTGTCTCCAGGCAGACTTCACTTACTGCTGCCGATTGCAGCGGGGCTACCTGGGAGATTACATGGGAAAGCTGGTCTATTCCCAGCAATGTCTCGGCATCACACCCGCGGGTACCGTAAAAGATCAGCTGCCGTCGTCCGATCTTTTCCTGTATCATTTGCATATATTGTTCACTGCTCATGCGCAATTCCTCAAATATAGTCGCAGCTATTCCATAGCCTAATCACGGAGTCGAGCTGATCAATAGGTATAAGCCGAAGTTTTTCTGCACCTACACCGGATACTCCAGCACCATCTCCAGCAGCTCTTGTACCGGAACGGTGGCGACGCTGATGCTGGTGTCGGTGCAGCCGTAGTAAAGGTAGATCAGGCCATCTTTGATGACGGTGGCGGTGGGGAAGATGGTGTTGGGGATGATCAGTCCCACCTTCTCGTAGTATGCCTCCGGCTCCATGATGGGGCTGGGGGTGCGGGCGATGACGCGACGCGGATCCTCCAGATCAAGCAGCATGACGCCCACGCGGTAGGCGGAGCCAGCGTCGACGCCGTGGTAGAGGGTGAGCCAGCCGGCATCGGTGCGCACGGGGGTGGAGGCAGCGCCGATCTTCTGCGCTTCCCACGGCTGCTCCGGGGTGGCGATCAACTCGGGCGTGCTCCAGTCGAGCAGGTTCTCGGAGAAGGAGAGCCACATACTCGGGGCGCTGCAGCCATATTCCGGGCCGACGAATTCATTCGGGCGGCGCAGCATGGCGTAGCGCCCACCGATCTTCTCCGGGAAGAGCACGTTGTCGCGGTCGTGGATATCCGGCGGGGTGATCAGCCCCAGCACCTCCCAGTGCTCCATGTCATCGGAAACGGCAATGCCCGAGCGGTAGTTGTTCGCCAGCCCGGCGGGCAGATTCTCCGCCTCGCGGTAGCGCGGCACACCTTTGCCTGTGGGGAAACAACGCGCGGCATAGGGGCGGAAGACGAAGGTCATGTAGAAGCGCCCGTCCAGCTCCACCACGCGCGGATCCTCGATGGTGCCGAAGGGGGCATCGAATTGCTCCGGCCCGAAGACCGGCTCGGTGCTCACGTGGGTGAAGTTGAAGCCGTCGTCGCTCCGCAGCAGCCCGATACGGCATTGCAACGGATCCAGCCCCGAGCAGGCGCGCTCGAACATATAGAAGACGCCCTGGTGCAGGATGACCGCCGGGTTGAAGGTCGCCACCATGCGCCAGTCCCACTTGCCGGGGAGAACGATCGGGTTGCCGCTATAGCGTGTAAAAAGCATTACTGAATTCCTCTTCGTAGCATGGACGTCTGCCATGAATGTATAGATAAGAGTATACAAAAAGCCGGGGATAATCGCAAATTTTTCACCACTTCGGGGTAGTTTCTTTACCTCCCCACCCACAACTCTCCATTTCCCCCGCCGCTGGGTAGGTGCAGCTCCAGCAGGCCGGGCCAGGGTTCGGTAATATCTATGGGGGTGCCGTTCCAGCTGGCGCGGTAGTGAGGGCCGGGAGCGAGCGTCACCAGGATGGCGGGGTGGTGGGCGGGAGTGCCGTGCAGGGTCAGCCGAGCGGTGAGTTCGGTGGTGTCCGCGTTAAACTGCTGCTGCTCTACCCACATGTCGTAGCCGGTGGTGAGGTGGCCGGGGCGGTAGTAGGCGGCGAACCAGGCGAGGACGGGGGTGCTGAGGCCGCCGAACTGGTGCCACCCGGCCCCGCGCCCGGTGCTGATGATGAAATGCTCGCAGCAGTTGTAGGAGGCGTCCACCTCGCGTTGCCAGGTGGTCACGCCGGTGACGGCGATGCGCCGCGCCAGCGCCGTCTCGCCCAGGTCCAGCAGCGCCTTCCAGATAAACCACTGGTGTGGCATCCACACCGCGCCATTCCAGTAGCCATCCACGCGGTAATATGGTGCCGATTGATCCACCGTGGAAAGGCCCACGGGTGAGAGTAGCTGCGCCGGATCGCCCAGGTGCGCCAGCAGGCGTGCCTCCTGCGCGGGGGTGCAGACGCCAGCCACCAGCGGTGCCACGCCGTCCAGCCCCATGTTGTAGTTCGCCCCACTGCGGTGGCGCAATATCTCCGTCGGGTGCCCCGCTGCATCATGGCGCAGGTAGCCGAAGTACCCGGATGGCTCATCCCACGCCAGCTGCACCGCAGCGGTGAAGGTGGCGATCTCGGCGTCGTATTGTGCCACATCCTCTGTCGCGCCCAGTGCCAGCGCCGCCATGCGCAGGATCTTCGCAAAACGGATGCTTTGCGCGGTGTTCACCATCGGGGCCACGCTGGCCTCCAGCTTCTCCTCATGCACGTACTCCTGCGGCGGGTAGTCGTCCCAGCCACCGGAGTTGTAGAAGTAATCCCACGTGCGCAGCAGATCCGATTTTAGCGTGCGCGTGGTGGCCCCCTGTGCGCCACAGAGGAACGCGTGGTATTGCCGTAGGCGTGGGTAGGCGTGCTCCAGCAGTGCACGGTCGCCGGTTTTATTCCACAGTGTGTGGAAGAGGCTGGCCTGCACGGGCACGGGCGAGCCGTGGTGCATGAAGGCCGCGTGCGCGTCGCCCGGCTCGGTCAGGTAGGCGTTCAGGTTGTCCTCGGCGCGTCGGGGGTCCAGCTCCGCCAGCCCCAGCCCGATAAAGCCGGAGTCCCAGGTGTACAGGCAATCCCAGATGCGCCCCGGCGTGCCGTGCTTGATATAGCTACCACGCGTGTAGACGGGATAAACCACATTGGTGAGCGTGGTGGCGGCCATGCGCCGCTGGCTGGGCACAAAGGCGTCACCATCCGGCAATACTGCCTGCTTTTCCAACGTGGCGCGGGCGGCGGCCACCAGCTCCGGCAATTGCGGGGAGTCGGGGTCGAACGCCGCCAACTGCTCGTAAACCTGCGCGGGCGTGCCCGTGCAGACCAGGGCAAATATCGTCCGCGTCTCGCCCGGGGCCAGCGGAATGGGGCGGCAGAAGGCATTGGTGTAGTGCCCTTCTCCCGCGCCGGTGAAGCATTTGGCGGTATGGTTATGCACGCTACCGGGCAGCACGGTGTCCAGTGCCTCGCCGATGAACTCGCGCACCTCGCTCAGCGGATACCCCCACGCCAGCCCATATGCCGCCGGGGCCTGCTCGTATTCCAGCATGAAGCTGGTGGCGGTGGGGCCGTGGGTGATCTTCGGCGTGGGGTTCCACGTCACCTCGGTGAAGGTGACGACGTCGGCAGCGCTGCGCTCCACCAGTGCGAAGCCATCCAGCTCGATAGACGCGGCCCCGATGGATTTCAATGTCAGCCGGTGTACCCCCGCCGCGAGGTCGCCGACCGGCACGCACAACTGGCTGAACTCCCCGGAGCCGGAGAACTGGTAGGCAGCGGTGGAGAGGTCGCCCGCGCCGCAGAAATCGAGCTGCTCATCAATTAACCCGCTGCAGCGAAATGCGGCGGGGGCAGCCGCGTCGGCTCGGTAGCGGAAGAGCAGCATGGCATCGGGCATCGTGTGCTCGAGGGTGATCTCGTAGCTGACGGTATCGCCCGCCTCGCTCCCGAAGCGGATCCCCAGCCCCCGGCCATCGACAAAACCGTGCCCACGGATCTCCCCGCGATACCAGCCTTCATAGCTAAGGTGATCCGCCGGGCGCGCGGTGGCGTAGTGCATCTTATCATAGGCCAGCGCATCAATCCACTGTGCACCGCCGGGCAACGTGGGCTCCACGGGGATGAGCCACTCCTGCGAGTACGGGCGCAGCGGCGGGAAGTGCAGCGAGGCCATGAAGTGCAGCACCGGTTGCTGCGGCAGCTCGGTATTATTCACCAGCGTCGCAGCGATGAGGCGGGCGTCTGGCGCAACCGCCACATAGGCGATATCCGCATAGAGGCGGTCTTTCCACTCCAACTCGTGCCGGTAGCTGTAGTAGGCGAGGTCTGGCGTGGCCTCCCACGGGTGAAACCCCGACTCGCGGGTGACATTGGGCAGATCCGCACGCCGCCGGTATATCCCCGGGAAGACGCTCAAATCAAAGCGCAACCCCAGCCGCTCGTCCGGCACATGCGATATCCCCGCATAGCGCTTAGTATACGGCCCCCACGCCGGCAGCCGCAAACTATGCGCATTACGAAACGGTTTCAAAGGTTCATCCACCACAGCCAATTCCTCCAGCAACTCTGGGGATTATTATAGCTTTTTCTGCTGCTGGTGTGGTATGGGCCAATACGGAGATTGGCGGTTCCCAGGGGGGCGACTCAGTCCCCCAAATAACCGCCATTGTGCCAATTTACCGCCAACTTTGTCGTACTAAACTCATTGAGGATATCGTCTTTGTCTGCTAAGATGGATAAAAATTTAGTTTTTACCGGAGGGCAGGACATGGCTATCCGTTTTTCGGCAGCAGAGATGCTGCAGGTGGCTGAGCAGATCGAGCGTAACGGGGTGGCGTTTTACCAGGTGGCAGCCGAGCAGGTGGATAATACGGCGGCCCACGCGCTGCTGTTGCGGCTTTCCAGCTGGGAGGAGAGCCACGCCGCACTCTTCACCGCCATGCGCATGACCTTGAGCACGATGGAGGAGGCGGAGACCGTCTATGACCCCTACGATGAGATGCTGCTCTACCTACGCGCCTTCGCCGATGGTGTGGTCTTCACCGATGATCCGCGCAAGCTCTTCACCCCGGCGACACCCTTGAAAGAGATCCTGAAAACAGCGCTGGGGCGCGAGCAGGATTCTATCATCTTCTATTCCGGCATGCGCCAGTACGTACCGCAAGCGCTGGGGCTGGATAAGCTGGACCATGTGATCAAGGAAGAGTTCAGCCACGTGGTACTGCTGGAGAAGGAACTCGGCAAACATGGCATCTGAGGAGTGCGCCTGATGAGTATAAAATATATATCCGACGCCTCCATGCAGGAGTGGGTCACGAGTCTGATCAGCAACACCACGGTGTACGGGGTGCAGGCGAAGGCCGACCGTTTTGCCTATGAGGCCCTCGCCGATGCGGCGGCGCTGCGGCTGGATTTCGATGTGACTATCCTGCCGCCGAAGAAATATTTCCAGCCGCTGGTCGAGAAGATCATGGAGTTCCATGAGGACGGCCACTATGAGTCGGTTATCGACAATACGCCGTTCGTGCTCTTTGGCGTACACCCCTATGATGCGGTGGCGATAGCGCAGATGGACGCCGTATTTCGCAAGGATAACGCTGACATCCACTACCTCACCCGCCGCCAGCAGGCCACCATCGTGGCCTGCGATATCCAGAACACCTCGCCCACTATGTTCGCCGCCTGCATGGGCACCTCCACTGTGCAGGAGGGGTTCGACATCCTCCTCACGCGCATCGGCGCAGGATATATAGCGGATGTACGCACGGAAAAAGGCGAGGTGTTGCTGCAGTATCTGGGCGATGCTCCCGATGCCGACCCGCTGCTGTTGGCGCGGCGCGAGCAGTTCTGGGACGACGCGCACCACTTCATGAATAAGTACCTGCTGAAGTGTGCCCCCACCGACCTGCCCAAACTGCTGGAGACGCAATATGACAATAAGGTCTGGGAGGCGAACTCGGCGCTCTGCTACTCCTGCGGCTCCTGCAATATGGTATGCCCCACCTGCTATTGCTTCGAGGTGATCGACAAAGTAGACTGGTCGCTGAAGGAAGGCGAGCGCATCCGCCGCTGGGATGCCTGCATGTTGCGCGACTTCGCCCAGGTGGCAGGCGGGCATAATTTCCGCCGCAGCCGCGAGGAGCGCTACCGGCACCGCTTCTACCGCAAGGGACAATATCTGTGGAAACGCATGGGGCAGATCGCCTGCGTGGGCTGTGGCCGCTGCACCAGCGCCTGCACGGCGAAGATCGCCAACCCGGTGGAATTATACAATACGCTGCTGGAGGGATAGACGCGCATGAATACCGATACCTTGCCGGAAAAAGATATCTACCTGCCCATGCCGGCGGTGGTGGAGCACTCGGAGCCATTGACCGAGCTTGACCGCATGTTTCTGATACGTCTGACTAACGGCAAACCGCTGGGGCACATGCCGGGGCAGTTTGTCAGCGTCACCGTGCCGGGCATCGGCGAGGCGCCCATCTCGCTGTGTACCGCCCCGGACGAGCGCGACACCTTCCAGCTGGTGGTGCGCAAGGTGGGCCGCGTGACGGCGGCGCTGCACGATCTCCCGCCGGGTTCGTCCATCGGTATCCGCGGGCCTTACGGCAATCATTTCCCCGTCGACAGTGCGCTGCTGGGCAAAGACCTGGTGATCATCGTCGGTGGTATCGGGCTGGTGCCGGTGCGCTCCGCCATCCAGTATATCCTGCAACGGCGCGCGGATTACGGGGCTATTACCATCCTCTACGGTGCGCGCACTCCGGGGGATCGGATCTTCCTTGATGAGATCGAGCAATGGAAGAATTACGAGGGCGTCACCTATCAGGAGACGGTGGACCGTGGTGATGAAGGCTGGACGGGCAATGTGGGGGTAATCACCACGCTGATGCCCGGGGTGCCGGTACACCCGGAGAAGTCGCGCATTATCATCTGCGGGCCGCCCATCATGTATAAGTTCGTCATCACCGGGCTGGAGGCGCGCGGCATCCCGCTGGAGCATATCTATGTATCGCTGGAACGCCGTATGCGGTGTGGTATCGGCAAGTGTGGGCATTGCCAGATCAACCGGCTCTACGCCTGCACCGACGGCCCCGTCTTTAACTTCGCTGACCTGACGGACATGCGGGAGGCTATATGAGCAAACCACGCGTCGCCATCTTTGATTTCGCCTGCTGTGAAGGTTGCCAGCTGCAGATCGTCAATATAGAAGAGGATATCCTCAAACTGCTCACGCTCATCACCCCGGTAGAGTGGCGCGAGGCGATGTCCGAGCAGAGCGAAGAGTACGACATCGCCATCATTGAAGGCTCCATCACCCGGGCTTCTGATGAGGAACGGCTGAAGACCATCCGCAGCAAGGCGAAGATCCTCATCGCGCTGGGGGCGTGCGCCACTATCGGCGGTATCAACAAGCTGGTGAATAACTTCGCGAATATCGAGGAAGTGAAGCGCTGCGTCTATGAAGAAAACGCCCGTATGCCGCACCTGGCCACGCAGCCGGTGAAGGCCGTCAACGAGGTGGTGACGGTGGACTTCATGGTACACGGCTGCCCCATCACCATCAGCGAGTTCACCTATATCATCCGTTGCCTGCTCATCGGCACCACGCCGGTGATCCCCAACTTCTCGGTGTGTGTAGAGTGCAAAATTCGCGAGAATATCTGCCGCTACGAGTATGGCGAGATCTGCCTGGGCCCGGTGACACGCGCTGGCTGCAACGCCCCGTGCCCCTCGGGGGGCATGTGGTGCTTTGGCTGCCGTGGCTATGTGGATGACCCAAATGTGAACGGGGCTATGGAGGTGATGGAGCGCTACCGCAAGACCCCCGCCGACCTGATGAGCCGCCTGGCACTATTCAACAGCCCGCAGGAGACGAAGAATGGCTAAAATAATTGACCTGAAAGTACACCATATCACCCGGGTAGAGGGCCACGGCAATATCGAGATTCACGCCACCGACGGGAAGGTAGATAAGATAGAATGGCAGGTGCCGGAGGCACCGCGCTTCTTCGAGGCCATGGTGCGCGGGCGCAACTGGGAAGATATCCAGACGATAGTCAGCCGCGTGTGCGGCATCTGCTCGGTGGCGCACTCGCTGGCGGCGCTGAAAGCCATCGAGGACGCCATGGATATCGCCGTCTCGCCGCAGACGGATAAACTGCGTATGCTGGCGCTCTATGGCGAGATCATCGAGAGCCACGTGCTGCATATCGGCTACCTGGCCGCGCCGGACCTGCTGGGCACCAAGTCGGTGGTGCCGCTGGTGGCCTCGCATCCCGATTTAGTACACTGCATCATGCGCCTGCATAAGCTGGGCAACACCATGATGCTGCTGCTCTGCGGGCGGCGCACCCACCCGGTGAGTATGCGCCCCGGCGGCTTCGGCGCGCTGCCCACGGCCAACACCCTGCGCGAGCTGATCACGCTCTTCCGTGAGGCGTTACGCGACCTGCAGACACTGGGCGATGCAGTACACTCGGTAAAGGACAAGTTGCCCGCCTTCGAGCGCGATACGGAGTATGTGGCGCTGGTCGACCGTGGCACCTACACCTTCTACCACGGCAATATCGGCAGCAGCGACACCACTAACACCGTGGCGGTGCAGAAGTTCAAGCAGGTGGCCAACGAATACGTGGTGGGGCAGAGCACGGCCAAATGGGCCAAATGGCACCGCGACAGCTACATGGTGGGGGCGCTGGCGCGCTTCAACCTCAACGCCGCCCACCTGCAGCCCGGCGCGGCGGAGCTGGCGCGCTACTTCGGCCTCAGCCGCGGCGACTGCAACCCGTACCTGAACACGGTGGCGCAACTGGTAGAGGTGATGCACGCGGTAGAGCACAGCCTGGAGCTGGCGGACAGCCTGCTGGCAGCGGGCATCCAGCCGGAAGTGCCGCACGTCACCCCCAAAGCCGGCTGGGGTGCGGGCGCAGTAGAGGCCCCGCGCGGTATCCTCTTCCACAGCTACGCCTTCGACGACAACGGCACCTGCACGGGCGGCAACCTGACCAGCCCCACCACCCAGCACCACGCCAACATCCAACTGGACATGGAAAAACTAGCCCCCCCCCTCCTCAACCTCCCCCCCGAGGAGATCAAACTGAAGCTGGAGATGCTGGTGCGGGCGTATGATCCGTGTATATCGTGTTCGACGCATTAGAGAAGAGAGGTGTTTCATGGGCGGAAATAAGCAAAGTTTATATTGTAAATATCATGCCCCACGTCCGATGAGTGAAAAAAAGAAGGCGCGGGTAGATATGTCTATTGCTGCCTTAGATCAAGGATCGATTTCTGCAGACGAATTTTTTGCAAAGTTCGTAAAGGCGTTAGCGAAAAAACAAAACTAGCCCCCACCCTCATCCTCCCCCCCCCGAGGAGATCAAACTGAAGCTGGAGATGCTGGTGCGGGCGTATGATCCGTGTATATCGTGTTCGACGCATTAGAGAAGAGAGGTGTTTCATGGGCGGAAATAAGCAAAGTTTATATTGTAA
>JBBQQW010000054.1:0-14678 GCA_038215455.1 Armatimonadota bacterium
CTGCATACGGATAGTACCGGCAAAGATCATCACCGGGCCGAACTCACCCAGCGAGCGAGACCAGGCCAGCGTGAAGGCGGCCAGTATACTGCGCCGCACCTGTGGTAACACAATATGCCAGAAGATGTAGCTCTGTGAGCAACCCAGCGTCAACGCTACTTGCTCCTGTCGCCGATCTACTTGCTCAAAGGCGATACGCATGATGCGCAGGGCGAAGGCGCACGCCACCGGGAATTCGCTAAGCGCCAGCAACTGATCAGGATCGCCAAAGAGCGCTACCCGTTGGACGAGAGCAACAGGTTTTTGTTCGCTCAATCATTCACCGCATTCCGTTCCTGCCAGTGCATGCTCCCACTCCTGTACTCACCTGCAACCTTTACAACCCAGATATTGTCTAACCTATTATCATCGTGCGTGGCACGATTGGAGGCAAAAATGAAATTGGGATATTTTCTGCTTATCATGCTGCTGCTGGCGCTACCGGTGCTGGCGCAACGCAACACGCCGGAGTCATGGGCGACGGAGCAACGGCAGCTGGCGGCCAATGGCGACGGCTATCTGGTGTGGGAGTCCAATCGCACCGGAAACTGGCGCATCTGGACTATCAACCTTGACGGTTCCGATGAGCGGATGCTCGCGCCGGAGGAGAAGGGCCGTGATCATACCTGCCCGCACATCTCTCCGGACGGGCTTCGGCTGGTATACCTCAGTCTACCCTCCGGCGAGGACGGCTATAATAAATTCCCCAGGAAAAGCCCCTGCCCGCTGTATATCATTAATCGCGACGGCAGTGGCAACCGCAAGCTAGTTGACGATGCCCGGGCGTATTTTGAAGACCGTGCGGCCGTCTGGGTGGATGCACAGAGATTGATATATGTCGGCGGCGATGGCCAAACTTACCAGATTAATGTAGATACCGGGGTACGCGACCGTCTGACCACAAAACCAGAAACGGAATATGGGTTTCTCATCAACGCGACAAAGACCTATGCTACCACGGGTTTCCCGTCATTCTCCCCCTATCAGGAAAAGACAAAAAGCATTGACGTGCAGCGTAACCAGAGTGGCTGCCAGCCGTACTTCTCCAATGACGGCAAGTGGGGGTTCTGGATGGGCGGGGCCGGCGGCCCTATCAATCGCTTTAATCTGGCAACGCGGGCAGTGAGTCCGATCCTGGCGCGCGATGACGCACGTATGCCGCGTGAGCGGCACTACCTGTATTTCCCGATGCTGTCACGCAGTGGGCTAGCCTTTGCCTTCGCCGCCTCACCCGAGCAGCATGATCATTTCACGGCCGATTACGATATCTTCGCCGCGTTGATTAATCCTGACACGCTGGAGATCATCGGCAATCCAGTACGCTATACTTTCCATCCGGGCTGTGATCGTTTCCCAGACATCTACCTGGTACCCCGCGAGCTTGGACAGCAAACTGACGAAGCGCCGTATACCGCACGGTTTACCCATAAGGAACTGGCCACCGGAGGCTGGAAGTGGGAGTATGGCGACGGCACTACTGGAGAAGAGAGCACCCATAACTATCCTGAAGCCGGTTCATATACGGTGGAAGCGCGGAAAGGCGACCAGCGCCTGCGCGGTGTGGTGATGGTGAGTAAGGCCTCCGCCCCCACAGTAGTATCCGCCATGCTGGTGGAGAAACGGAAGCTGGTCGTTACTTTTAACGAGCCGGTTCAGTTGAAGAATCCGCAATTTAGCCTGACATCGCAGACGCTGATAGAGCAGTCAACGTTGCAGGAGGATGGCTACCGGCTCACGCTCCAACTGGCGGCTGAGCCGAAGCCGGATGATGAATTGACGCTGAGCGGCGTTACTGACCGGGCGCAACGCCCTAACGCGCTTGCCGTCACGAAGGTGAAGTTGCAGCGTGTCGCCTGGCCAGTATCGCGGGATGGGCTGGCCTTCTGCTGGGCCACCGCAAAAACGCCCAATCCGCTGCGTATCACGCACGCGGTGAAACCGCACGGCACTGCACTTTATACGCACGATTATGCCATGTTGCTGAAAAATGGTTCCTTTACGGTGGAAGGCATAGACGCGCCGTTGCTACAGGCGTGCAAGGCGAGTAACGCGCTGACCATAGAAGCGGTCATCCAACCGGCGAATTTGCAGCAAAAAGGCCCGGCGCGCATCATCAGCTTCTCGACAAACAATAAACAACGGAACTTCACTCTGGGACAGGAAGACAACAATATCGTTTTGCGCCTGCGCACGCCACAGACTGGTACCAACGGTACGAATCCCACGGTGACACTCTGCCAGATCGATACCAAAGAACCCACCCACATCACGGTGACGTATGCTGCGAATAAATTGATCTGCTATGTCAACGGCAAGGCTACCCTTACAACCGACCAGGTGAAGGGTGACTTCAGCAACTGGGACGTGCAGCACATCGTCTTCGGTAATGAATGGTCTGCAGATGACCGGCACTGGGCCGGAACTATTGAAGGCGTGGCGCTATATAGCCGGGTGTTGTCTGCGAGTGAGGTACAGGCCGAATACACCTCTTACAAGGCCATAATCGACGCGAGGATCCCCGTGCCCAGGGTGACCGTGCAGGCAAAACTGCTGGCGCGCTCTACAATGCCCACACTAAAGGAGATCACTCCATACAGCGAAGCGCTGGTCGTCTACACCTACCAGGTGGAACGTGTTTACGCTGGTGAATGCACCGCCAAAATTATCCGTGTCGCCCACTGGGCCATCCTCGATAAACAGGTCCAGCCGGGTCTGGGCCTGAAAGAAGATACCAGCGTCGAACTGGCGTTGGAACCCTTCGCGTTAAATCCCCAGCTGGAGAGCACCTATCTTAAAGACGATATTGAAGGAGCTGATGACGCGCCGGTGTATTATGATATCCGCTGAAGGTACACACTAACCATGCTGTGGAGTGGAGGACGAGCGGTACAGATATACGACAACCTGCCGCTGGTGGAGGCGTTGCCGGACAGAGCAACGACATTGAATTACCGTGAATATTGTAGCTGTTCAGTCTCATGAGAATAGCACATCGGATGCCTTGGTTAGACCTAACCCCCAGCTCCTTCCCGGCGAAGGAAGGGGAGCTGATTCAATGATTATCTATTGAAAAAAGATGATTCTTCCCCTTCCCGCGCCGGGAAGGGGGCCGGGGGGTTAGGTGAAACTAAGGCTGATGACTCTGAACAATTACTGAATATTGGCGATATTGATCTATTGTGGTACCATGCTGTTGAATTAATCGTAAGATAAACAATGGTGCCAGCTGGTATATTGAGACCCGGAATGCTCCTCATCCATGCATAAAGGTGGTATGAGGGAAGGTTAAATATTCTATTACAGTAAAGGCGCGGCATGGTATTCAGTTCCCATATTTTTGTCTTTTACTTCCTTCCGCTGGTGTTGATAATCTACTACGCACTTGCTCGGGCACCGCAGCGCGCCCGCAACCTGTCGCTGGTGGTGTCCGGTTACATCTTCTACGGCTGGGCAAACCCGAAATTCATCTTCTTGATGTTCGCCACCACCTTCGTTGACTGGCTCCTCAGCATGGTCATCGCCCATGATTCCTGGCATTTCTGGCGCGACTGGCGCGGGGAAGTGGTACCGTTGGCGAAAGGGGCACGCACGCGGTTGCAGCGGCAGGCCATCGCCCTTTCCATTATCACCAACCTGGCCATGCTAGGCTTTTTTAAATATTTTAACTTCGGCATCGACAGCTACAATGGGTTGATGGCATCGATGGGATTGGCTCATCTGCAGTGGGACACCTTCTTTCGCGTCATTCTCCCGCTGGGAATCAGCTTTTACACCTTCCAGTCACTCAGCTATACCATAGACGTTTATCGTGGCGATGCGAAGGCCATGCGGAACTTCATCGACTTCTCCTGCTTTGTCTCCATGTTCCCGCATCTGGTGGCTGGGCCGATCCTCAAGTTCTCTTTCCTGGCTGATCAGTTGGAACACCGAACGCTCACGCTGGATAAATTCGCCCGTGGCGTTGCCTTCTTCTCGCTGGGTATGGCGAAGAAGATTCTTATCGCCAATCCCTGCGGCAAGATCGCTGACCTGACCTTTAATGCCTCCTCGCTACACACCGCCGACGCCTGGTTCGGGGTGCTGGGCTACTCCTTCCAGATTTACTTCGACTTTAGCGGCTATTCCGATATGGCCATCGGTCTGGGACTGATGCTGGGATTCGTCTTCGCACGCAACTTCGATCGGCCATACTGTGCCGAATCAATCACCCAGTTCTGGCATAGATGGCATATCTCGCTCTCCACCTGGCTGCGCGAATATCTGTATATCCCGCTGGGCGGTAACCGTAAAGGGAAAGCGCGTACTTACGTTAACCTCATGCTCACCATGTTGCTGGGTGGGCTGTGGCATGGTGCCGCCTGGAACTACGTGATATGGGGTGGTATACACGGCAGTATGCTGGCCTTCGAGCGCAGTATGGGTAAAAAGAACGCTTATGGCAAGCTGCCGAAGTTTGCACGTATAGCGATTACCTTCTTCATTGTGATGATCGCGTGGGTCTTTTTCCGGGCGACGAATTTCTCTCATGCCACAGCTTACCTGGGTCACATGTTCGGCTTTCACGGGATACTGTCCGCCGATGTTAACTTGCTCGCCGGTATCCTGTATCAGCCGTATTATTTGATTTGCTTCGCCATCGCCTTCGTGCTGGTCTGGTTCGCGCGTGACACCTGGGAGTGGACACAGCAACTCACCTGGCCGAAAGCTGTTCTCTGCGCCTGCCTGCTCTGGATATCATTAATTATCCTGGGCACGCAGTCATATAACCCGTTTATCTATTTCATATTTTAAGAAAGAGGAAGAATATGCGTAATCTGCAATACCAGAAAATAATAGATATTTCTTCCTTATCCCGAACGGATAGTGGTACAAGAGATGGTCAATACAAAACCGGATAAAATTCCGTTATATGAGAAGAATAGTCGTGAGGAAGAGGCGGAACTCTCACTGAAGCATACCCGTGTCACCACTGGAGTAGCGGTGTTGCTGATAGTAATCTTTCTGCTTACTATCAGCACCTACGCCGTGGTGCAAAATGCGGCGGATATCAGCGCGGCACGTGCGCTTCAGCAGGGAGACACAGTTGATAGAAAGATTTTTCAATTTTATGACGTCTTTAAGTTGTTGCCCACCACTTCTCGCGCACCAGCTGATTCCCACGGATTCTGGCGCTGGTGGGGCAGCCTGGCTACAGTGAAAGAGATCACCGCCTTTGAGAAGGGATTGGATGAGAATTCCGTCATCAACAGCCGTTTGCGACCGGTAACACAATCGTTCCTGACCAGCCGCCTGGGAGCGGGTAACGAGCAGGCCTACATCGGTAAAGACGGCTGGCTCTTCTACCGACCGGAGGTAGAATACCTGACCAATGCGCCGTTCCTCGATCCAGCCTTCCTGCGCACCCGTCAGCGTGGCGCTGATGCAGTGCAGCCGGACCCGCTGCCGGCGATAATCAGCTTCCAACGCCAACTGGCCGAACGCGGCATCACCTTGCTGGTGCTACCGGTACCTAGTAAGGTGATGCTGTACCCTGATCATCTCTCCCGACGTTTTTCGCCGCTGTCCCCAGCGCTGCAGAACCCGTCTTATCCCGCCTTTGTCGCCGCGCTGCGTGATCACGGCATCCCGGTGTGCGATCTCACCGCTACATTTGCCGCCGCCCGGGACGATTTCAGTACCGCGGAGTACCTGAAGACGGACACGCACTGGACTCCAGAGACGATGGAGCTGGCCGCTCGCACGGTAGCGGATGAGATCACCACCCGCGGGTGGGTGGCACCCGTAGCCGATGCCGGATATTCGCGCGCCATGGCGCAGATCACCGCACTGGGCGACATCGCCGACATGTTCAAGCTGCCGGCAAACCAACGTATTTTCCCATCCGAGACGATCATCACCCACCCGGTGCTGCAAGCGGACGGCACCCCCTGGCGTGCGCAAGCACAGGCCGATGTGTTGTTGCTGGGCGACAGCTATAGCAATATCTATTCGCTGGAGGGTATGCGCTGGGGTGAACATGCGGGGTTTGCCGAGCAGCTGAGCTATGCAATGCAGCGGCCCGTGGATGTCATCGCCAGGAATGCCGGCGGCTCTTACGCCTCCCGTGAGGCACTGCGTACCGCACTGCTACGCGGGGATGATCGTCTGGCAGGTAAGCGCGTGGTTATCTATGAGTTTGCCATGCGCGACCTTACCATGGGTGACTGGAAGTTGCTGGATCTGCCCGCCGTGCCGAAGCAGACCACCCCGACACCACCTCCGTCAGAACCGGCGGAGGTGCCGGCGGAGGTGCCGACGGAGGTGCCGGCCACTCCGTCAGAACCGCTGTTGCCCGTGCCGCAGCCAGTACCAATAGCGCCGGTGAAAACTCTGCCATCAACTCCGGTAGTGTCTACGCCGGTGCCGGTTCCTGTCCCACCAACACCAACACCAGTGCCGGATGACACGTTGAGGATTACCGCCACGGTAGCGAGCATCGCTGCCGCGCCGAATCCGGCCACTGCACCCTACAAAGACTGCGTGCTGGGTGCGCACCTGACTAATATTGTGGTGAAGTCCGGCAAGCTGACCGATACCGAAATATACCTGTTCTTATGGGGTATGCGCGATAAACGTTTGACCCGCGCCGCAACACTGAAGGCCGGTGATAAGATCACCGTCACTCTCACTCCGTGGCAAGCGGTAGAAGCTCGCTATGGAGGGTATAATAGGATTGAATTAGATGACGATGACGTGCTGGTGTTGCCAATCTATTGGGGGGAATTGCAATGAAAATTGGATTACTGATAATACTGATACTGGCGCTGGGCGTAGTATCGTTGGCGCAGGAAGCTCCTGAGACTGTGAAGCCGTTTCTGGCCGAGATCGCGGCGAAGGCGCGCACAGCGGAAGAGACTGAGAAACCGGTGATAACCGGTAGCGATGGGTGGCTCTTCTTCGCACCAGAGCTACGTAGCATGAGCGCCGGACAATTCTGGGGGGAGAATGCCGCCAAAGTCTGCCAGGCGACCAAAGCAGAAAACGCTGACCCGTTGCCCGCTATCCTGGACTTCAAAGCGCAACTCGACAAAGCTGGCATTAGCCTGCTACTGGTGCCAGTACCCGCCAAGGGAACCATCTATCCGGATAAGCTATCGACGCTCATCACCGTAGAACCCGGGAAAGTGCCGCCGCGCAGTGATATCTACGTGCAGGAGTTTATCACTAAATTAAAGGATGAAGGTGTGTCGGTGCTGGATCTGACCCCTGGTTTCCTGCAGCACCGCAATGATCCCGAAGGCACCGTCTATTGTCAGCAGGACACCCACTGGTCAGGCCGCGCCTGTGTTCTTGCCGCTGATATGATCCACCAGCAATACCGCACTGCTAACTGGTTGCGTGATTTGCCGGTGCAGACCTACGCCACAGAGACACGCCCGGTGACAATCACCGGCGACCTGTGGATAATGCGCGGCGATGATAAAGCCGAGAAAGAGTCCTTGCCGCTCACCTTTGTGGGAGTGCGTGACGGGGAGGCGTTGACGCCGATTGTCGCGGATAAAAGTAGCCCCATCCTGCTATTAGGCGACAGCCACAATCTGGTCTTCTACGGCGGTGGTGATATGCTGGCACAGGGAGCGGGCCTGGCCGATCAGCTGGCGCTGCGTTTCGGTTTCCCGCTGGATGTGGTAGCCGTCCGCGGCTCCGGTGCTACTCCCGCCCGGCTCAATCTGCTTCGCCGCGGCGACAATCTCGCAGGCAAAAAACTAGTCATCTGGTGCTTTACCGTCCGCGAGTTCACTGAATCTGTGCAAGGATGGAAGCCAATCACCATAATACGCCCCTAATCAAACGGGAAGAGAATCAGATATCGGCAACCTGTGGTGAATCGGCGTCGAAAATTGCCTCACCTATTTTTCGTAAGAGGCATAAAATGCTATACTAACATCCAGCATAAATCTCGTTAAAGGAGCCTGTTGATGATAGTATCGCCCCATATTTCCCCGATAATATCCCGCGTGGGGAAACTCGTCCAGACTGACGACAGCTGGGAATGCGGCGTCTGGTCGGCGTACCATTGGATAGTTGAACATCGCCAGGATCCGTATCGCCCCCACATCTTTATGGTAATTGGCGACTGCGGTATCCCCCGTATTGATCTCTCAAAGCCGTCACATTCGGCTGCTGATATTCTGGAACATCTGTTGCGGGCGATGTTGAAGCCTGCTCATGGCATCATCACGCCACGACGCCCTACGCGTATATATTGCGCAGATGCTGAGGTCGTCGCCCTGCTGACGCCGTATATGTCGCAAATTGGGATCTCCTGCGAGGTTCGGGATACGTCCGCCGAATGGCGCAAGCATCAATGTTGCTTTGAACTAAGCCTCAATCACGGGAAGGAGCAGCTGGCCGGATTGGCCACTATCCCCGGGGCGTCCCTGGCAGTGCAAGCTCATTTCTACGAACTCGCGGCGGCATATTATGAGCTTAAACCATGGCGGACTTTGAACGATGCACATCCGCTGGAAATTCGGTGTCCCGCAACGAGCGCACCGCGTTATGGGGTCGTGATAGGGAGTGGCGGCGAAATTTTCGGGCTGGTCGTATATGACACGGAGGCGCAGGCACGTGCGATCATTAATGATGAAAATCCCGATTCGTATAATTCCTTGCTCCTCTTTTATTCCGAGCAGACAACCATGAGTTTTGAGGATCTGGATGCCATAGCTGAACATGGGTGGGCTGTGCCCAATCCAGAGGCTTATCCCATTCTAGGACGATCGGTGGAAGACAATATCCTCCAACCCAGCCTGTCTGACCTGGTGTGGATGGAAGGCGCACTAGCCGCCCTGTTGCAGTATTTACGCGAGCATATACAGTTGGACGGCCGTAAAGTGATGCCAGCGGAATTGACTTTGCCAGTGCAAACGACCAGCGGGACGATCTCCGTGGCGTTACGCCTTCCGGCGTTTTGATAATCCGCAGTTACGCCATCCCTGATGATACACTTCTTTTTTAACAACCTGCATCGCAGCCCGTTCTCATAGGCGTCCTGCCCATGAGAACGGATTCGCACTACAGCGCAAAATAGCTGAATTTGAACAATGGCCCGCTTTGTACGGCCTTGAGCACTGCCGGAAGTTTTGTCATGAAGTCCTTCGCTCCCTCCGCCGCATCGCCGGAGACACCGGCGTAGAGCGTGCGCATGTAGGGGTAGGCGGTGGTGGGCGCGGCGGTGGGCCACAGGTATTTGTCGGCATAGCTCGCTTTCGGGTCTGGATTAGGGAAGCTGATGCCGTCTACTGCCACGATATCCACCTCATTCGGGTCCACGAAGGCGGCGGAGCAGTAGCCGATAGCTTCGGGATCTTCCGATACCATCCGCACCATGTCATATTCATTCTTAACTTGCGTGGCTTTGGAGTCATCAAAGGCAGTAGTCAAGCCAATTTTCTGATAGAAAAATGCCCGCGTGCCGCTGGACGTTCCATAGGTAATGGTATGGCCTGTCGGTTTGGCCCAGTAGGCTTTCACCTGCTCACTCGACATATTTGCCGACAAAGGATCATTAGACCTCCTACTCTTTATCACCACCACGGCATCCCGCGCAATGGGCACCATGCCGGGCGATGGGGCATTTGAACCGACGCCGCAGATCACCCTGCTGTCTATGACTTTTGCATCGGCGGTGGCCCCGGTGCGGTATTCGGTCGCCAGCTCGCCGGCGAATGTGCCATAGGTGATGCTGTTTTCATGCCCATCCGGCAGTTTACGATTAAGGACATCCGCCACTGCACGTAGTACCGGCATGGTGCAGTAGTCACCGCCCACCATGCACGGGCCCAGCGGGTCTGCTACCTCCACCGGGGTGGTGATGCAGGCACCATAGTTGGGGATATTATCCAACACCAGGCGATTGGCATTGGCGTAGTCATGGTTGACCGGAATACGATAATCTCTCCTATTCGGTTCAGCCGCAGACGTCTCAACATGGCCGTCAAGGAACCCCATTATCGCTTTCCCAGTATGGCGATACGCGACTTCTACTATATTATCCGTACGTCCGAAAGAACCACCTATCACCCCCGCGTTTTTGATTGTTTTTGCCGGAGCAGCATCACTAAACAAGAGCAGGTTAGTCGGGTCGCCATAACCTAATTCACCCAGCCTCATCCCTTTGCCATTTGCCTTGATCGACATTCCATTATAGCCGTAACTTACCGGCGAGTTCTCATCATTTGTGGCAACGATTCCCTTCTCCTCCGGGCATATCAATACCTTATTATAATCGTATCGGCTCCCCAAATCTTGCACCCAGTCAGCGCCCGGCATGGTTTCGTCACGCTCTTGCGCGTACATCAATGCTGCTATTGCTAGCTGTCGCTGGTTATTTGTACACTGCGTGGCGCGCGTCTTCGGGTTATTGAACAGCGTCGGGAAAAGCGTGGAGAAAAGCGCGCTGATGGCGACGATGACGGCGATCAGCTCGACGGCGGTGAAGCCTGCGCGCGGTGATGTGATTCTCATGATATACTCCCTCCTGATTGAGTAATAACTCACTTGATAAACAATACTAGCATACTTCGGGCGATTTGTGTGGTATTTATCAGGACTATTTAGGAGTATCGTTTTTAGCGCCCGTCCGTTTCGCCCAGTCCTGAAGGACTGGGCTAGTGGGCTTCGCCTATCGCCCTTCGGGCGGGTACGCTTGCCCTTACCTGAGTCCTACCCGAAGGGCGATCGACCGACATGTGATGAGCTTATCGAACCGGTCCTCCAGACTGGTCGTAGGACTACCTTACTTCCAGGCAATCCCCAGTTTCGTCGCCCCTTCCCGCACACCTTCGCGGAGCACCACCACCAGTTGGCCTTCGACGTTGGTGAAGCCGATTTCATCACCTTGTTGGTAGATATTAAGAACCTGATCGGTACGAACGTAGTGACGTTCAAAGGCGGCACATATTGGGTAGAGCGAGGCGAAGAAGAGTGCCATGATGGCGTAAACCGTGATCATCGAACGCGTGATGGCTCCACACCCGCCACTATGGCACCACAACAACCAGGGGATGGCTATGCGAAGGACAGCACCCTACTGCAATCGCATCGATAACGTGCCGGATGCTGCATTGTTGTATCAATAATGCGACAAAGGTAACGAAGATGAGACAACAACTCTATTGACTGATGAAATAGAGGGGGATATGCTGAATATAGAAAAATAGCTGCCCAATGGTAGATTCGGATCTGACATACTGGTAGTAGCTACATTAAGCACCAAAGGAAGGACGTTATCATGTTACGGCAAGTAAAAGAATTCAAGAGTCTTAATCTCCATGCACTCGATGGTGACATCGGTAAAGCCAGGGAGTTCTACTTCGATGACCGATTTTGGATTGTGCGCTATCTAGTCGCAGATACTGGAAATTGGTTAAGCGGGAGGCAAGTATTGATTTCACCTTACGCCCTGCATCCCGTCAATGAGTTGGAGCAAGTCCTGCCAGTGGATTTAACGATAAAGCAGATTGAAGACAGTCCATCATTGTCCAGTGACCAGCCGGTATCCCGTCAGTATGAGTTGCAGTATTACGATTATTACGGATGGCCCTATTACGGGTATAGTTCGTACCTGTGGGGCATCAGCCCGTCGTACATTATGCCCATCCGTGTCGACGTGCAGGAAGACATCATGGAAGCATCATCTAAAGAAGCTGAACTTCGTAAGGAGGCGTGGGATCCCAATCTACGGAGCACGAATGATGTGACTGGCCATCACATTCAGGCTTTAGATGAGGAGATCGGACACGTAGAAGATTTTATCATCGATGAAAAGACCTGGTCGATTCGGTATATGGTCGTGGATACGGGAAATTGGTGGCCAGGGAAACACGTGCTGATTTCACCGCATTGGATTGAACGGGTCAGCTGGGAAGAGAAGAAAGTCTTCGTCAATCTGTCGCGCGACACTATTAAGCAGTCGCCGGAATATATACCAGCATCTCTCAACCGAGACTACGAAACCTCTCTGCACCAGCATTACAATCGACAGGGATATTGGGACGACGAACCGCTAATTGATAGGCCAGCTGCAGTGCATGACGACAAGCAAAACGGCAAGGATGTTTAACATGTGTCCAATGAGATTGCAGACACCTGAACGTTCGCTGACTACCTTCGGGCGGACGACCGGCGCGAAGCGCCACGCAGCCGTGGCTAAATTCCTTTTACCCTTGGGGCAATTCTCCCCCAACTGTATTTAACCGAGAAAATCCTACGGTGACGCGTTCAAAAAGCCTCTCCCGGTAATTGTTCAGTCTTGTCAGAATAGCTCATCGAATGCCTTGGTTTAACCTAACCTCCAGCCCTTTCACTGCGTGGGAAGTGGGCCGGGGGGTTAGGTAGACCAAGGCTGACTACTATGAATCGCTAACCCCCGCCCCCCTGCTGACGTAAAGCCCCAAATGTGTTACGCTAAGGTAATGCAGTGGTCTAGCTGGCATAATCATACGGGTGATGCGCGGTTTTCTTATTGTGCGGTGGAGGATTTGTCGTTAGCGACATACCGGAACGCGCTGGATTCCGGCCATTACGCCGCATTTGCTATCACCGAGCACGCCTTCTCGCTTAATCTCCCTCCCGATATCTGCTGGCCACATCAGTGGTATTACACCCCCGAGAAACTCTGGAGCCAGCCGGCATTCCGCGCGGAGAAGACGGCCCGCTTTCTCGAACGTATCGCGGCGAATCGCGACGATAAGCGCCTCTTTTTCGGGCTGGAGGCGGAGATCGCCTGCGACGGCTCCTTCACTATCGACCCAATGGTGCGCCCATATCTGGACCTGGTCATCGGCTCGGTACACTACATCCCCGATTCTTCCGATCCGATAACGGAGTTTTTCCGCCAGCTGGATATGCTGCTGCTGCACGACTTTGACATTCTCGGCCACCCCTTCCGCCTGCTGGAGGAGCACCTGCGTGGTATGCCGTTGCCGGAGGAGGTGCTGCTGGAGACGCTGCGACGTGTGGCGGCGAAGGGAGTAGCGGTGGAGATCAATGGGCATACTTCTTTCTGGGGCGACCCGGAGATACTGCGCCGCTCACAAGAGCTAGGCTATGCGGTAGCCTTTGGCCTGGATGCCCACCATCCCAACGAATTAAAGAAATATGATTACTTTGAAAGTGTGCTGAAAAAGAGCGGGGTGGATATGGGATCGTTAAGATTGTATGAGCCACCCGTTGTATCGGTTTAACGGCAAACCGTCCTCCGGGCGGGACGGTTAAGGGTAAGCGTTCCCGTCCGAAGGACGATCGGCGAAGCCCTCTAGTCCAGTCGTTCACGGCTGGGCGAACGGGACGGGCGTTAAAAACGTTAAGATTGTATGAGCCACCCGTTGTCAAAATTGGCAAAAGCAAGTAGAATGAACTGGAAGTAAAACGTATGAATATACCTTCGCAACCCACGCAGGCAGTCGCTAGCCTTTCCCCCTCCGACACTTCGGTGTCGCCGCTGGACCTTACCTATGAGGATGACGATGATGCCGTACACGATGAGTGTGGCGTGCTGGGGGTGTATGCCCCGGATATGGAAGTCGCCCGCCTCGCTTTCTTCGGTCTATTCGCGCTGCAACATCGGGGGCAGGAATCCGCCGGTATAGTAGCCACCAACGGCAAAGAGTTCTCCATGGTGCGCGAGATGGGGCTGGTGTCGCAGATTTTCGATGAGGCCGCCCTCTCCAGCCTGCACGGCTACGCCGCTATCGGGCACACGCGCTATTCTACCACGGGCAGCAGCCTGCTCTGCAATGCACAGCCGATTGTGCTGGATACCGAATTTGGCCCCATGGCGCTGGCGCATAACGGCAACCTGGTGAACACCGACGTACTGCGCAAAGAGCTGCAGGCCTACGGGGTAACCTTCGACAGCACCACTGACAGCGAAGTAATGGCACGGCTGATCGCCTTCGAGACAAAGAATCATCCATCTCTTCCCGAGGCCATTCGTGCGGCGATGACACGCATGCAGGGTGCCTACTCGGTTGTCGTGCTCACTCTCGATTCAATTTACGGTTTCCGCGATCCGTGGGGCATCCGTCCGCTCTGCCTGGGGCGCATCAACAGCCACCAGTTCGTCATCGCTTCCGAGCCGTGCGCACTGGACGTGGTAGGTGCCGTCTTCATGCAGGAGATCAGCGCCGGCGAGCTGGTCACACTTTCCAATGGCAAGGTGAAATTCCAGATGCTCGCCACCGAGACACATCCCTCCATGTGCATGTTCGAGTATATCTACATCGCCCGCCCGGACAGCCATATCTACGGGCGCTCGCTCCACCTCTCCCGCCGCCGCATGGGGCAGGAGCTGGCACGCGAGTATCCGGTGGATGCGGATATCGTCATCAGCGTGCCGGACAGCGGCACCCCGGCGGCCATCGGCTACGCCGAGGCGTCGAAGATCCCCTACGGCGAGGGGTTGATCAAAAACCGTTATATCCACCGCACTTTCATCCAGCCCGACCAGCGCCTGCGCGAACTCGGCGTGCGCATGAAGCTGAACCCGCTGCGCGAGGCGTTGAGCGGCAAGCGCGTCATCGTGGTAGAGGACAGCATCGTGCGTGGCACCACCAGCCGCAATATCATCAAGATGATACGTGAGGCCGGAGCTG
>JBBQQW010000055.1:0-14614 GCA_038215455.1 Armatimonadota bacterium
GTTGTTGAAGCCGGTGCTTTATTAGCAAAAGGCCCTTTAGAGAGGTCTATTGGCTTGATCTCACCTGGAGCGATTGTCAGCAAGTCATTCCTTGTTTCTCTTGCCATTATCTGGATCTGCTCCAGATAGGTGGGAAGGTATTCAATATCGGTAAGATTCTGGTCCAGCATTCCTTGCTCGACCTTAAGCATCGCTAATTCTTTCTTTTTCACCTCAGTTGTACCGATCTTCGCATCAATGTCAGCGATCTCTTTCTTAAGCTTAATATTAGTCGCTTGTTGCTTGTCTATCTGCGCTGTCTGCATCTGATAACCAAAAACGCCAGCGATAGCGATAGCCAGGCCAATCGCAAGTATGATTACTACTGTTATAGTGAAACGAGTATTAGACTTTTGCATTACAAATCTCCTCCCACCATGCCCGTTACCGGTACAGAAACATCAAATGTTACCATCTCTATGGTATTCTGCGGACCAGGAGTGATACTGATTGTCCCTACTTTAGTCTTATTGTTCGCTGCCCATGTCGTTGTTGACAGACTCACCATATAGTCGCCCACTGCCTTCTCATCTTTTGCAATACCACCCATTTTTAACTCTACCCCTTTATCCGTGCTTGCTACGGTAATATTGTTTATCACGATTTCAGAAGGTGTTATCTTACTTATATCGGCAAGTATGACCATCCATGCTGCTTCACTCACACGAACTTGCCTGATCAAATTAATATGCGGTTTAATCTGATCGATTTCACTCTGGGTTTCTTCGTATTCTTTGACTGCGTCTGCTTTTGAATAAATTTTTTGCTTTTGCGCCAACTCGGTATTTTTTTCTACCACCAGAGTTAACCCCGAGAAAAGATTAAGTCCAATCATACCGACGAGCACCAAAAACACACCCATAGCTGACCATCGAATGATGTTCATCTCGCGTAATCGCTTGGCGCGGCGCTCAGCGATCAAGTTAATATTGATCATCGGAGTGGCTCCTTTTCAAAGGCGAGCATCGGTTCGCGCAACGCTAGCCCTAACGCGGTGGACAATAGCGGTAATTGCGCATCGAGACCTTCGGCACCCTCCGGTAATAATAATGCACCCATTTGGAAGAGGTTCAACAGTTGTACCGGAACGCCTAACTGTCCGGTTAAATACTCACATAAGCCATTCAATCTGGCGGTGCCGCCGGTAAGAATAACGCGTGAGATACCTTGAATCCCGGTAGCTCCCGGGGTGCGCTGATAATCGTAGAAAGCGAATGAGCGGCGAATTTCACGTACCAGCTCTTCCAGTTGTGGCTCCAATGCCCGGCTTGCTTCCTGCCCCAGCGGTGTTAACATTGCGCGATCAACTTCATCCGTGACTACTTTCACCTCGTTTTCCTTCACCTCTTCGGCCTGGCTCACGCTTATTCCCATAGCAGCGGCGATGGCCTCTGATAATGCATTGCCACCGGCAGCTACTGAGCGCGTGAGTTTGAAGACCCCATCCGAGACGACGGTGATAGAAGTATACGTAGCACCGATATCCACCAATGCCACCGTCTCCCGCATGGCCTGTGCACCATGTAGTAATTCTATGGTACTGCGCATCAGCGCAAATGGTTCCAGTTCGATGGCGATCGGATCTAACTCGGCAAGCTCCAACGCCTGCACACGACGATCTACCAGATCGCGCGGAGTTGCTGCGAGCATCACATCCATCTGCGGAGTACCATCGGCGGCGCTAGTCCCGAGAATCTGCAACTCAACCAGGCTATCTTCTACCGGGAAAGTGATGTAGTTACGCGCTTCCCAATAGATGGATTTGCGTAGCTGACTCTCCGGCATAGATGGCAACTGAACCTGGCGTATCACTACTGATGGCCCAGCTACTGCCGCCACTGCCAATGGGGTTTGAATCCCTAATGTCTGTAGCAGTGTATGAATTGCTTCTGCCACCGCTAATTGGTTATCAACAACACCCTGCTTTATAGCGTCGGGTGGGGTTGGGGTGCTTCCGGCATGGGTTACCAGATAACCATTACGAGTATATACGACTTCCACTACCTTAATGGAATGGCTGCCGATATCTATTCCCACGGTCTCACTAGTGCCGGAGAATCTGCTCAACAGATTCATATCAGGCAACTCCTTTCCCGATGCGTTTTCGCTGCATCAATCCTCACAAAAGGATTTCAACTTACACATAATACCATTTATTATGACTATGCGGATTATCTCTTACTAATTAAGGCGTATGTCCCACTGTTAGTATTATAACTTGCTTCCATATTCAGTGTCTGCGCCAGGAAGCTTATCGGAACCATCGTGCGATCTGCCACGATATGTGCCGCACGTGACAAGTTTATCGTATCATTATTGACGGTGGCGGAGGCGGAATCAATCTTAACATCTACAAATGATCCACTTGCCCAGGCATTAACCGCCATATCCTTCTCCAACCATACAACAACACCGCCCTTTGCTTCGATTAACATGCGCATCGGAACCATGGCGATACCGTTTACCATAAATGGTGAAGGATAATAAGCACCACTGGCGATAACAGGTTTGTTATCCACGAATATTCTAGCATTCGCCATGGGTACGATTATCTCCTTCCCCGGGACGAATATAGCTCCAGGATTCATTTGCTGTAACTCTACCGGTGAAACATGATATACCTCGGCCAGTGAGTTAATCGTGTCGCCCATCTTGATGATATAGCTTGACTGAACAGTGATTGTGTCACTCGTGCCGGAAGTGCTACCATAATATTTCGGTATACTGGCAAAATCGCTTGAATATGTATTTTCGGCCTGATATGACCGTGGAATATAGTTGTTCTTCCCGGGGATACTGGCAAATTCAACACCGGTATTGGATACTCTGCCTGCCGCAGGCAACAACGACAAAGGTACCGAAGATGGTCGGTTGAAGTTAAAAGAACTATTGAACTGTTCTGGAGCATTATCACGACTCATTAACGTCGGAGAAATGCCACGTGCCTGGTTTGCGACTATTATTCCCTTTATAGTATAGCTCTCACCATTACTGGTCTGTAAACGCGTGCCGGTGGTCAGCTGCACATCCGGAGCTGTGAAAGCACCACTTGATACTGCCTGAATTTGCGGTGTTGACGGCACCGTATAATTAGTCTGACTATTTGCTCCGCCGATCTTCGCCGAGGCCATCAATTGTGGTGTGGAAGGAACCGCAGGATTAATACTCCGGGTCTGTGCCGGGGTTACCGCAACATTGTTTTTCGATGCAGGGGCATCTACAGGCACCGCGGCGGGTAAGGTCACCATCGTATTGTGCTTCGGGCTATCAGCCGGTACCGACTTGTTTGCAGCTGCTATGGCCGGTGATACTGGAACGGCATATCTGGATGTAGAATTAACAGTTCCCGTGCTTGTCGCGGCCAGTTGCACCTGTGCAGAAGGATCGCTAGGCTTGATGTTCTGGGATCGAACAGCCCCGGTATTAATTATTGTGTCAGTCGCTGGCATCCCAAATGCAGGCCCTGCCACCGGTAGATTAACAATGGTTGTATACTTCGGAGTGCCAACGGCAATTGTATTACGAGCAGAGACTGCATCGTCCTGTAGATTTGCTATCGCTGCTGGTCTAGCAGTTGTTGGATCAGCAATCGTTGCAGGTAGAATCACCATCGTTGATCCGGTACCGTTCAGCACAGGAGAGGTCGCCTGTGAGGGAGCCGCCGGATTCCCCTTCTCAACCGGGATACTGGTCATCACAGGATATGCTCGTCCGGTATTAATTGTTGACGTCACATCTGCTGGAGCACTAATCGCCGGGAAGGCAGGATTTGCAGCACCGGTGAACAGCGCGGGGACAACGATCGGGTTACGCATGGGCATAAACACTGGGCTAATGCTCATCGGTGCTATGTTATTCGCTTTATATGCCAATGCCATCGGGGTGGTCAGGCCATATGCCTGCAGCGGTGATGAGTTGGCGATTAAATTCGCGCTGGGTAAATTGCTAATGGGGATCAACGCGATCAGGTCGCGCAAAGCTCCCGGTGCCTGTACGCTGGCACGAGCAGAAAGCGCGTAAGCCGCCATGGGGATGCCATAGTCCGCCTTGTAAGCAAAGGGCATATCATTGACCACACTGGGGATAGCCGGATGTGCAATGCCTAGGTAATCGTTTAATCTGGCGGCCTTAGTCGGCGGATACATTGCATTGAAGTTCGTGAAGTTCCCCTGCTCAGCCAGTTTAACAACTACGGACGGGCTTACCGCTTTATTATCCGATAAGTCGATCGCAGCGGCTGAAATAGTGTAATTACCAGGGGTCATTTTCGCCCTTATCGGATCCCAGGATACCGTGTAGGGATATTCGCTGGTAATGCCATATGCGATATTATTGATATACACAGTGATAAATCTGATACCACTACCCGTGGCCTCAACCTTGATATTCACCGGCCCTTTGATCTCTTCCCCATTTACCGGACTGATGATCCGTACGGTAGGAGGATTAATTGCCTTGGGGGTGATGGCTGTCTGCAAATAAAAATTCACCTGCCGCTCGATTGTACGTCCACGTGAATCTGTCAGACGAATATTGAAGGAATGTAAACCAGGCTCTAACAATGGGGTATAGACGCTCAGGTCACCGTCGATGCGAAAAGAATACGACTGCCCCGGTTGCACCTTCGACAGATTCACATCGCCCTTGATGAAGCGACGGCCATCGATAGTGGCTTCGTAGTGATTCACCTGCGCATCTATGGAATTAACAAACTGAACTGCGACCGGAAATGCCGCAGTTGAGATGGGGTTATTCGGCAATGGTAAGAGGAGTTGCATCTGCATACCCCCATCTTGCGCCTGCACCGGTACAACCAATGCAAACATTGAGAGCGAAAGAGCTACCAATAACAAACTGTGCAGAGAACGATTTCCCATCATGATATCCTCCTGGCGGTTTAGCTTGTACCTGCTGATAATGAGCACATCTGCTGTATTATCGAGGTGCGCCGTTCCGCTTTAAGTACACTATCATCTAAATTATCATATGACCGGGGATTAGTCAACATATTTTCGATGTTTATCGAAATAGACAGAAAAACTTTTTCTGTTCTTCTATCAATTCACCTTTCAGGATATAACTTGGGGGGTTAGCAGTAATACCGGCTGGCATCAAGAATGCAAGTCACTTCAGCCCTCTGTTCATCTGCATAATCATCCCTACTTGTTTATTTAATTCCACACCCGCTATCCCAACACCTTCTCCAACGCGGCAATGAATTTTATATTTTCTGCTTCCGTCCCGAAGGTCACGCGGATCATCGTCGGGTAGCCGAAAATATCGCCGGTGCGTACAATCACTCCCTGTTTCAGCAACTGCTGGAACACCTCGCGGCACGGCACACCGGTATCTACCAGCACAAAGTTGCTCTCGCTGGGGACGTAGGTAAGCCCCAGCCGCTCAAACGCCGCATAGAGCAGTACCTTGCCCGCTTCATTGGCGGCGATGCTGCGTGGAATCTGCTCGGGATCGTTGAGGCTGGCGATGGCCGCCCACTGCGCCAGATTCGCCACGTTGAATGGCTCGCGCACCTGGTTCAGCGCCTGGATCACCTCCGGGCGGCTACTCACGCCATAGCCGACGCGCAAACCAGCGAGGGCGTATATCTTCGAAAAGGTGTGCAGCACGATGACGTTCTTACCCGCCTTCACATACTCCATCGCCGATCCAAAGGCCGGGTTGGTCGCATACTGGTAATATGCCTCATCCAGCACCACCAGCACATGCTCCGGCACGCGTGCTATGAAGGAATCCACTTCCGCCTTCGTATTCACCGCTCCAGTGGGGTTGTGCGGGTTGGCGATATACAACAGTTTTGTCCTGGAAGTGATCGCTGCCAGCATACCATCCAGATCATGGGCGTAATCAGCGCGCAGCTTCACCTTCACCGGGGTAGCGCCCATCAACAGGGTGCTGATCTCGTACATGCTGAACGGCGGATCGCCCATCACCACTTCGTCGCCCTGCTCCAGATAGGCAGTGGCGAGGAAATGCATTACCTCGTCGCTACCGCGCCCGGCGATAATCTGCCCGGCTTCCACGCCGAGAGTAGCCGCCAGTGCTGTGCGTAATTCAAAGCTATCGTTGTCAGGATAGAGGCGGACATCACCCAGGTGCTCCTGCATCGCCGCTACTGCCAGGGGTGACGGCCCCAGCGGGTTCTCATTCGAGGCCAGCTTGATGATTGACTTCGGATCCAGCCCCAGCTCGCGTGCCACTTCCTCTATCGGCTTCCCCGGTGAATACGGGGTAATCGCGTCAATTGCAGCTCTGTACGATGTTTTACTCATTAACTATCTCCGATCAAATATAGACGAATCCATTAAACTCTCCTCTATTTTATCCATTTCCCCACCAAGGGCGCAAGTTCAATATACGGATCGAAAAACAAACCTTCCGAAATATGCGAAACAAAGATTTAACAATTGGATACATTACGGCAATCTGCGCACACAGCTGTGCAACATTCAGTGGATATCATATAAACGTAGATTCACACTCATGTGGAGACATTTATCCAGAAAGGGAGGAGTAACGATGAAAAAGATGAGAGAACACCTTGAAGGTATCTCGATGTGGCGACTGGCAATTCTGGTCGCTATGCTGCTGACGCTGGGCGCGGTAGCGATGGCACAGGGGGCAGGCGCTGATGCGCTGCCTATGGACGCGCAAGCCATTACCGATGCCGTGAAAGATGCGAAGTCCGCTGGTGTTTCAGCGGGAGACACCGCGTGGATGCTCATGGCCACCGCGCTGGTACTCCTCATGACACCGGGGCTGGCATTGTTTTACGCGGGCATGGTACGCCGCAAGAACGCACTCGGCACCATTATGCAAAGCTTTATGGCCATGGCGGTCATCAGCATTCAATGGGTATTAATCGGCTACACGCTGGCTTTCGGCCCCACCATCAATGGTTGGATCGGCGGTATGACATGGGCGGGACTTAATGGAGTCACCGGCGCTCCCAATGCTGACTATGCAGGTACTATCCCGGCGCTGGTCTTTATGGCGTTCCAAATGATGTTCGCGGTCATTACCCCAGCGCTCATCTTCGGTGCAGTAGCTGAACGCATGAAGTTCAAGTCATTCCTGATCTTCCTGCTGCTGTGGGCGACTATTATCTATGACCCACTGGCGCACTGGGTATGGGGCCTCAACGGTATGTTGCGCCCAGGGCAATTGCTGGCACACCTCGGCTTCGGCAGTGGCGCCATGGCTTTGGACTTCGCCGGTGGTCTCGTAGTACATATCTCGGCTGGTATCACCGCACTGGTGGCCGCACTGGTACTCGGCAAGCGCCGCGGCTATCCGCATGAGCCAATGCCACCGCACAATCTGCCGATGACCGTTCTCGGCGCTGGTCTCTTATGGTTCGGCTGGTTCGGCTTCAACGCCGGCTCCGCTCTCGGTGCCAATGGCCTGGCTAGCTACGCCTTTGTGAACACCAATACCGCTACTGCCGCGGCAGTGCTGGCCTGGGTATTCATTGAATGGATGCACCACGGCAAGCCCACCGTTCTCGGCGCGGCATCCGGCGCAGTTGCTGGTCTGGTAGCCATCACCCCCGCTTGTGGTTTCATTCAACCATGGGCAGCCATTCTCATCGGCCTGACGGCTGGTGGTATCTGCTACGGTGCAGTTAACCTGCGCTTCAAGCTCGGATACGACGATTCACTCGACGCCTTTGGCGTACACGGCGTCGGTGGTATGCTCGGTGCTATTCTCACCGGTGTCTTCGCCACCAAGCTGGTTAACCCGGCAGGAGCCGACGGACTGCTCTACGGCAACCCAGCGCAATTGGGAATTCAATTAGTATCAGTGTTAATCGTGTTAGTTTTCTGCGGTGTAGGTGCATTCCTGCTCCTTAAGCTCACCGCATTACTAACTGGCGGTCTGCGTCTCTCCGCTGCAGATGAAGCAGAAGGCATGGACGTCAGCGAACACGGCGAGAACGGCTACAACCTGGGCGATATCCCACTGGGACACGGTGGCAACCCGGCTCCCGTGAGCCATCCTGCACCGGCACTCTCCGTAGCGAAGGCCACGGAGTAACCTACGATACTGTGGGGGTGAACACCATCACCCCCACCTGGAACTTGGAACTAAAAAAAGGAGGATACCTGCAATGATGAAAATAGAAGCGATCATCCGTGACGGACTGGTCGATGATGTGAAAGATAAGCTGGCAGAAATCGGCATTGCTGGCATGACGGCCTGGGAAGTACGTGGCTTCGGCCACCAGAAAGGCCAAACCACCACCTATCGCGGTGCGGCCTACACGGTAGACTTCCTGGCCAAGGCGAAGATAGAGCTGGTGGTAGCGGACGAGGATACTGATAAAGTGGTGAACACCATCATCAACACCGCCCGCACCGGCAGCATCGGAGACGGCAAAATCTTCGTCTACCCGATCAGTCAGTGCATCAGAATCCGCACCGGCGAAACCGGCAAAGGCGCGATCTAACGAACAACTGAATATGAAACAAAAGAAACGGGGTCTACTCATTCGGGTAGACCCCGCTTCTTTATGCCCCCCGTTCCATGAGCGTCCCGAAGGTCATGAGGTATTGTTTGCCTGAAAGGCAAACATTCGGTAGCTAGCCCCCCCGTAATTCGTAATTGCCCCACCCCCTGGAACCCCACACTTCCAGCGTGCCCCTTCGTCCCATATCTGATTCCTCATTGCATGAACTACCATCCATGCTTTGCCAATAGTGCTTTTCGGGCGTTGCATCGCGTAAAGAACGCTCAATGCAAAATCTTCAGCTTGTGGCGCCCCCATGTGCAGAAAACCGCTATCCTTCAAATGATGAGGATATTGTCAAAATACTACGACAAATATCCGCCAAACCCCTTGACAAGCATATTTCTCTCTGTTATTATACGTGTCCTTAACGGTACGGATGTTCATGGTTATCTTTTGGTAGAAGCAGGTTAATCACTTGTGAGCAGGTTCGAACCCTGTAACTGGGGTCTCCCGGCAATGTCGGGCGCTTCAGGATTCCGTGGACGACGACTTGACCGTAAAGGAAGTATTTCTACGGGCCGGTAGCTCATGGTTACCATATTAGGCTGAACGGATGCAGGTTCGAATCCTGCCGGGAAACTGTAGCTCACTGGTAGAGCAGTTCAGAGAGTACATGAGCGCTAAAATTTGTCCGTAGTCCGGCTATTGGTATGGGCCGAATGCACATGGTTTTCGACTGTCACTCGAGATGCCGTAGGTTCGAATCCTACCAGGTTCCCAATATTGGTGCCTGTAGCTCAGCGGTAGAGCACTTTTCCATGAGCGATCAACTTGCCCATACCATAGCCATTATTCTCTTGAAAGGAGGAAATTAAAGATGATGCAAATAGCAACAGTATCTGGTAATAATTACGCGTCGGATCGGCGCGTCTATCGTCCCTGCGGGTTTATATCTCTTAATTTCTTCCAGGGCGGCGACAACATATTTAATCAGGGGGTAACCAACGAAATTATCGGATAATTAGTCCAGTATAATACGTTAGACGATTTTGGCCCGGGCCGGAGTCGATAGGTTATCTGTTAAAAACACCTATCGACAACCGTTTGCCCGGGCCATTTTGTGTTTTAACGCACATCTATATTACCTTTCAAAGGAGGGTACCATGCAAAAACTGAATAAGTTCTTCAACCTGTTCGCGACTACACAGCGCGAACCGATTCCCGGCAGCACGCAAGTGCCGAACAACGCCGGTGGCTACGCATGGAAACTGGACGCCTGGCAGCAGTTGGACCGTTTCCTGATCCTGGGCACCGAAGGCGGGACATTCTACGTGAGTGAGCGCAAGCTGACGGTGGAGAATGCCACCGCCGTGATGAAGCTGATCACCGAGGACGGCGTGCGCGTTGTAGCGCGCATCTGCGAAATCAGCGTGGCCGGGCGGGCGGCGAAGAACGATCCGGCGCTTTTCGCGCTGGCACTTGCTTTCGCGTCAGGCGATGCAGCCACGAAAACCGCCGCTGCCAGCGCATTGACGCAGGTCGCCCGCACAGGTACGCATCTGTTCAGCTTTCTGGAGTATGTCGAGAGCATGCGTGGCTGGGGGCGCGGACTGCGCCGGGCGGTGGGGAACTGGTATACCAGCCGTGACTTGAAAGAGTTGGCATATCAGGTGACCAAGTACGCCCAGCGTGAGGGTTGGTCACATCGAGACGCCCTGCGGTTGGCGCACCCGAAAGCCACCGCAGCACGGAATGAACTGTTCGCCTATATTGTAGGCAAGGGGCCGGTGCCGGAGGGTGACGCGGCTGCGTGGGTATACTTGCGCGCGGTAGCACAGGTGGCGACGCCGGGAATCAGTGTGTCCGAGCTTTGTCAGTTGATCCGCACGCATCGGTTACCGCGTGAGGTGATCCCGACCGAGTGGCTGCAACAGGCTGCGGTGTGGGAGGCGTTGCTGGAGAAGATGCCGTTGATGGCAACAATGCGCAACCTGGCCACGTTAACACGTATCGGTGTGCTGGCTCCCAATAGCGAATGGACCCGTAACATCAGCGAACGGTTAACCAACCAGGAGTGGATTCGCAAGGCCCGCTTGCATCCGGTACAGGTGCTTTCTGCGCTGAAGACCTATGCCTCCGGGCATGGCATCCGTGGGCAGAACAGTTGGGAGCCGGTGCAGCAGATTGTCGACGCGCTGGACAAGGCGTTCTATCTGGCCTTCGATAACGTGGTGCCGACTGGCAAACGGATTGTACTGGCGGTGGACGTATCTGGATCGATGGGTATGGGGAATATCGGCGGTGCACCAGGGTTGACACCACGCGACGCCGCGGCCGCACTGACATTAGTCACTGCTGCCACCGAGAGTAGCTACCATATCATGGGCTTCAGCAACAACTTCATGCCGTTGCGTATCAGTCCACGCAAGCGGTTAGATGATGTCATTCGTTACATGTCTGGCCTGCCATTCGGCGGGACGGACTGTGCACAGCCGATGATCTGGGCGCTGGAGAAAAACGTAGCAGCGGATGCTTTCATCGTGCTAACTGACAGTGAGACCTGGGCGGGTAAAATACATCCGGCGCAGGCGCTGGAGCAATACCGGCGCAAAATGAATATCCCGGCGAAGCTGATTGTGGTAGGGATGACCTCCTCCGGCTTCACCATCGGTGACCCGAACGACGCTGGTACGCTCAACATCGTCGGCTTCACCCCGGACATCCCCACAATAGTTAACGACTTCATCCGTGGGGAGAAGTAACTAAAGCGTGATTCACTGGCAACTGCAGCTGCCGGCGGGTCACGCTTTTTTATGGCTAAGTTATCGTACCCGTTAGGTTCTTTCAGTACTCATTCTTCAGACAGAATCATGCATCGCCACTGCCATCAGATATCGGCATATTATGCGGTGCGCACAGTGACGAGTTTCATTGTTTGTCCACCAATTTTGGTGCAGGCAGCTCTTTGCTGGCCTCTTCGAACATCGTATTATTTGCTTTCTCCCCTTCGGCCTCCAGCAGGGCGCGGCGGCGAGCGGCGAATTGCTCGTATTCCGCCTGCGCGTGTAAATCGGCTTCCTGCTTGCTCACTGCTCCAGCATTGGTCAGGACATTTCGCTCGTTAAAGCGCAGGAAATCTTCCAGTTTCCGTTCCTAGTCTCGCAGTAAGACCTGTTTCCGCCGTTTCGCCTGGTCTTCGGCATAGTCCAGCCACATCACCACGATGCGGTTGAGTTCGCTGATCTCTTCCTCATGCAGATAGTTTTTACCGACGGTCACATCCGCTTTGTGCGGGGTGTCACCTTTCCAGGTCATCAGCCCCATATTCGGGAGACTATGATCTGCGCGCGTGATGATCAACTCCGCAGCCGTGTTACCGGTGGCGGCAAAGTGGAGCTTGTTCTGCATGACCTTGAAAAAATCCACGGTATCCTGGCGAGTGGTATCGTAATCGGCGGACAGCGCAAATATCTCTTTCACGCGCAGGTACATGCGCCGTTCGCTGGCACGAATATCGCGTATGCGTTCGAGAAGCTCATCGAAGTAATCCGGCACGCCCGATCCTGCAACGGGTGGGTTCTTTAACCGCTCATCGTCCATGGTGAAGCCCTTTACCAGATACTCGCGCAATCGCTCCGTCGCCCACTGGCGGAATTGCATACCGCGGGTGGAACGCACGCGGTACCCCACGGCAAGGATGGCATCAAGGTTGTAGTGTTTCACATCGCGACGCACTTCGCGTGTGCCTTCGCGACGAACTTGTAAGTAATCCTTACAAGTTGCCGTTTCATCAATCTCGCCTTCTTCGTAAAGCGTTTTCAGGTGCAACGTGATATTCTGTGGCGTCGTTTGGAACAACTCGGCCATCAGCGCCTGCGTCAGCCAGAGTGTCTCCTGCTCAAAACGGTATTCAACGCGTGTACGTCCATCTTCCGTCTGGTAGAGGATAATCTCACCAGTTGGTACTACCAGTTCGTCCATCGTTCCTCCCCACGTGGGCACCGCCCACCCCCATATGAATCATAATTCCTTCCTGGAATGAGATAATTGTAATTAACTTCTGCACAAAACAGTTACTTCCTGCTTCCGATATTGAAATTAGCAATCCACACACTTGCATTTATAGAAAATACTACATATCAATAAACAGTATTATTCCCACCCAGCCTTTGTGAAAAATATCACGTGACTAGAGTTATACCAGAGCGGAACTAGCGCAGTACTAGAGCGAGGCTGGGGCGGAATTATCCAGATAACGCCAATAAACTACCAGTAATAAATACTGAGACCACCTACCAATTATATCATTATTCACTCTCCTACCTCCTACCTCCAGTTGACGCACACCCCCTCTTACCCGCATAATTTACCGGGGGACTTATTGTGGATTTAATATTAACGGGGAATCAGGCTATTGCGCGTGCGGCACGGGATGCGGGGGTGGCGTTGGGGGTCGGGTATCCAGGCACGCCGAGTACCGAGGTGCTGGAGACGCTGGTGACACTGGAAGGTGGACATGCGCAGTGGGCACCGAACGAAAAGGTGGCGCTGGAGGTGGGCATCGGGGTATCCTTCGGCGGTGCACGCACGCTGGTGACAATGAAGCATGTGGGCGTGAACGTCGCTGCGGATCCGCTTTTCACCGCTGCCTACACCGGTGTTGCCGGCGGGCTGGTGGTAATGGCCGCTGATGACCCGGGTATGCACTCCTCGCAGAATGAGCAGGACAGTCGCCACTACGCACGTGCGGCAAAGCTGCCGATGCTGGAGCCGTCAGACTCGCAGGAGGCCTACGATTTCACCCGGCTGGCCTTCCAGCTTTCCGAGGAGTACGACACGCCGATCATGCTGCGCACGACCACGCGCCTCTCGCACGGTAAAAGCACCGTCCACGAAGCGCCAGCAGACACCGACTCCCCGGCTCCGGCTGCGCCGCAGAACCCGCAGAAATATGTGATGGTCCCCGGCTTCGCCCGCGCACGCCACCTGGTGGTGGAAGACCGACAGCTTCGCATTCAAAAATGGGCGGAAAGCGCGGAGATCACCCGCACCGAGTATCGTGATAAGAAAATAGGCATCATCACCAGCGGAGTCACCTACCAGTATGTGCGCGACGTCGCCCCCGAGGCCAGCACGCTGAAGCTGGGCATGGTGAACCCGCTCCCCATGGCGGCGATTATCGCTTTCGCCAAAGAAATTGAAACATTATATGTAGTAGAGGAACTCGACCCCATTATCGAAGAGCAGGTGCGCGCCGCTGGTATTACCGTCATCGGCAAGGCGAACTTCCCGATCTTCGGCGAGTTACTCCCCGGCATTATCGCAAAAGGTCTGGGGCAGGAAGAGAAACCCTCCGCCGTGGCACCTTCTGCGCTGCCTACCCGCCCGCCCAGCCTCTGTCCCGGTTGCCCGCATCGCGGCGTCTTCCTGCTGTTGAAGAAAAATGGGCTGACGGTGAGCGGTGATATCGGTTGCTACACGCTGGGCGTCTTCCCTCCCCTGCTCGCCATGGACACCTGCGTCTGCATGGGTGCATCTATCGGCGTGGCGCATGGGTTGGAGCGTGCGGGGCTTGATCCCGCGAAGATCGTCGGCGTCATCGGCGACAGCACCTTCCTGCATAGCGGCATCACCGGCGTGCTGGACATGGTCTACAACGGCTCGCACGGCACCATCATGATCCTGGACAATAGTATCACCGCCATGACGGGACGGCAGCAGCATCCGGGCACCGGCAAGACCCTCGACGGCATGCCCGCCCCCAGCGTTGACCTGGAAGGCCTGCTGAGATCCCTCGGCGTGCGGGACGTCTCTGTGGTGGACCCGTATGATCTGGACGCCACCGAAGCGGAGCTGAAACGCGCTCTCGCCCACCCCGGTGTTTCGGTAGTAATCGCCCGCCGCCCGTGTATGCTCATCCCGCATGAGAAACGCGCCAAACTCACCGTAATTGTCGAAGATTGCAAGCGCTGCGGCAAATGCCTGCGCCTGGGCTGCCCAGCCATCAGCAAGGTAGCCGAGGAGCATAACGGCAAGACTCGCTACTATCCGGTGATTGATGCACAACTCTGCACTGGCTGCGGCGTCTGTGCCCAGCTGTGCGCC
>JBBQQW010000056.1:0-14541 GCA_038215455.1 Armatimonadota bacterium
GCCAGCGCGTGCGCTCAACGGGAAGAGATGCCCGGGGCGCACCAGGTCATCGGCGGTGGTGCAGGGGTCGGCCAGCAGGCGCGCGGTACGGGCGCGGTCCGCGGCGGAGATGCCGGTGGTGATGCCGGTGCGCGCGTCCACCGAGACGGTGAAAGCGGTATTGTGCGACTCCTGGTTGGTGGCCACCATGGGGGGCAGCCCCAGCTCAGCCGCGCGTGCGGCGGACATCGGCACGCAGATCAGCCCGCCGGCCTCGCGAATCATCAGATTCAACGTCTCGGGGGTGATACCCTCCGCTGCCGCCACCAGATCGCCTTCATTCTCGCGACTCTCATCATCAACAACTATAACGCATTTACCCGCGCGCATATCCGCCAGCGCGTCTTCCACCCGGGCAAATTCAAATGCTTCATTCATATTCTCAGCCATGTAACCTCTTCCTCTTATGCTATCCTTGGTTATACCGTAAAATGCGCGTGGTTGCAACAGTATTTAATGTCTGTGCTGCTTTTTAAGGAAAAAATGTGCTCGCGATAGCAACAATAACATCTTTACACACAGCAAAAAGCGTTGTAGAATCATCCTATGATATTAACAATTACTATTGATCGTGACGAAAACGGTGTTTGGATCGCTGAATGTCCATCTATTCCCGGTTGTGTAAGTCAGGGGATGACGAAAGATGAAGCAATTGCCAATGTGCGTGAAGCTATCGTCCTCTGCATTCAAGTACGTGCAGAAAAAGGCATGCCCTTGACAATAGAAACCCAGCAACTCGAGATTAAGGTAGCAGCCTGATGCCACCACTTCCGGTATTGAGTGGTAAGCAGGTTGTGAGAGTCTTCATTTCACTTGGCTGGGAAGTGTCACGCCAATCTGGCAGTCATATCATCATGACAAAGTATAATGCGATTGCTTCCTTATCAATTCCAGACCATCATGAAGTTGCAAATGGAACACTCAGAAGTCTAATCCGATCTGCAAATCTTACCGTCAACGAATTCATTGACGCCCTTTGATGTGATATAGTATCTAAATGTGGGCTGAATAACCACAATTGTTAACGACCGCTATTCCCTCACCATCCGATAGCTCCGCCAGCCGCAGCTAATTATCAGTATCACCAGCGCGATGAGGGCGTTGGTCAGGGCTATGGGGACGTAGCTGGTGCTGGCGAGCAGGCTGCCCCCGACGAGGTGCGAGATATCCCAGCCGGTGGGGGTCTGCACCACGCCCTGCACCAGAAAGTTGAAGGCGGTGTAGGACTGCATCAGCAGCAGCACCGCTGCCACCGCGGCGACGGGACGCGCCCAGGTGCGGACGGCGAAAAGTGCCTGCGCCAGGCTGAAAAGTAGCAGCGGGATGATGGTGAGCCAGGCGATGAGAATGACGAACTCCATGGCGATATTGAGGATAGTCATAACCATGATGTAGATGATAACCGGCAGCGCGAAGGTGACCCAGCGGGTGATGGGCAGCATCTTCCGCAACGCCCGCCCGCGATAGAGATACCACACCGCTACGATGCCCACCGGGAAGAAGCTGAGCAGCGCCCCCCCCGGGGATACCGGTGCGCTAGTCCACTGGTAGACGATGTAGAGCAGTGTCCATAGCAGGTGAAAAATCGCATATAATTGCAGTAGTGTCGCCAGCGTCCGCCCCGTGGGGGTCACCTCATATATGGCATCGGTTTGTTCTGTCATACTGCTTTCAATTCTCCCGCTACGGGGTAATCCTCAATGCCCAGTGCTGCCTCTAGCTGCTGTTCGATGTATAGCGCCTGTGGCGCTGTGCTGATTCTACTCACCAGTTTCACGCGCAGCCGGTCTTGATACAATACCCAGACGTCATAGGTGGGGATATTGCCACGTACTAGCGGTACCTTGGGGGTCAGTGCGCAAAATAACTGGATAATGCTTTCGGTACTGACTATCTTATTTCCCGGCCAGGGCAGCGGGCCATGTTGCACCATTATGCTATTCTGGGTAATGCGTATCTGGCTCTTATTCAGATATCCGGTTAATACCAAATAGGTGAAATAGACACCTGCTGCTACATGAAAAAGAATGAAATATGGTATTTGGCCATCCTGGGTAGAAGAAATGATCACGTTGTACATCGTAGTATCCCAATATGCAGCAAATACTGTCAAAAAAAGATTGCCCCAGGTGAACCAACCCCATTGGATAACCAGAGTGTTCCCCTCACGAATAAGCATAATTTCACTCGGTTGCGGTACCAAAGGCTTCTGCATTTCATGTGCAACCCCAGCTCTGATACTGGCCAATGTGAAATATTCGTCACAGGCGCTGCATTTGGCTATAGCAGATTGTATATTGATATCCACCGCCGGTATCTCCCGCTGGCATGATGGACAGTTAACTTTCATTTTTTCCTCCGTAAAATACCCACCGCAGCATTATCGTGGCGCTACATTCACTGCCGATGACTGGGTGGCGCTGCCCTTGGTTGTTTTGTTATTCCCCTTCGTGGGTTTGTTTCCCTTTTCTACCCGGGTGATGGGCTTTATCGGCTTGCTGATGGTGGCTGATAAGGGTTTGGGCTGCTGGCTGATGATATTGGCGAAGCCCTTTACCCCGGTGTTGCCCATGATGCGGATGCGCGGGAGCTGGTAGGGGTTCGCCCCCGGGGTCATCGGCCCGCCGCTCTTCTTCCAGCCGTACTGGTAGCCCGCCGCACGGGTACCGGCGATCACTGCGGCATTGAAATCACCTGCGGGGTAGGCGATAGCGGTGGTGATGCTCTTCAGGTGGGTGTCCAGCGCTGTCTTTGATCCGGCAAGTTCTTTTTGCAGTTGCGCCGCAGTTAACTTGCTCAGGTCCGGGTGGGTGATGGTGTGTGCCTGGAAGTCGACCAGTGGGCGCATGGCAGCGATGTTTTCCCACGTCAGATACCCCGGCTTGCCGACATCACCGGTGATGATAAATACCGTGGCGGGCATATTGAATTTCTTCAGGATCGGGTACGCCTGGGTGAAGTTATCCGCGTAGCCATCGTCGAGAGTGATGGCAATTGCCTTCTTCGGCAAGGCGGTGTGGTTGACGGCTGCCGTCGCTATGTCACTCGCACGCAGCACGGTGTAGCCGTTATCATGCAGATATTGCAGCTCTTTGGCGAACTCCGCCGGGGGCATTGCCAGTTGCCGCGCCAGCAACTCCTGCTTTTCGCTTCCGGTCAGATCAGCAATGCGGTGGTACATCAACACCACCGCCGAGAAATTATCCGTGGTCGGGCCAGTGTACGTCGCAGGGGATGCGTCCGCCACGGTAGCAGAAGCGTTGGTCGCTGAAGCAGAGCGTTCAGGCGAGGGAGCCACCGTATTACCCATAAAGTTGCAACCCGACAACCCCAGCAAAAAAATTGACAACAAAACTGTCCCGATAATCAAGCGCTTCATGAATATATTATAGCACGTGAGAGCGTGACATGGGCGGGATACGCATATTTGTATTGTAAGTAACTTTCGATACTTTTCCTCGTAATGTTTTACCCCGAGTTCTACGTAGGCCTGGGGAGTGATGGTGGCTACATCTGCACCCCCGACCAGGGCATGCTGTGGTCACGGGAGCATGACCAGGCATATAAGAGTTGCGGTGACAAAGAACGGATAGTATCCGCTGGCGGAAGGGTAACACTGCACGGGCACCTCGAAGATCAGGAAGCTCGCGAATGACACCCATGAGAACAGGGTTACGATACCAATCACCACGCGCTAAAGCACGTGGCTATAAGAACAAGTACCCTGAAGGGCACTATCCCTCTGTAGCCCGCGCCCGCCGGGGCGCATATTTGTAATGATGCCAGCGCGCCGCGCCGCGGCGGGCTGCTTGAAAATAATCACATTAATTCCTACCGGAATACTTGACAATAGATTATGTGTCGCTTATACTCTGTACATACGCAGCGAATATCGCTATTATCGTAGCGAAGCTGACTGGAAAGGAGCGAGTTATGAGCGACAATTTTAAGTTTGATACCCTGGCTTTGCACGGTGGGCAGGAGGTGGATGCTACCACTAATTCCCGCGCGGTGCCTATCTACCAGACGACTTCTTACCTGTTTAACAGCCCGGAGCACGCGGCGGCGCTCTTTGGCCTGACAGAATTTGGCAACATCTACACCCGGTTGATGAATCCCACCACCGATGTGCTGGAGAAACGCATCGCCCTGCTGGAGGGTGGCGCGGCGGCAGTGGCCACCGCCAGCGGCATGAGTGCCGAGGTGATCGCGTTGCTGGTAATCACCCGTGCGGGTGACAACATCGTCGCGGCATCATCGCTCTATGGCGGTACCTACACGCTCTTCAGCAACACCTTCGCCAAGCTGGGCATCGAGGTGCGCTTCGCGGATACCAGTGACCCGGAGAGTTTCGCCCGGCTTATCGATGACAAGACCAAAGCGGTATATGGCGAGACCATCGGCAACCCGAAGCTCGACGTCTTCCCTTTCGAGGCGGTGGCGAAGATCGCCCACGATAACGGCATCCCGCTCATCATCGACAACACTGTGGGCACGCCGTACCTGGTGAACCCACTGGAATGGGGCGCGGACATTGTAGTGCACTCAATGACTAAATTTATCGGCGGCCACGGTAACTCGCTGGGTGGCATCATTGTGGACAGCGGCAAATTCGACTGGGGCAATGGCAAATTCCCCGGCTTCACCGAGCCAGACGCGAGCTATCACGGCATGGTATGGTGGAACCTGCCCGAGCCGCTGAAAAGCCTGAGCTATATCCTGCAGGCACGCGTCAACTTCCTGCGCGACCTCGGGCCGGCGATCAGCCCGCAGAACAGCTTCTACCTGCTGCAAGGGGTGGAGACGCTGGGCCTGCGCGTGCAACGCCACAGCGACAACGCCGCCAAGGTAGCGGAGTACCTGGTGAATCATCCAAAGGTGAGCTGGGTGAACTACCCCGGCCTGGCCACGCACGCCTCTGCTGACCTGGCTCAGCGCTACTTCCGCCATGGCTTCGGCGGGCTGATCGGCTTCGGCGTCAAAGGCGGGCTGGAAGCGGGCAAGACGGTGATCCGCAACGTGAAACTCGCCTCGCACCTGGCCAACATCGGCGATGCCAAGACGCTCATCATTCACCCGGCGAGCACCACGCACCAGCAGCTCTCGGAAGAGCAGCAGCTCAGCACCGGCGTCACCGCCGACTTCATCCGCCTCTCGGTAGGTATCGAGGATGTAACGGACATCATCGCCGATTTGGAGCAGGCGCTGGCGGCGGTGTAGGATCGGTTATTACCTAACCCCCATCCCCTTCCCTGCGAGGGAAGGGGTGCCGATCGTAAAATTCAGGTACGAAAAAGCGTAATCATTCGGTTGGACACCCCCTTCCCGCGCCGGGAAGGGGGCCGGGGGGTTAGGTAAAACTACGACTTGGGGTGCAAATAACAATAAACAATACTCCTGGTGGTTTCCCCATTCTCTGCACCCCTACCTCCTCACCGTAAAAATGCTATACTTAGCGCGTGAAGAAGATATATTCGCGGGTGGAGTTGTTGGCCGATGAGACGGGCGCTGTGTGCCGGGAGGCGGTGGGGCGTGTGCGGGTGGCGCTGTGCTACCCGAACAGCTACGCGGTGGGTATGGCGAACCTGGGTTTCCAGACGATTTACCGGCTGCTGAACGAGCGTGACGATGTCGTCTGCGAGCGCGTTTTTCTCGATACCGGGGCTAGCGGGCGCACGCTGGAGAGCGATACTCCGCTGGGCGAGATGGAGATAATTGCCTTTTCTATCTCCTTCGAGCTGGACTACCCCAACGTGCTGCGTATGCTGCTTGCGGCGGGTATCACGCCCTATGCCGCTGAACGCTACGGGCCGACTGTGATCGCCGGTGGGGCAACGATGAGCTACAACCCCGAACCGCTGGCCCCTTTCCTTGATGCCGTGCTGGTAGGCGAGGCGGAGGAGACGTTGGGGCCGCTCATTGACGCGCTCATCGCCGGGGAGTCACCAGCGGGGTTGCCCGGGGTATACGTGCCCGCCGCGCCCGGCTCGGTCACGCGGCAGCGGGTGGATGATCTCTCGGCATACCAGGCATATACGCAGGTGTACTCCTCGCACAGCGAATTCGGCAACATGACGCTCATCGAAATCGGGCGCGGCTGCCCCTACGGGTGCCGTTTCTGCGTCGCCAGCCACTGCTATCGCCCGGCGCGCTGGCGCAGTATGGAGTCCATGCTGCCGATAATACAAAACGGGCTGCTGCAGCGCAAACGCGTCGGCCTCATCGGCGCGTCGGTCACCGATCACCCACAGATTATCCCCCTGTGTGAGGAAATTTTGCGGCTGGGCGGCGAGCCTTCTCCCGCCTCCATGCGCGCCGACGCCCTCACCCCCGAGCTGCTGGCGTTGCTGGCGCGTGGCGGTACGCGCAGTATCACGCTGGCACCCGAGACCGGGCGCGAGGAGCTGCGCCGTAGCGTGGGCAAGCATATGACGGACGAGTCGCTCTTCGCCGCCGTGCTGCGTGCGCGAGCGGTGGGTATCAATCACGTCAAACTTTATTTCATCATCGGCCTGCCCGGCGAGATGGAAGAGGACGTCGCCGCCATCCCCGCGCTGGCGCTGCGCCTGGCGAAGGAGACCGGCGCGCGGGTGAGCCTGGGATGCAGCGCCTTCGTGCCCAAGCCCGGCACGCCCTTCGCCCGCATGCCGATGGCCGCAGAAAAAGAGAACCGCCGCAAGCTGGAGAGCATCACCCGTGCGCTGCGCGGACGCCTGGATTACACGCATGAGAGCGCACGCTGGGCCGCCTGGCAGGGGGTGCTGGCGCGGGGCGACCGCTCGCTGGCCCCGGCATTGCTCGACATCGCCGCCGCCCTCGACACCCCCGCCGCCTGGCGCACCGCCTTCCGCGCCCACGGCATCAATCCTGCGCAATTCTCCACGCGTGACCTCCCCGCAGCTGAGGCGTTGGTATGGGATTTTATTAACACCCCCACCAACAAATCAAGTATTGGTTGATTCTTATATGGGTGCAACTTAGACTGCACTTTTTTATCCCGAAGGGATCGAAGCTGTTAGCCGGGGGTGGAGCGTAGCGGAACCCCCGGTATTATTTCCAGCATGGGAAACAAATCGGAGTTGACAGTATTCCAAATGAATGATATTTTATTACCGAGCTTGCTCATGGTATCCCCGTTTCTGAAGTGAGCGTTAACTCTTTTATTCGAAGGAGATACCAATGAATCCTGCATATGGGCTAATCTGCAATTAGCTCATGAATATGCTTTTAACGCATGATGAATGTTCGAAAGGATGATTTATGAATACTCATGAGCACGGAATGTTAGATATTGATTCAAATGGCCCTCCCGAAAATGAAATCGTTAAGAAGAAGCAGAAGCTCTTTATCATCACACCATTGCTCATAATAATGGCTAGTTTTGATTTATGGCAGGGTATCCTTTTCTTTGCTAATTTGGTGCAATACAGCAAGGGCGGGAGTTGGTCACTTATCGGTTTATTCTCTTCAATACTAATCACCGCAAGTCTTCTATGTGGCGTATTTGGCAAGACGTGGTTACTGGTCAAAACAATCAGGCAGAGAGTCTTTGAGATCAAAATACTGGATTATATCATCCTTTCTCAGTTCATAATTGCTCTATTATGGGCTATAGCAGGTTCTATAAATGCTGAGCAACTTGGCAATACAGCTGCTTATAGAGCGCTAAATATACCGGGAGTAATAATGACTATGCTTCTCTTTTTGTCTCTAGTCTACTTTGTTGTGACACTATCACTACGCTTTATATTGAAGTGGGCTGGGAAAGAAAGATGATATTCGGACGTATCATCGTCACTACCATCTGTGCCATACTGGCAATAGCATCAATGGCGCAGGCACCAGCAGCTGACCCATTGGCCGGGTTGCTGAAGGGTATGCCGCAATCGGCGCAGACCTTTAGTAGTGCGTTGACGGTGGCGGCGGTGGCGAAGGCGGATGGGTGGGAGACGGAGTCGGGCAAGGCGATAACTGCAGCGGCTGCGACGAATGTATCTGCAAAGAAGAACCTGGCCAATGCACGTAAGCTGATTGAGGGCGATGTAAGTGGTCTGGTAAACGCATTTACCCCCGCCCCGACAATCGGCCCGATCGAGTGTAAAAATATCGGTAAGAAGCTAACTGAGCAAGGCTTCACAGTGGCCGGCAATGCCTTGATAGCGGTGTATGGGACATCGGATAACCGGATGGGGTATCTGGAGGATTATGAAATTTATGCAGCGGTGAATGCATGGGGATCATTACCGTTAGATCAGGTATCAGTGTTGGCTCCTCTGATAGAAAAGCGATTGGTAAAAAAACCTGAAAGAGCTAGCGCAATGTTCTATAGCGCTAATGATTTGATACACACAACCACTAATGCTCCCGAAGAAATAGTTCTGCTAAAGGGGCCAAGTTTTGCTCGGTTATATGTGCTATTAGGGCAAAAACGTGGATTAGCCACTACCAATACCTTAAGAAAGATAATTGCCGATGGGCATTCCCCCCAAACTTGTGCCTATGTGGCAGAAGAACTAGCGGCGGGTGACCCGACGAACGCATGGGTGGTGATACAAGCCGCGCAGCTATTGCGCGAGCTGAAAGAGAACGCACGTGGGCTGGCTGTTTACCAGCGTGCGCTGGCGGTGGTGCCGGAACCAGGACTGCGCAATATCCGCCTGGCCTACCTTGAGCTAAGCGCGGCACAGGGTGTGAAGCCGGAAGAGGATCTGCTGGCACAGAGCAAAGACCCACTAGCGATGGCGGATAGGCAGCTGATGACCGGGAAAGTAGCTGAGGCGGTGACGCAGTATAGCGCTATCTACAATGATAAGAATGCGTCAATGGAAAAGCGGATAGCGGCCTGGGCCGGGATGCTGGATACTGACCCCCAAACGGCGTTGACGGCGGGGAAAGAGTTACTGGATAATGCTGCCAAAAGCGATGCAAAGGTAAAACAAGGATATCTGCGGTGGATAGGGTGGGAACTGTGGCGTGCCGGGGCGCGCGATATCCCAGCGCCGATAAAGAGTAAATATTGCCTGCCGAAGACAAAGTCGCCAGCAGTAGCGCTGAAAGATATAACTGATGGATATGCACAGACGTGTGCGCTGATGGATGCGCTAATCGCCGCTGACGCAGATGCTGTGTTCGCGCTTGATAGCACCCGGGAGGGAAGCAATCTTCGCTTTGCCATCTCGATGCTCTATATGCTGAACGGAAAACCCAAAGAGGGCGCGGAGATAGCCGGGTATACGCTGATAGACCAGGTGGGGAAAGCCGCCAGGCTAGCGGATGAGGCCGCACAGCACATCAGCTTTAATTCAACGCCCCTGCCGACACTCCCCAAACAGGAGGAGTTGTTAGCTATAACAGGTGACCTGGCAGAGACAGCAGGCGCCTGCCCAAATCTATCGGGGAATGCCTGCCAATATTGTGGGTATCTGGTAATGGAGATCGCTAAGTTTTCAAAGGGAATGACTCACGATGAAGATATAGAATATTATAATGCATTAAAAAGAGTTACCGTTTGTGTGGTGAACAATTTACCGCTCAAAGTAATTGAAGCAAATAATCTAAAAGTCCCTGAAGAAGTTGTGCCGTTATATGACGCAATTCAGAAGTTTCAAGAGAATCCAATCGTCAATTGTTCAGATAGAATATTCATATTCTATCTGAAACCATTGATGAAAACCACACGGGATACGGCGGGCAGGAATGCAGTATATCATCTTATTATTAATTCTTTAGAAAGCTATTTAAGAATTAAAGGTGCTACAATTACAAATCAAAATGCTGAATTTGTTGCATTATTATTGAGAGATATGAAGAATCCTGAGATCGACAAATTGGCTACACAGCTAGTGGAGAAGTACCCGAAGCCGGTAGCGCCGGTGGTAGCACCACCGGTGGTGAAGCCGGGGATGTAGTGGACTGTGGTGTTAGCGCTATTGCCAATGCGGTGATTGGCAATAGCGCCAACGCCACATCAGGTGAATAACGCCGCCACGTCATCCCGGGTGAGAGATTTCATCAGGCTGCCTTCTGTGGAGATCAGCTGGTCTACCAGGGCTTGTTTTTTCTCCTGCAGCAGCAGAATTTTCTCCTCCACTGACTCTTCGGCGATGAATTTGTAGACCATCACCGGGCGCTCCTGGCCGATGCGGTGGGTGCGGTCGGTCGCCTGGCGTTCTACTGCGGGGTTCCACCATGGGTCGATGTGGATGACGTAGTCCGCGGCAGTCAGGTTCAGCCCGGTACCGCCGGCCTTCAGGCTGATGAGGAAGAAGGGGATCTCCTCGGTTTCCTGAAAATTATCTACCAACTCCTGGCGGTTTTTCGTTTTGCCATCCAGATACAGGTAGGGCCAGCCGCGCTCGTCCATGGAGGTGCGCAGCAGGCTGAGCATACTGGTGAACTGCGAGAAGATGAGCGCCTTGTGCCCCTCCTCGCGCAGTACCTCCATCGCATCCAGGATAGCCTCAAATTTCGAGGAGGTGCCGGTGTACGTTTTGTCCACCAGGCGCGGGTCATTCGCCAGCTGGCGCAGGCGCAGCAGGCCCTCCAGCACCTTGAAGCGTGCCTGTTGCATACCGCCGTTGTCGATCAGCCCCATTAATTCATCACGGTACCGGTCGCGCGTCTTCAGGTAGAGCTTGCGCTGCGAGGGCGTCATCTCGCAGTAGATCAGTCGCTCGGTGCGTGGGGGCAGCTCCGGGGCCACTTGCTCCTTGGTACGGCGCAGGATAAAGGGGTGCACCAGCGTGCGCAGTGCACGCGCCGCGGCCTCATCCTGATTGCGCTGGATGGGGTTGGCGAATTGCTCGCGGAAGGCCTCCTGCGATCCCAGTTGCCCGGGATTGAGGAAGGCGAAGAGCGACCAAAGCTCCTCGGTGCTGTTCTCCACCGGCGTGCCGGTAAGCGCCAGCCGATGCTCGCCAGTGAGCAGCCGGGCGGCACGTGCGGACTGCGAGGCGGGATTTTTGATCGCCTGTGCTTCGTCGAGTACCAGATAGTGGAAGGGATATTTTTTGAACATACTCAGGTCGCGCAGCATCACACCGTAGGTGGTGAGTACCAGCTGAAAGCCGTCGAACGAGGTATGGTCGTCGCTGCGGTCGCCATCTGCATGGATGATCACCTTCAGATTAGGGGTGAAACGTGCGGCTTCGCGCGCCCAGTTCTCCAGCAGCGAGCGAGGCATGACAATGAGCGAAGCGGAGGTGGCGTGCCCGGACTCGTAGAGCGACTGGAGAAAGACCAGCGCCTGCACCGTCTTGCCGATACCCATATCGTCCGCCAGGCATCCGCCGAAGCCATAGTCATGCAGGAAGTGCAGCCAGTCAAAGCCAGTATGCTGGTAATGCCGTAGCTCGCCACAGAAGTTCGCCGGCAACGGGCGTTGGGCGATCTGCGAGAAGTTGCGCAGTTGTTCAATGCGCCGGGTGTACTCAGCATCCACCTCGGCATCGGTATCCTGCAGCGACAGCTCCAGCAGGGTGGCCTGTGTCTTTGACATGCGCACGCCGGTCTCGGTCTCGATACCCATGGCGAAGAGCTGGCGATAGCGGGCGATGATCTCATCGGGCAACATGCCCAGCGTGCCGTCGGGGAGCTTAACATAGCCCTGGCGCTTTTTGATCGCCCTGCGGATCTCCGACATCGCCACGTCCTGTTCGCCGTAGCTGACGACTGTCTGCACGTCAAACCAGTCGATACCCGAGGAGACTGTCATGCGCACCTTCGGCACGCTGCGGTTCACGCGGGCACCTTTCAGCTCATCTTCGCCGAAAACTTCATAGCCCGCGGCCTGCAATTGTGTCACGTGGCGCAGCAGGAAGTCGACGGGGGCCACCTTTGTCTTGAGGACAAAGCGCTCGCCATCGCGCTTCAGGCCATAGGAGTTCATGGCGCGCCAGGCACCCTCTTCCTCGGCAGAATGCCGGGTGATGTTTATCAGGTTGCCGCGCTCTTCGTCATACTGCATGGCCGTCTTCGGCCAGCTGGTCTCCAGCGGTACTTCATAGCTGGCATAGGCGAAGGCGAGGTCAGCGGTGATGGTGTTATCCTCTTCGCGCAGATAGACGCGGCATACCGGCGCGATATCCAGCTCCTCACGCTCCCCGATGGCATCGCCCGATACTTCGGCGAAGTCGAGCAACTTGGGCAGGTAGCGCGAGATGAAGTTCTTTTTCTCTGCCTGTGGAATGACGATTTCGCGTGATTCCAGCAGACCCTTCAGCAGGGCGGCGTCGCCCTCCACACGGAGCAGACGGTCGTCCGTCATCACCCAGAGCGGGTTGACGTTGATGATACGCGTCTCCTCGGCGGTCAGCGAGATATCTTCTTCGTCATCGGGCAGTGTCGCCCCCAGATAGGTGCAATTGTTCTCATCCACCATGGAGATCTGCAGTGGGCGTGGCGTCGCATCCACTTGCAATATCGGATCCGTGAAGGGATTGCCGTAATAATCGCCGTCACCGCGAAAGAGCAGCGCATCCTGCAGGTGGGGCAGAATGAAGGAGAGGATATTCTCGGAATGTTGATAATTCGCCAGGCTTACCATGCGCGCCATCATGCCCAGATCCTGGGTGCCGTAGAGCAGGCTTACTGGTGGTTGCCCGTAGTAGGAGACTTCCTTGATCTGGCTGTTTTTCCCCAGCTCCGAGATTGCCTCCTGCACCGCTGCGCGATCCTCCAGGATAGTGGAGTCCAGCAGCGAGGTGGGCATGGTGTAGGGGGTCAATTTCCACCCGCTGCCACTGTAGCGCTCCTGCATGCTGAAGAGCAAGATATTACGCGGGAGGACGGATTTTCGCGCGGTTTTCGTCCCGGAGAGCGCCTGTTTCAGCCGTGATTCCCACAGATCGGTGGGGGTGGCCTGCTTCACTTCTACTACCGGTAGTTTAGGCGCAGTCAGTCGCAGCACATAAGCGGTCGCTGCCATATGCTCGCACTTATCGTATAAATCGTACGGAATATGGGTGCAACTACAACTGAATGACATACCTCTTATGGTGTTATTGGTATTTTTAATACTGACCTGGTAGCATTTGTTATTCAGCGAAATGACGTCGATGTTAGCAAGCTCTTGATCGATGTATTGTATTGTTACTCGGTCGGCTATTGCTAGTATTTTGCCTCTTCCTTCAATGCTATCGTTTGATTTTGTATAAAATGTGGAATTATGCTTGAGGTTCCGAAACACATTCAGAATCTCGTTAGGTGGTGAAGTCGGTGCAGGCTGTCCTTGCCGAGTCTTCGCCATCGCCGTCAGCATCGCTATCGTTTCCCGGTTGGCGTTATTGGGAATCTGCAGCGGGTTGCCGGGTAATGCTGCTGGCATTGGAGGATTAATGGTGGGCTGCACGGTAGCGATAAAATTAAGCAGTACCGCCACTTTATGCTTGCATACTTTGCCTTCATATGGGCAGGAGCAGTCCATCTTCAGCCCCAGTTTAGTCTCGGTCATCTCAATGGAATAATCACCATAGCTGCCCTTTACGCGTGCCGAGATAGTTCCGTCAGCAGCCGAGAATTCGCTGACCATGCCGTCGCGGTAGTATCCCTGGCCGCGCTTGTAGATAACGCGGGAATCCGCCAGATCCAGCACATCATCGCGTGTGATGGTCTTCAGGTATGGTCCCCAGGCGGGCTTTTCCTCTACCGATTTGGCGCTGGAAACTCGCGGCGACGACAAAGACAGATTATATGCGGGGAAGGTCATCTGGCGCAGATCGTAACCGTTTTTCCCCAGGTGGTTCATCTCCCACGGCTTCATCTTCAGCAGGGTGCCCGCATCCCAGGCGATAGTCACCTGCTGATTGGGGTAACTACCGCTTACCTCAACGACCTGTCCCTGCCAGCCCTGTAATTCGACACCATTATCCGGGTCCATTACTCCACGCTGTACAATAACTTTATCACTAACTAAAAATGCGTCCGCTCTATCCATCCCTTCATTGTCGTTGATTATGCTTTGTGCGTCAACGGTGGGACAGATTAACTGTCTAGTGCGTCATATTCCGGGGGCCGCTTCTCGGGTAGTCATCAGTCATTCTCCGCGGGTTTTGCTTTTCGCACGCTCCAGTGTGTATAGCCTTTAGCATTCCATGCATGCAGATTGCGGATGCGCTCTCCCTCGTCGCCCTGCTCCTTGTCGTAGGCGAATCTGATCAATGTGGGGCAGGGGAACTCCTGGCACTTCCCGCAGTACTCATGTTCTCTCTCGATGCAGCAGCTAGCCAGCGCACACTCGCCCCAGAAAGGTTTCCCCTCTGTGGCCGGGCACCCGGGACACCCCTGCCGTTCGCGATAATTGCACACTTCGCAATCGATACCGCAGCGCGCCATATATGGATTATCCATCTCATCACCCCCTGTGGATAGCATGAGCGTAAAGTGATATATGCTAGTTCTATTTGTGGAAGGAATATCCTTTTTTTTATTAGGACTTTCGCTTGGAGGGATAATCGTTATCCATAGTCTACCTAACCCCCCGGCCCCCTTCCCTGCGAGGGAAGG
>JBBQQW010000057.1:0-14370 GCA_038215455.1 Armatimonadota bacterium
GAGCGGCGAATCTTCGCCCCTTCTTGTTCGCTGTTTTTGTCCGGTGACAGGGTGTTGAGCAACAGGTCGATCTTCTCGTTGCGGATCAGGTCGATGATATTCGGGCTGCCCTGGTTGATCTTCGCCACGCTCTGTGCATCCACGCCATTCTGGATCAGATGCAATGCCGTGCCACGGGTAGCATATACCTTGAAGCCCTGCTCGGAGAATTTGCGGATCACCGGCAAGGCGCGCTCTTTGTCCTTGTCGGCAATGGTGCAGATCATCGAACCCTTCAGCGGTACGTCGATATGCGAGGCCACCATCGCTTTGTAGAGTGCATGCGGATATTTAGCATCCACCCCCATAATCTCGCCGGTGGATTTCATCTCCGGCCCGAGGGATACATCCACATCGGTGAGTTTGGAGAAACTGAACACGGGAGCCTTCACTGCATAATACGGGCGCTCGGGGAATAATCCGTGCGAATACCCCTGTTCTTTGAGCGTGCGGCCCAGTGCGCATTTGGTAGCGACATTCACCATCGGCACTCCAGTAACCTTGCTCATGTAGGGCACCGTGCGTGAGGCGCGGGGATTCACTTCGATTACGTAGACGATATCGTCTTCATCTACCACAAACTGGATGTTCATCAACCCCACGACTTTGATGCCGTGGCAGAGGCGGATAGCGTAGTCCACTACTGTATCCTTCACCTGTTGCGAGAGCGTCACCGGTGGGTAGACGGACATGGAGTCGCCACTGTGTACCCCCGCCGCCTCGATATGCTCCATAATGCCGGGGATGAGCACGTCGGTGCCGTCGCAGATGCAGTCTACCTCTACTTCCTTGCCGGTGATATAACGATCAATGAGGATGGGGCGATCTGGTGATACATCTACCGCATAGGTCATGTAGCGTTTCAGATGCACCTCGTCATAGACGATCTCCATCGCACGGCCACCGAGGACAAAGCTTGGGCGGATGAGCACCGGGAAACCGATATCATTCGCAGCGCACAATGCCTCCTCAAAGGAGACGACGCACTTCCCCTTGGGACGAACGATATCCAATTTAGTCAGCAGATCATCGAAAAGTTCCCGGTCTTCCGCCATTTCGATGCCATGGAAGGAAGTACCCAGGATCTTAACCCCCGCCTCATGCAACGGGCCAGCCAAGTTGATAGCCGTCTGCCCGCCGAACTGCACCACCACTCCCTCCGGGTGAATCTGGTCGAGGATATTCATCACATCCTCTTCCGTCAGCGGCTCAAAGAAGAGCGCGTCGGAGGTGTCGAAGTCCGTTGACACCGTCTCCGGGTTATTATTTATAATGACGGCGTCGTACCCCTCCTCACGCAGCGCCCACACGCTATGCACCGAGCAATAATCGAACTCAATCCCCTGCCCGATACGAATGGGACCGGAGCCTAATACAACGACACGTTTCTTTGTTTCCATGGTTCTTCCTCTACTTAATTACTAAAAAAACTACTACGCTACCGAATCATATACCTGCACACGCGCCCAGTATTTCGCGCAATCTGCCACAAACTGCAGGTGAATCGGATGTTCCTGATATACATCCTGTTCCGCCTGGTCCGTGAACTCAAAAACCAGCGCATAATCATAGCTGCTGTCGATAACCACCCGTCGCGTAGCTGCCGGGGTGCCGATATGCCCACGCACAATGGTATCCACGCCCAGCAACGACTGCACCCCGCGCAAAAAGTCCGCGCGCTCCGCATCAGACAAATTTTCTTTCAGCCAAAAGTATACACTGTGGATGAACATTTTTATTCTCCCCTATTCTCCTCTAAAAATCATTACCACCGTCGCGGCCCGGAATCGAAAACCGTTCCCCGGGCGTTGCCCGAGGCTATGATATTATTCTAGCATATTGCCTCTGTCCCTATTAGCCCGTACAAAATTCCGCGCTAATAGCTTCATTAACATTCAAACGGATAAATATCCAAGCCTCGAGCAACGCCCGGGGGTAGACATTAAAACCGTTCCCCGGGCGTCGCCCGAGGCTAGGTTATTATTCTAGCATATTGCCTCTGTCCCTATTAGCCCGTACAAAATTCCGCGCTAATAGCTTCATTAACATTCAAACAGATAAATATCCTAGCCTCGGGCAACGCCCGGGGTAGACATTTAACCCCTACGCCATCATCAACTCATTCTCCGTCTCATAGGTAGAATAGTAATATGGCGTCTCCGACTCGAACTCGGCGGCGCAGGTGTCGACGAATTTGAAGACTGGTTGGATGCCCCATTCTTTACGCAGGGCGCGGATCTCTGTCTCTTTCACACCCCACATATCGGCCAGGTTGTGATCGTTGAAGCTGGCTTCCTTGGCGCGGCGCAGCAGTACTTTATCGGGCAGGCCTTTGTGTGCGTGGAATTCTGTTTCCAGGTCCACCAGATTCTTCACCTTCTCCAGGAACCATACGTCCACATTGGAGAGCTGGTGTATCTCCTCCACATCCATGCCGCGGCGGAAGCCCTCGCAGATGGCGAAGAGGCGCTGGTCGGTGGCGTGTTTGATCACTTCCTCAAGCTGCATATCGGTCCAGTCGCAGATACCTTTTAGGGTCAGGCCATACTGGCCGATCTCCAGCGAACGGACTGCCTTCATCAGCGCACCTTCAAAAGTGCGGTCGATGGCCATCACCTCACCGGTCGCTTTCATCTGTGTGGTGATACGCCGGTCGGCGAAGTTGAATTTGTCGAAAGGCCAGCGGGGAATCTTCAACACCACGTAGTCCAGCGCCGGCTCGAAGCATGCCAGTGTGCGCTTGGTCACCGCATTTTGGATTTCATCCAGCCGCAGGCCGACGGCGATCTTCGCCGCCACACGTGCGATAGGATAACCGGTTGCTTTCGACGCCAGCGCCGAGGAACGGCTCACGCGCGGATTCACCTCGATGACGTAGTAGCGGAAGGTCTTGGGATCGAGCGCCAGCTGCACATTGCACCCGCCCCATATGCCTAGAGCACGAATGATCTTCAACGAGGCGGTGCGCAACATCTGGTACTCTTTATCGGAAAGCGTCTGGCTGGGAGCGATGACGATAGAGTCGCCGGTGTGGATACCCATCGGGTCGAAGTTCTCCATATTACAGATAGTGATGCAGTTATCATCACCATCGCGCATCACTTCATACTCGACTTCTTTCCAACCCAGCAGACAACGCTCCAACAACAGTTGCTGTGTCATGGACATACGGAAACCGCGCACGCTGATATCGTGCAACTCTTCCATCGTATAGGCAATGCCACCGCCGGTACCACCGAGGGTGTAGGCCGGACGCACGATGATGGGGAATACCGGCAGGCCCGACTCCTTTTCCACTTCGATGAGATGAGCGACGAAATCCTTCACGTGCTGCATACTTTCAGCAATGGCGGACTCGGGCACCGGCTCGTTCAATTCCGTCATCAGGTTCTTGAACAGCTCACGGTCTTCCGCCTTCTCGATAGATGACAGCGGGGTACCGAGCAATTCCACACCGTAATCATCCAGCACACCCTTCTTCGCCAGCTTCGTCGCCAGGTTCAACCCCGTCTGCCCACCGAGGGTCGGCAGCAGCCCGTCCGGGCGCTCCTTCTCGATGATCTTTGTCAGGAATTCCACCGTCAGCGGTTCAATATAGACCTTATCCGCCATATTCGCGTCGGTCATGATAGTCGCCGGGTTGCTGTTCACCAGCACCACCGACAACCCCTCCTCACGCAACGCCCGACAAGCCTGCGTCCCCGCATAATCGAACTCCGCCGCCTGCCCGATGACGATGGGGCCGGAGCCGATGACCATAACTTTATGTAGATCTGTTCTGAGTGGCATAAATAGTATCTCCTAAACGGGTTCGTTCCAAATTCCAGATTCCAAATTCCAAATTATGACCTTACGCTAAATGCGTTTTCGGCCTTTTAACTCTGATGCTTTTAGATAGTTCATAAATCCGCAGAGCATTTTACTTACTTCAATTGCAGATGCTTGTAATCGTTTACATGTTTCTTCATCAATATAGCCAACATCAAAGGCTATATATAACTGTGCTCTTACTTCGCCAGCGGATCCTTTCGCAATTGCTAGAAACTGGATGAATTCCGCATTGCCATCCCGTTCATGCCCTTCCGCGATATTCGACATGATTGACACTGCAGCTCGTCTTAGCTGATCCCGCAAGCCGAAATCACGATTGAACGCTCCTACATTCGAGATTTCATAAATCTCTTTCGTTAAAACACGCGCTCTTTTCCAAATTTCTATATCCTCAAATCTTCCTATTCCTGGCATACTATCCTCTTTCGCATCGTAAACATACGGTAATTATTTGGAATTTGGAACTTGGAATTTGGAACTGAATTTGTCCGCCGTAAGGCGGACAAATTCATCAAACATATACTCCGTATCCCGTGGCCCTCCTGACGCTTCCGGGTGGAACTGCATGGTCATTATCGGCAGGGTTTCGTGGACCATTCCTTCTACTGTGCCGTCGTTCAGGTTGATATGGCTGACTTTCAGGCCGCTGCCGGCGATGCTGTCGGCGTCTACTGCGTAGCCGTGGTTCTGGGCGGTGATGTGAATGGCACCGTTACGTACCAGATCCTTCACCGGGTGATTGCTGCCGCGGTGGCCGAATTTCAGTTTGAATGTCTTGCCACCGAAGGCCGGGGCCATCAGCTGATGTCCGAGGCAGATACCTAAAATAGGCTTGCCGGTGGCGACCACCTGCTGCATCTCTTTGATAGCGTATCCTAACATGGCCGGGTCGCCGGGGCCGGGAGAGAAGACTATGCCGTCGGGGTTGCCCTCCAGAATAACCGAAGCCGGTGCATCACAGGGAACCACGCGCACGGTACACCCACGGGTAGCCAGCAGGCGGAGAATATTTCGCTTTACGCCATAGTCCACCACGGTGATATTCAGCTGCTCCGGTGCAACAAAGCGCGCCAGCTCATCATACGGAGACTGTACCTGCTCCTGCCATGGGTAAATGCGCCCGGCGGATACTTCCTTCACGTAGTCAGTCGAGCCGTAGTCCGGCGCGTCGGTAAGCATCTGTTGCAACTCTGCCGCTGTCTTATCCTCGCCAGTGATCACGCCCATCATCACACCGTGCGAGCGGATGGCGCGGGTCAACATGCGGGTGTCCACCCCGGCGATCCCCGGTATCCCCTTCTCCCGCAGGAAATCATCCAGCGCCGCCGTGGCGCGCCAGTTGCTGTGCCGGGCACAAAGCTGCTTCACCACCAGCCCACGCACCTGAACTTCACCGGATTCCCAGTCCTCATCGGTAATACCATAGTTGCCGATAAGCGGATAGGTGAGCGTCAATATCTGCCCCCGATAACTGGGATCAGTGAGCATCTCCTGGTACCCGGTCATCGAGGTATTAAAAACCACCTCGCCAATATGCGTCACCGGAGCGCCAATGGAGACGCCGGAAAACTCGAAACCATCACTCAAAACTAATTTTGCTTGCGAACTCACTTCAACCTCCTAGAACAGGACTTCACCATCGGCCATCAGCACTTGGCAATCTCTAATCATATATACAGGTTTACCGATTAACGTCATACCGGTGAAAGGACAATTACGGGACTTTGAATAAAACGAGGCCGGATCAACGACCCACTTTTTATTTAGGTCAAGCAGAGTCAAGCCATAAACTAATTGACGTTCCCAATAATTCTTTTCGGAATAGTAATTGTCAGTCATTGCTACGATAAGCCTATCAAACGACAATTCGCCCGAATGTACCAGCGTCATACAAGCCCCGAATGCCGTCTCCAATCCGATAACGCCGAACGGTGCCTCATCCCACGGTTTGGCCTTGTCTGCAATTGTATGCGGGGCGTGATCGGTAGCGATTACGTCGATAATGCCATCAGCTAGTGCCTTGCGAACTGCCATCATATCGTTCCGGCTACGTAATGGCGGGTTCATCTTCCAGTTGGTATCCCCCGCAGGTATATCCTCAGCGCAAAACAGCAAGTGATGTGGTGTTACCTCGGCGGTGACATTCAGCCCGCGCTCTTTTGCTTCCGCGATAATCGCAACGCTCTCGGCGAGGCTCACATGCTGGATGTGCAGACAGCCGATCCCCGCTTCCGTTAAGGCTGATAGCGCCAGTTTGATCAATTCCACCTCGCGAGAAAGGTATTCACCCTCGCCCAGGACGGCGACTACACGCTCATGCGAACGGGGAGTTTCCTCGCAATGCAGGTGAATTTCATTGTTTCCTGCTGCACGGAAGGCATTAATCAACAACTCGCGATCTGTCACCGGCTCGCCGTCACTGCTGAAGATAATGCCCGGATAGCTCTCTTTCAACCCGGCAATATCTACCAGCTGCTCTCCCTGCTGCCCGATTGTCAGTGCGCACTTGGTATCTACGATTATGGGCAGTTGCAGCTCTTTCACACGAGCGTAGAATGCCTGTACTTTTGCCAAACTGTCGATTACCGGTGAGGTATTGGCCTCGCAGATTACGCGCCCGTAACCACCAGCGACGGCGGCGCGTGCGCCGGTGAGCAGGTCTTCCTTCTCTGTCTGGCCGGGATCGCGGAAGTGGACGTGGACGTCGACGAAGCTCGCGACGGCTATCAATCCGGTGCCATCAATTACCTCGTCATAATTGCCATTAATTGCTTCACCGATCGGCAGATCGCTTATTACACCTTTATAGGAGACGTTTTTTATCAGCGCTGTCATACCGCCTCCTCCATCTTCTCGCAATAGCCACAGCGGAGCGCGCCGTCAGCGCGGGATTCTGCTCGTGTCGGCAATCCTGGCTCGGTATTAATGATGCAACGCGCATTGGCGCATACTACCGGATTGTCGCAGGCAGTCCAGCTTGCGGGCACTGTCTCATATAAATCCGCGACATTGCGCAGGCCCAGCAGCACCGATATCAACGCCATACGCACAGGTACGCCGTAGGCCGCCTGGCGGAAATACGCCGCGCGCGGGTCGCTATCGAGGGCATACTCCAGCTCATCCACACGCGGCAGTGGATGCAACACGATGGCATTCTGTCGCAAACGAGCGAGGGTATCGAGCGAGACCACATAACTATGCCGCGCGCGCTCCAATTCTGCCGGGTCAGCGAAACGCTCTTTCTGCAGGCGCGTGACATACAGCGCATCACAATCACCCAGCGGAGCGGCATCGAGCGTGCAGAAACTGTCGATATTCACGCCGTAATTCTGTGTCAATGTCGCCACCAACGCCGGGGGTAACTCCAATCCGGGCGGTGCCACACAGATCATATGCGCGCCGAAACGCGCCAGCCCCTGCGCCAGTGAGTGTACCGTGCGCCCGTGTTTCAGGTCACCACAGAGCGCAACTGTCACACCCTCAAGCTTGCCGATCTCGCGATATATTGTGTATAAATCCACCAAAGTCTGCGTCGGATGCTCGCGCGCGCCGTCGCCGGCGTTAATTATTGGCACGCCCGCATGTTCCGCTGCTACGCGCGCCGCACCTTCGTGTGGGTGACGCAGGGCGATGATATCGGCGTAGCTCTCCACAATGCGCACGGTATCCGCCAGCGTCTCGCCCTTCACCGCCGAGGATGCGCCGGGATCCGCCATGCTGATAACCTGCCCGCCCAGGCGCAACATCGCTGCCTCGAAAGACATACGCGTGCGCGTGCTTGGCTCGTAGAACAAGGTGGCAATAATAGCGTCGTGGGCGACATCCAGGCGTTTGCGCCCCTGCGAATTGTACTCCTGCGCCAGCTCAAACAAACCGAGGATTCCAGCGTTACTGAGGTCGCGAATGGAAACTAAACTATTTTTCATCCGTTCACCTCGTCATCTTCCAGCCGCGCCACGCTCACATTATCCACGCCATCCACTTCTTTCAGGCGCACGTAGACACGTTCAGAGCGTGCGGTGGGGATATTTTTTCCCACATAGTCAGGGCGGATCGGCAACTCACGATGCCCGCGGTCGATCAAAACGGCGAACTGAATAAGCGCCGGACGCCCATGCTCTACCAGAGCATCCAGTGCTGCACGTACCGTGCGCCCGGTGAATATCACCTCATCCACCAGTACCACACGGCGTTCGGTGAGGTCAACCGGGATGATGGTGGGGCGTAAGCCGTGACTGTCCGAGCGCATATCGTCGCGGTGGAGGGAAATATCCAGCTCGCCCACCGGCACCTGAATGCCTTCGATAGCATTTATCTCGCAAGCGATTCGCTGTGCCAACGGCACACCACGGGTATGGATACCGACGAGAACCAGGTCAGATACGCCGCGGTTGCGCTCGATAATCTCATGAGCTACCCGGCGCACCGCACGACGAATATCCTGCGCGTCCAGTATCTGGCGCTCATTGGCGTCGGCAGGCACAAAAAAACCTTCCCCTGGTGTTGTCATAGGGAAGGCTCCTTATGCAGTTGTAGCATTACCTGAATCATGTCCCCACCCTTCGCAGTCTCTCGGTACCGCAATTAAAAGGCCGGCTTATTGACGTAAATAGTACAATATGGGCACATAAATGTCAATAGGGGATTGCCCGTATTTTGCAAGCAATCCCCTACTTGGTTCAGATTTAACGGTTATTTATCTCGTAATAGGATGATACTGCCATCTGTACCACCCGCAAATCCCTGTAATGCATTGATCTGGGGAGTAGCAGTAGGACGCTTTGCTTCTGCGTCATCCGCGACGGTGCGCCCGACGATCACCACGCCATCTTTTACTGCAGCAATGCGTACATTGGATACTCCGGGCAGGTAGGAAGAGAAGCGTATCTCTTTCATATCCGCTGTGAACACCGTGGCGTATGCACCGCCATACCGGTTGCCGTCAAGGGGATCTTTCCAGAAGGCATTCGGCGTCTGCACCAATATGGTTGCCGCACGCCCTGCGATGGCGACAGCATCATCCTGCAGAATCTTCATCTCCTCAATCCAGATGGAATTCGGGGCGTTGCGGTTCCGTTCGGTGGGGAAGTTAGTCGGGATGTAGGTAAGCCACCACTGGTGCGACTTGGTATCCAACGTGGTAGCATCCAGGCGCATTAGATGAGCAAATGAGGACGCTGCTTTGGGCCACCAGGGAACCATGCCAAAGCCACCTTCCGGCGCATAATGCTTGTAGTCCTTGGCCTGACGTGGGAATACCGAATTTCCGCCATCTGACCAACCACCAATTAGCAGTTCATCCTTCGAATTGATAACCAGCGTGCGAACTGAAGAGTCGGACTCCAGGCCGTTGTTATCCGAACCCACCGCAATCGGAGATGTTTCCCATAGTGCCCAGAGTTTCTTACCTTCGGGGCTGTATTTGTAGAGATATGGTTGCCGCCATGGTTCTTTATGCGTTTTAGTATTCCTATCACCACCGAAGAAAGAGCTGCCATCTTTCGCGTCGATGCCCAGCCACTTAGCGGTATTACTCGCAGTTTTCTCGGAAATAGAGGTAACGGTATCTCCGGCAGCATTTATCTTCAACAATGAACCTGAATCGAAATAGACCGAACCAGCGTCATCCAGCCAGAGAACATAGGGGACACGGTTGCTGTTGTAAATCACAAACACCCAGTCGATAGCCTGCCGGGCAGGATTGTAGCGCATGACGTAGGATTTACCGGAAAATTCTATGTCGGCATTGGGATCCATTGTTGTCGGTGTGCCATAGACACGGAAATTCTCCCCCGGCAACGTCCCGAACTTCGTCCCACATCTCCCGGTAAGGAATATCGCCTCCCCCTTGGCATCGCTGATAGCAGCAGCGATGGTGGCCACCGACCAATCGAAACGAACAACATTCATTATCTTCGTAAGATCACTGTTGTAACTGATGATCATTCCGGCAATATTAGGGTTCTTCTCATCAGGAGTATTATTCTTCCCGATTGTGGCAGGTACATCCTGCCATTTGCCCTTCCCCAGCACTGAGGGAGTAGGCTGCGTCGGGAACTCTGGCCCCCAGGCATTGCCGAGCGCCACGATATTCTGCTTTACCTCTACAGCAGCGACGAACTCCTCGTAACCTGCAGTGCCATACGGCGTCGCCGCCAACACCTTCATCTGTGGCCCTTTAGCCGCGAGTTCGGTGAACTTCACCAGACGGTTTGGCACTGGATTCGACGTGCGAATGGACTCAAAATCCGCATCGTGCGCTGCGAAAGCAGCAGTTGTCGCCAAGGTAGCAACGACGAAAATCGCACTGAATATATTTCTCATCTTTCCTCTCCTTTTTTGCCTGCCAGGCAGTCAGCAATACGGGCTCCGATACGTTGGTAATCCTATTACGAAAAAGTTCCAAGTTCCGATGCTGTTTTACAGTGTGCATACCCGCCTGACTATTTCGCCCAGTCTGGCATAGCAGCACGTTGCCGCGCCAGCCAATCGGGGATGTCGCCAAAGGGGTAGCCGGCATCGGGAACGAAGAGGCCTACCGTGCCTTGCGAGCGGTCCAGGTTAATCTCTTTGCCTGAGAGGGTTAGAATCTCTTTACCAGCACGTTTTACTGTCATATAGGTAGTATCAGCGAGTTGGTCAATGCCACCGCCGAAGGTGATTTCGTCGTCCCCGACCTTCACACCACCGGGAATGGTGCTCATCTTCGCTGGTTTTTCGCCTGGATAGAGGACGGTTACAAACTCGCCTTTTTCGCCCTTGATCGTCAAGCGAGCACCTTTGGTCACTTCCAGTCCGCCATTATCGTGCTGCCAGGGGAACGACTCAAAGTTGAAGGCAGCCGATTCAGCACAATAGAGCGTCAATTTACCAAAGTCAATCGTGGCACCAACACGTTTCGGTTCGTTGCCGTAGGTGTGCAGGTTAAAGGTAGCATTGAGTTTCACGGGGCCAGCATACTGGTCGCGGATGACGAAGTAATCCTCTGCCCCACCCTTCACCATGACCATTGTGCGGCGGTAGGTGAGTGGAGTGGCAAAGGCTATCTGCGGATACTCCTCGTGCCACATCTCCGGCGGGTACTGCTGCATATGGCGAAGCCGATCTGACTCCACCTGTCCAACGGCGACGTCTACCATATCTGACGTTTTAAAGCCGATGAGGCGCTCATAGCCATCCATATTCGCCCAGGGCATCTCGTCGGTGCCGAAGGAGAGACGGTTATGCATATGCTCCTGCCCGGCGCGTGGATGATAGCTGCAGTGATGATCAACCACGATAGGATTGCCATCGGCGCAGTAGTGAAAACTGAGCTGGTCGCCATGGTAATGCCCGCGGTTCGGGCCGGCCTTGAAGCTCAGATATGTTTCTTTGTCGGTGCCGGGATTATTGGTAAAGAGCGCGCCGAAACCCTGCAGTTCCTCGGTTTTCCATTTTTCCACTACATCAGCAGGGACCTCAATCTTCGCCATACCAGTTCCGGCAGCGCGATCCGGGTGGCTGTCACCCACCGGCGAAGCGCGACGGAATCCGCTATCAGGGTAGGAAGTGCGCTGCAGGAAACGCTCCGCGGCTTTATATTCCGGCCACTCACGCGGATCAAAGCCCAGGTACTGTTTGGTCACCGGGGCCACTTCGCCCCAACCTTTCAGCGCCCAGGTCAGGTATCCTGGACACTCCTGGCCTGCCCCACTGGGCATGGTCACCGAGCTATACAGGTCCTCGCGCATGGTCATCTCGGCTTGCTTGCGGAACCTCTCGAACTGTGGATGATCGCGTAATTGTGCAGTAAGTGCAATAGGTACGCGCGTGAAATCGGTAAAGAAGTTGGGGTTCTCCGGCGACCAGTGCAGCCAATAGTTGCCGTAGGTATCCGGGTGGAACATCGTCTGTACCTTAGTTAGTGTACCGATATCGCCCTGCTTCCCAGCACTGGCGATAGCATTACGGCCCGCTCCACGTATGCCACCCGTCGGGTTCATCTGTCCGTTATCATGTAAGTTCATCCCCTGGAACTCACCCGTTTTGCCAGGCCACGTCAGGATAAAGTCTTCGTTTAATTTGTCTAATGGTTCAAAATCATGCGCTGTCACGTAGCCGATATCGCCTAATGGAGTGGTAGCCAGCGGGCCGGCCAGCAGCCACCACATACGTGCACCACGCCAGGTGGGCGCGCGTAAACCAGCATAATCACCAGAAGCCTTCACCACGGCACGGATACTATTGTCATGCGGCCACAGCCATTGCCCAGAGCGTACTACCATAGCGCCGACAGTCTGTTTATCATCCATAGCAGCGAAGGACCAACCGTCCTTATAGTGCTGATTCCAACGAGGGAAAAGGTTAAGGAACAGCTCATCCGCCGCGAGGGGCACTGCGCCGGGCAGTAAAGCCCGTGTTTTCTCGGGTAGCTTGCCGACTTCACCAGATCCCGCGCCACCACTATGTGGTACTCCTCGCCCGGTGGTAGGCTTCCAACCGCGTGAAGCCTCGAACTCCCAGCTGTCATGCTGCGCCATCTCGTGGCGTTCGGCAATGACAACGTGCTTTTGGCCCGGTGCCAGCGAAACATCAATCTCTGCAAAGGCAGGTACATCATGCGCTGATCCGGCCAAAGCATCGAAGTCATACCGCAAGCGCACCTTGCCGAACACCAGCCCATCGGCTATCACCGTAGCGCTGAAAGTTTTCAGCTTCATGTCAGTCTGCCAGCTAGAACCGCCTACCCATTCCTCGCCGAGCTTCAAGGCGGCGATTGGGCCGGGAGCAGGTTCAGCGGTGACTGCCGGAATTCGCACAGCGGTGATGCCGTTATCCAGCAAATAATAATCGCCGTCTCGCTTCACTGTCACACGAGGTGGGAAGTCTTTGGGGGTTCCCGGAGCCACCTCAAAGGTCAAATTCTCTTTCGCAGCGAAGGTCGCGCAGACCCAGATGCGCCGTACACCATCGATTTCCTCAACCTGATAAGGTACCTGCACGCCATCCCTGGTGACAATAAACGGCGTCGTGGGAACAGTAGCCTTTAAGCGCACCAGTTCATCGGGATACTCTCGACGTATCGGGTTAATGAGCGTGGACGTTTCCGCCAAGGAACTAATAGCCAGCGTAAATAGCGCAATGACCATGATGAGAAACAGACGATGCATATCTTCCTCCAGTGTTGGTGTTATACTATCCCTCGAATATGCTGGCGTCAAGCATATATGGAAAACTGCAGATATTCGCTAAACAGCCCATGGTGCGCCAACTTCCGAGAAAAGCTTTGCACCTGCAAAAGCAGTGCGGGCATAATCCTCTACTCCGGTGATATACGTCTCGGTGTCCGCGGGATCGACGGGGGTTTCGCGATATACGTGGTGGGTTCCGTGCAGCAATTTATGCCCACCGGTGGTGAATGCTGCTTCGATTATTTCGGCGAAACCGAGTGTCTCCTGTACCGGACAGGCCAGATTGGGGACGTTGCCTTCCAGCACCGCAATCATATTGCAGAACAGCCCCTCCTGCCCGCCGACCAACTCGGGGATGGGCAATATCTCACTCACACCATCTTTGGTAAGCGTCGGCGGAGTGTCATCTTCATATCCACCACACCAGGTGATAGTTCCTTCGGTTCCTGTGATGCGAATCTCTATAGCCCAATCAACATTGGTACATAAGCTGGCAGTGAAGCTGTAGGTTGCGCCGGTGTCCAGCACGGCTCGCACACTGCTGGTGTCCTCGCTCTCGATGTCATGGCCGGCATAGAGTTCAGCTTCAACTTGCATCGGACGAGCGATACGCCCTTCCGCCGCGCCGGCAAAGGCGAGCAGGTTCTGTACCTGATGAGCAAATGGGTTGTTGAGCGTGCCATCACGGACGACCTTACCATTGTGAGTTATCTTCCCTGCCCAGCCGGTACGCGCATAATAACGATCCGTGCGCTTTGCCAGACAGAGGGCGGCCACCTCGGTAACAACACCGATGCGCCCGGCACGAATAGCATCGGTGATACCGGCGAACATGCTACTCACCATCCACTGGAAGGCTACCCCACAATGCATACCGGTTTCTTGCTGTGCGGCAATCATCGCCTGTACTTCCGCAACCGTTGCCGCAGGTGGCTTCTCTACCAGCACATGCTTGCCACGTCGCATGCACTCAATCGCCATGGAAGCGTGCAGCGGAATAGGCAACGGCAACGTCACCAGGTCGATCTCCGGGTGTGCGGCAAACATGGCGTCATGCGATTTGTAGAGCGCCACCCCACGTGCGCGCAATGCCGCCTCTGCCTCGGGATATGCCCCCAGTCGTACATCACACGCCGCGGGAAAAAGTGCCAGACCTGCATCTGCCACATATGAAGCCGCACGCACATGGGCATGACCGAAACTACCGATACCGATAAGAGCAAGAGATTTCATCGAAGATAACTCCCTGAATTTTTAATCGCTATACACTTCTTCGTGGTAATGGAGTTGATTCCTGCATAGCATCCGCACTTAACAAGTTTTGCTATTA
>JBBQQW010000058.1:0-14337 GCA_038215455.1 Armatimonadota bacterium
CTGCTGAAGGTACGGGTGTTAAAAACAGCACCGGCACCACTGCCGGATGTAGCCACGCAGCTAGCCGAGCAAACAGAGAGCTATATGACGGGGAAGGTGGGGTATACTTTCCTGCTCTACAAGCCAAACCCCGACTTAAGAGTGCGACTGGAGTTGCCGACGAAAGCAACTGAAGAATCGGAAGATTAATAACGAAAATGGCGCATGACCTGCAGGTCATGCGCCATTTTCGTTCTCATTTATTCGGCATCCACTACATCATCTTCGACCGCAGTTTCCGCCTTCTTTCGCCGTTTATCCATCCAGAATGCGAACGTTACCGTCAGCAGATATAGACTCAGCAACGGTATCATCGTCAACATCATGCTGAAAGGCTCGGGCGCGATTATCGCTGCCAGCACCGCTATCGCCACTACCGCATAGCGCCACTGCTGAAGCAGCAGCTTTGGCGTCAGCAACCGAAAAGCTATCAGGCCGATAAGTATCACCGGGAGTTGGAAAGCCAGCCCGAAGGTAAGCATCCATTTCAACGGGAAATTCAGCGAATTCTGGTAATCGATATTTGCCATAACACCAGCCGGGGTGAAGGAAAGCAAAAACCGGGTAATGGTTGGCATTATCAGATGCCCCATATATGTGCCCAGGATGAAAAGGACGCTGATGGCCGGAATTATTGGCGCGACTGCTCGCCGTTCTTCCGGGAGCAAACCCGGCTTGATGAACGTCCATAGTTGCCAGATAATCATCGGTGATGCCAAAACCAGGCCTATCACGATGGATAGCTTTCCCTGCGTATAGAAGGCTTCACCAGGATTAAGGGTAAATACTTGCCCATTATGCTCCCGTACAATTGCCAGCAATGGGCCAGCCATTATCTCATAAGCATAGGGGAAAACGATCCACCCTATAATAGACCCGATTATAATGGCCAATAGAATCAACCCCAGTCTCTTCTGCAGCTCCATCAGGTGGGATATTATTCCCTCATCCTTATCTTCTAATTGCTTCTTATTCATGTCTTCATCATATACCCTACGCGTAACTTTCGCAAACTCTAACATAAACAATTACGCCAACATTTTTTTATTCATAAGTACTGAGGCATGTAATTATGGATTATTATGAATACGACGGTTTAATCCGCAATTGGCTGGGTATATTACGAAAATACAGAATAAGACTAGAATGGTCTAATATCAGACACCCGTTCCATGAAGGACAAAATACCTAGGAAAGAGCAATTATCGCACCGGAGAAAAACTTCCGGGATTAGAACCAGACGGTATGGGAATAATGATTGTAGATGAATAATCACCATATAGTCATAAGCTTATAAAGGAGGTATCTGATGGACCGTAGGGAAATGCTGGGGGAATCTGTTCGCACTATCACGAAAATCGTACCGCACCTTTTTGGTGTAGCCGGTGGTGTTGGACTATTGCTCAAGGTCCGAGAGCCAAAATTGCCACCAGCTGACAATAGTTGCTTTCCGGAGCCTGTAAGTAAAGTAGAAACAGACCAGATTGAAGAAAGCAAAGATATCTAGAGGCAAGTGGAAACAATAGCAGAGTGGAAAAAGATCAAGCGAACCGCCAGCTAGGGTTTCGTACTTACCTCGCTAGTCAATACAAGGGGGAAAAGATGGAAATATCTCGTAGAGATTTTCTAAAACTCGTCGGAGTTTCAGCAGCAGCGTTAGGGCTGACTATGGCTGAACTTGGCGATCTGGAGAAAGTGCTGGCGAATCCGTCAGCGCCAACAGTACTGTGGTTGCAGGGCTCAGGTTGTACCGGTTGTTCGGTATCCTTCCTGAACCGCATTTCGACCACTGCGCCAATGACCGCCGGTGATGTATTACTCACCTCTGTGAACCTGGCCTATCACCCCAATTTGATGTCTGCCTCCGGGCAGCAAGCAGTTAGTGCCCTGCAGGCTGTTTACAATGCCGGCAACTACATCCTCATTATTGAGGGTGGGGTACCTACTGCATTTGCCGGCAAGGCATGTATTGCCTGGACCTTCAACGGTGTGGAAGTCACCTTCCAGGATGCTGTGAAGAGTCTCGCGGCACGCGCAGCGAAAGTCGTCTGTATCGGTACTTGCGCCGCTTTCGGTGGCATGTCCGCCGCTCCGCCGAATCCCACAGGTGTGAAGAGCGTTTCCGCCGTAATCGGTAAACCTACCGTGAACATCGCCGGTTGCCCGCCACATCCTGATTGGATTACCTGGGCTATCGTGCAGTTGTTGCTGGGCAATACCATTGCAGTAGATTCCTACGGCCGCCCTAAGACAATTTATGGTAGAACTGTACATGAGATGTGTCCGCGGAAAGAGCATGAAGAAGGCATGGCTGGACCTGGACACGATGGAGTATGCTTGAAAGAAGTAGGTTGCCGTGGGCCTAATACCCGTGGGAATTGTCCCAGCGTAAAATTTAACAACGGTGCCAGCTGGTGCATAGATTCTAATTCACCCTGTGAAGGGTGTACCGAACCGACATTCCCTGGTACATCTGCATTCGGTTCTGGCGAGGGTTACGGGGACTAGTCCCCTTTAAAGGAGAATTAACATGGCGACTATCGCTGCAATAGACCCCGTCACTCGACTTGAGGGTCACTTAAAAGTAGAAGTGTCTATTGACACTGTAAATGGCGTTCAACAGGTTGTGGATGCCCATGCTACCGGGACATTGTTCCGTGGTTTCGAGAATATCCTGACCGGGCGCGCCCCGCAGGATGCCCAGCATATCACCGAGCGTATCTGTGGTGTATGCCCGGTATCACATGGTATGGCTGCCGTACTGGCTATGGATACTGCCAGTAAAGTTAATATCCCGGCCAATGCGCGTATTATGCGAAACTTGGTGCTGGGTGCCAACTTCCTGCAGTCACACATCCTGCATTTCTATCACCTGACACTGCCTGACTTTATCACCGGGCCGGCAATGCCCCCGTGGACACCGGCATGGTCATCTGATCGACGCCTGGATGCTACCGCATCGGCACCGTTCGTTACCAATTACCTGAAAGCGCTGGAGATGCGCCGCAAGGCTCATGAAATGGGTGCTCTGTTTGGCGGACGTATGCCGCACCCGCCCAGTTTCGTCACGGGAGGCATCGCCTCCACGGCACAGACGGCGCGTATTACCAAATACATCGCCTACCTGAATGAGCTGATTCCGTTCATCACCAACGTGTACATCCCGGATGTGAAGAAGATCGCGGCGCTGTACTCCGATTATAAGACCATCGGCGCTGGTGTGGGCAATCTGCTGGCCTTCGGTGTTTTCGATCAGGACAACGCCGGTGCTACCAAACTGCTGAAACGCGGACGTATTGTCAAGGGTCAGGTAGGCGTACAGCCGATTGACCTTAACTATATCAAGGAGCAGGTTGGCTTCTCCTGGTACTCAGACACTACTAATAACCTGCCACCCAGGGTCGGCGTGACCACGCCGCAGAATCCCAAGCCGAATGCGTACTCCTGGTTGAAAGCGCCGCGCTACCTGAACAAGCCGTACGAGACTGGCCCGCTGGCACGTATGAAAGTTAACGGTGACTATACCGGCGGTATCTCCGTCATGGATCGCCACCTTGCTCGTGCCCTGGAAGCACTGAAGGTTGCCAATGCCCTCATGATATGGGTAAAATCATTGACAGCTGGTGGAGCCGTCTACACTCAACCCACGCTCCCGGCAGCGGCATCAGTCTACGGATTGACAGAAGCACCGCGTGGCGCACTGGGACACTGGGTACAATATACCGCGGGTAAGATATCCCGTTATCAGATAATAACTCCGACCTGTTGGAACGCTTCACCGCGCGACAGCGCAGGAGTACGCGGCCCGATTGAGGAAGCACTCATCGGTACCCCGGTGAAGGACATTAACGAGCCGATCGAAGTGGTGCGTGTCATCCATTCCTTCGACCCATGCCTCTCCTGCGCGGTTCACGTGATGAGCCCAACAGAAGATGCGAAGATTGTAACGTTAGAGCACTATCACAGTGAAGAGGAAGTGTATAGCCATGACCACGGAGACGGACATGTCCATAGCCACACCCATGGTGATGCCAAGTAAAAAACGGCTCTCGCACATCCTTATCGCGGGATTGGGGAACCTCCTTTTGCAGGACGACGGAGTTGGCGTACATGCCATCAATGCCCTAAAAAAGGACGTTCCCCAGGGAACCTGTGTGGTGGAAGTCGGAACCGCAGTACTTGATGCATTGCATCTGTTCGAGTGGGCTGATATTATTATAGCCGTAGATGCGATGCGCGCCGGCGGCGCACCCGGGACGGTATATCAATTTGGGTTGGAAGATGTGCAAAAGCGGAGCGGTGACGCCTCGCTGCACGAACTGAATTTAGTAGCGGCGTTCCGGTTCCTCAAGGAAGAGCACCGCCCACTGATCACGATAATCGGCGTCGAGCCGGAGATCATTGATTACGGCATGGAGTTGTCGCCAATAGTAGCGCAGGCGTTACCAACAGTAACGCATCGTATACAGGAGTTAGTCGCTGGTTACCGGGCTGCCGAGAGTAGCCCGGAGCCGGAATAAAGGAGTAAATTATGTTTGGTAAGACAGAAGATATTCTTATCATAGTCGTCATTGTGCTGTTGCTCTTTGGCGCAAAACGCTTGCCGGATTTGGCAAAATCGTTCGGTGAAGGACTGCGGGAATTCAAAAAAGCCATGAGTGGTGAGATTGATGAGAAACCCGCTACCCCGGCAACACCGACTAAAACAGAAGAAGATGAACCGGCGAAGAAGGCCTAGGCCGCTACCACCGGAGTTAGGATAACCGCCCATGGCAACCATTGCAAACAAGGACATGTTACCGCATAGATGGCACATTACCGTGGGCGGTACTGTGCAAGGGGTGGGCTTCCGCCCCTTTATCTATCAACTGGCCGCTGCGCATTCGCTCAGCGGCTGGGTCTGTAATACCGGCGACGGCGTGCTCATCGAAGTGGAAGGGCTACCTGCTACCTTACCGCTATTCTTTGATGAAATCACCACTAAAGCCCCACCACTGGCGCGAATTGCTGATACCAGCCACGCAGAGATTCCCCCCCAGCAGGAAACTACCTTTCGTATTATCGAGAGCAGCGGACGCTCGCAATCCAAAGCAGGGATACCGCCGGACATCGCCACCTGCGCCGACTGCCGCGCCGATATCAGCGATCCGGCGAACCGTCGCTACCGGTACCCGTTCACTAACTGCACTAACTGTGGCCCGCGCTTCACTATCATTCGTGAATTACCCTACGACCGCCCGCTCACCACCATGCGCGATTTCGTCATGTGCCCGGCTTGCCAGGCAGAGTATGAGAACCCGATGAACCGGCGCTTCCATGCCCAGCCTAACGCCTGCCCGGTCTGTGGCCCCCATCTGCAGTGGGACGGCCTGCCCGCTGTCGCGGACGACGCCTGGGCCATCTCGCAGACCGTCGCCGCACTGCGCGCCGGTGCCGTCATCGCCCTCAAGGGGCTGGGGGGCTACCACCTGGCTTGTGACGCGTCCAATACCACCGCCGTGGCTACCCTGCGCGAGCGCAAGGGCCGCGCCGGCAAACCCTTCGCCGTGATGTGCCCTGACCTGGAGGCCGCACGGCAGCTCTGCGATATCGACGCTGATGCGGAGCGTCTGCTGCTCTCGCCCGAGCATCCCATCCTGCTGCTGCCGAAAAATGCGGGCTACTATCTGGCCGAGCAGGTGGCACCAGGGCTTAATACCCTGGGGGTGATGCTCCCCTACACGCCCCTGCACACCATTTTACTCACTGAGTTCGCCGGTACGCTGGTGATGACCTCCGGCAACTTGAGCGAGGAACCTATCGCCTATGAGGACGCTGATGCGCGTGAACGCCTCGGCCACCTCGCCGATCACTTCCTCACCCACAACCGGCCCATTCATCTGGCCTGCGACGATTCCGTGGCGCGGGTGCATCACGGGCAGGCTATGCTCATCCGCCGTGCGCGGGGGTACGTGCCGCAGTCCATCACCATCGCCGAGGACGAGCTGCCGCAGGTGCTCGCCTGTGGCGGGGATATGAAGAACACCTTCTGCCTCACCCGTGGCCACACCGCGCTCCTCAGTCAGCACCAGGGCGACCTGGAGAACCCCGTCACCCTGGCGCACTTCGAGCACGTCTTGCAGCATTTCTGTGCCTTCTACGATGTCAAACCGTTGATTATCGCCCATGATCTCCACCCGGACTACCACTCTACCCGCCTCGCGCTGGCGCAGGGCACCGGGCCAAAGATCGCCGTACAGCACCATCACGCGCACATCGTTGGTTGTATGGCCGAATATCGACTGACCAATTCGGTAATTGGTGTAGCTTTTGACGGCACAGGATATGGAACAGATGGTACCATATGGGGAGGAGAGATACTGGTGGCCAATGCCGTGGATTTCCGCCGTGTGGCGCATCTGCGCCCGGTGGCTCTCCCCGGTGGCGAGGCCGCCATCAAGCGCCCGTGGCGCATTGCGCTGGCCTATCTGCTCAACTCCGGCATGGAGTTGCCTGAGGCTAGTGCGGCGATTCTGGGCTTGCCTGATATGGAGGCGACGATCATCCAGACGCAGATCGCGCGAGGGATCAACGCCCCGCTCACCAGTAGCATGGGCAGATTGTTCGATGCCGTGTCCGCCCTGCTCGGGATTTGCACCGAAGTGTCCTATGAAGGACAGGCGGCGATAGAACTGGAGATTGCCGCGCTTGAAACAGGACAAAGTCGGGTATATTCCTATAACCTTGAGAATAAGGTGGATGGTACGCTCATTATGGACATCATTCCGCTCATCAAGGGGTTACTTGCAGATCGCGAATGCGTGAGCAAAGCGAGTCTGGCGCTTGGTTTTCACCGCACTATCGCGGAGATGACTGCCGCAGTTTGCGTGCAGCAACGTGATACTACCGGGATCAACCAGGTGGCCTTAAGTGGCGGTGTATTTCAGAATATGCTGCTTCTGGAGCTGCTTCGGCAGCGGCTGATAGAGTTGGGGTTCGAGGTGTATTATCCCTCGCTCATCCCCTGCAACGACGGTGGCGTCTCGCTGGGACAGGCGATGATAGCCGCAAGGAGGTATCAACAGTCATGTGTTTAGCAATACCGATGAAAGTAATAGAGTTGAATGGCCCGCAAGCCACGGTTGAGCAGGAAGGCGTCACGCGCAATATCCGCGTCGACTTCCTCAACAACCTGCAGCTGGGCGAGTACGTGCTCGTCCACGCCGGTGTGGCGATCGAGCGCATTGGAGAGGAAGAGGCGGCGGAGACGCTGGAGCTTATCAAGGAGCTGTGCAATGAAACATCTTGACGAATTCCGCGATGGTGTCACCGCGCGCGAGCTGGGCGAGAAGATCACCCGCCTGGCCACCCGCCCCATGCGCCTGATGGAGGTATGCGGCACGCACACCATGGCCATCGCCCGGCACGGCCTCAAGGCGCTGTTGCCGGACACCGTGCTGCTGCTCTCAGGCCCCGGTTGCCCGGTCTGTGTCACCCCACAGCTTGATATCGACCGCTTCATGGCTATGGGGGCCATCCCCGACGTCATCCTCACCAGCTTCGGTGATATGCTGCGCGTCCCGGGGAGCACCACCAACCTGGAGAAGAAACGCGCGGAAGGCGTGGACGTGCGTATCGTCTACGGCCCGCTGGACGCCGTCAAAATGGCGCAGGATAACCCGGAGAGGAAAGTCATCTTCTGTGGCGTCGGCTTCGAGACCACCGCCCCCACCGTGGCACTGGCGATCAAAGACGCCGCACGCCTGGGTCTGCAAAACTTTTTCGTCTACTGCGCACACAAGACTATGCCGCAGGCGCTGCTGGCTCTTGCCTGCGATCCAGAGTCGGCCATCGACGGCTTTCTCTGTCCGGGGCACGTCAGCTCCATTATCGGCAGCGACACCTACATTCCCATCGCCCAGCAGGCACACAAGCCCTGCGTTATCGCCGGTTTCGAGCCTCTCGACATGCTCCAGGCCATCTATATGCTGGTGAAGCAAATCGTCGAGGGTAGGGCAGATGTGGAAGTTCCCTACAACCGCGTGGTGGCTCCGAAGGGCAACCCACTGGCCCTGGCGGCGATAGATGAAGTATTCTGTCCCAGCGATGCCGAGTGGCGCGGGCTGGGGTGTATCCCCGGCAGTGGTCTGGCCATCCGGCCTGAATTTGCCGCCTTTGATGCGCTGCAATTTCTGCCGCAGTTGGGCGATATTCCCACTCCCAAACCCACCGCCTGCGAGTGCGGGCTTATCCTCCAGGGGCGCAAGTCTCCCCAGCAATGTCATGCCTTTGGTAAAGCCTGTACCCCGGCGAACCCCGTCGGCCCGTGCATGGTCTCCAGCGAAGGTGCCTGCGCCGCCGCATATCGCTTCGCCCCACCGACATAATTTGTAGGGGGCAAGGCTTGCGCCCTGGTCGACCTAACCCCCCGGCCCCCTTCCCGGCGCGGGACGGGGGAGGGGTTAGGTCGAACCATTCGGTTCAGAAGAGTCCGCCAAGGCAGGACGATTGGTTTGTGGTATGAATACCCTAAATCAACCCAGGAATTAGGAACTAGCAATTAAATCTGAAGAAAGGACAAACAACGATGGCTGATCAGATTATTTTACTGGCCCACGGCGCGGGCGGGATGAAGAGCGCCGAACTGTTGCAGGACGTGTTTCTCCCGGAGTTCGGCAACTCTACCCTCGCGCAACTGGGCGATGCGGCGGTGATCGAGCACCCAGGGGGCAAGGTCGCCTTTACCACCGACAGCTTTGTCATCGACCCGATCGAGTTCCCCGGTGGAAATATCGGCAAGCTGGCCATCTGTGGCACGGTGAATGACCTCGCCGCCGCTGGTGCCACCCCACTGGCCATCAGCGCCGCCTTCATCCTGGAGGAGGGGCTGCCCTACGACGTGCTGCGCCGTATCGTGGCCGCTATGGCGCGTACTGCCGCCGCGGCGGGCGTGCCCATCGTCACCGGCGATACCAAAGTCGTGCCGCGTGGCTCTGCAGACAAAATATTCATCAACACCACCGGCATCGGCTCCCTGCCCACCGACAGGCCCTTGCCCGCTCCCGATCGCGCCACCCCCGGTGACGCCATTATTCTAAGTGGCACCATCGCCGACCACGGCATGGCCATTATGACCTCCCGGGAAGGCCTGGTCTTCCCCTCTGCCATCGAGAGCGACTGCGCCCCGCTGGCGCACATGGTGGCCGCTGTCATGGCCGCCGTGCCCGATATTCACTGCATGCGTGACCCCACCCGCGGTGGCCTCGCCGCCGTGCTCAATGAGTTGGCGGGCCAGTCAAAGGTCGGCATGGAAGTGGTAGACGCCGACATCCCCGTCAACGCCGACGTACGCGTAGCCTGTGAACTGCTCGGTATCGACCCGTTGCATGTGGCCAACGAAGGCAAAATGGTGCTCATCGTTCCCCAGGAAAGCGCCGCCGCCGCCCTCGCCGCCCTCCAGGCACACCCTTTGGGGGTAAATGCATCGATAATCGGCCACGTAACCGACAAACCAGTAGGCAGAGTCCACCTCCGTACCATCCTGGGCAGCCTCCGCATCCTCGACATCCCCGCCGGAGACATCCTGCCGCGTATCTGTTAAGAAAAATCTCCCATGGATTGGGACACATCTCACCATTAATCAGATCATGCGCGGTTCGTCCGCTAGCAATACCGCCGGGGCCTTCCCTTTGCCGTGCAGGCGGCACATGGTTCCCTCATCAGCACAGATCAACTCCTGGATATCCGCCCCCGCACTGAACTCCGCCCCGCTCACGGTGATATAGCGGAACTGAATCACGTCCTCCAGAATCTCTGCATCAATCAGGAAATTCTTCACTTCCAGGTCGTCGGTGCCAATATCAATAAACCACCCACTTCCCTTACCATTCTTCCCCGGATGGTTCAAAGGCAGGATATCCTCTCCCTCCACCTCCCGTGTCAAAACCAATACGCCATCCTCAACTGTAATCATATCCACCTCACTCTCTCACCATATTCTCCCTCCACCATCAAATGACCTGCCCACAATTCCAACGAACCCCACCAATAAGCTATAATAAAGCCATGGACAAAATACCGCCCATCTATCTTGATTACGCCGCTACCACGCCGCTGGATCCGCGCGTCCTCACCGCCATGCTCCCGTATTTGCATGGTGCCTACGGCAACCCCTCCAGCCAGCACTCCTTCGGTCGCGCCGCCCGCGCTGCGCTGGACTCGGCCCGCGACACCGTCGCAGATATCCTGGGTGCCCGCTCCTCCGAGATTATCTTCACCAGTGGCGGCACCGAGGCCAACAACATGGCGTTGAAAGGCGTAGCCCACGCCGCCGCCTCCCGGGGCCAGCACCTCATCACCACCGCCTTCGAGCACCACGCAGTGCTGGGGCCTTGCAATACACTGGCACGGGAAGGCTTCCAGATAACGTATCTCAGACCGGATGATGCCGGGTATGTCACCGCCGCGCAGGTGGCTGCCGCCCTCACCCCGGCCACTACGCTGGTCTCGGTGATATACGCCAATAACGAGATCGGCACCATCCAGCCTATCGCCAATATCGCCGCCAGCTGCCACGAAAACGGTGTCTACCTGCACACCGACGCCGTGCAGGCTGCCGGTGAACTCCCCCTCAATGTCGATGATTTAGGCGTCGACCTCCTCTCCTTGAGCGCCCATAAGATATACGGCCCCAAGGGGGTAGGGGCGCTTTACGTTCGCTCCGGCATCCGGCTGCAGCCGCAAATGGATGGTGGCGGCCAGGAGATGGAACGCCGCGCCGGTACCGAGGCCGTCGCCGCCATCGTCGGCTTCGCCACCGCCCTGCAGCTGGCGCACGACGCCTCCGAGATAAGCCGCCAACGCCACCTGCGTGATACCCTCATCGACGCTCTGCTGGCCCTCCCCGGTATCACGCTCAACGGCGGGTGTGCTCCCCGCCTTTCCAACAATGTAAACGTCAGCTTCGCCGGTATCCCCGGAGAGACCATGCTGCAGGCCCTCGACCTGTCCGGCATCGCCGTCAGCACCGGTGCCGCTTGCTCTGCAGGGGCAGTGGAGGCCAGTCACGTGCTGCTAGCGCTGGGCGTATCACCCGCCACAGCAGCAGAAGCCGTGCGCTTCTCCCTCGGGCGCGGGGTATCCGCTGCGGACATTCAGCGGACAATTTCCACCGTACAGCAGATCGTCGCGAGACTACGCGGGGAGGGCAGAGGTTGACACCATTTTCTCCCGGTGTTACCCTTTCACTACGCTTATGAATACACTTACAGAACTCTCAAATATGGCAGATGAAGCCCTGGCCAAGGTCGGGGCAGCGGTGACGCACGAGGAATTGGAAGCGGTGCGCGTGGAATACCTGGGACGCAAGGGCGTACTCACCGGGGTATTGCGCGGCATGGGCCAGCTCTCCGCCGAAGAACGACCGCTGGTGGGCCAGCGCGGCAACGAGGTGCGCGTGCAGCTGGAGACAGCTTTCAACGAGCGCCTGGCCGCCGTAGCCGCCGCTGCCGAGATGCAGCAATTGGAGGCAGAACGCCTCGATGTCACGCTCCCGGGGCGTGCGCCGCGCATTGGCAGACAGCACCCGCTCACCCGCGTGCTTGACGAAGTGAAGTCAATCTTCATGGGTCTCGGTTTCGATGTGCTGGAAGGCCCGGAAGTGGAGACCTTCTACTACAATTTCGGCTCGCTCAATTACCCGGACGACCACCCTGCGATGGACGACCAGGACTCCTTCTACCTGAATGATAATGTACTGCTGCGCACGCACACCACCTCCGGCCAGGTACGTATCTTCGAGCAGCGCAAGCCGCCCGTGCGCTGTATATACGCGGGCCGCGTACACCGCCGCGAGCAGGTGACACTCCGCCACTCGCACACCTTCCATCAGGTGGACGGCATCCTTCTCGATGAAGGCGTAACCTTCGCCGACCTGAAGGGGACACTGGACGCGTTCTTCAAGGAGATGTTCGGCAAGCAGACGGGCATGCGTTTCCGCGCTGATTACTTCCCCTTCACCGAGCCTAGTGCCGAGTTCGCCATTACCTGCTTTGAGTGTCACGGTTCCGGGTGCCGCCTCTGCAGCAATACCGGTTGGATCGAGCTGGGTGGCTCGGGGATGATACATCCAAACATTCTGCGCAACATCGGCATTGACCCCGAGCGCTACACCGGGTGGGCCTTCGGCTTCGGCGTAGACCGCGTAGCCATGCGCCGTTACGGCGTGGGTGACATCCGCCTGTGGGTGGAGAATGACATGCGCTTCCTGGCGGGGGTGTAGCGGCTTCAGCATTATTTTTGACAAATGATGTTGTTGCTCATTCCAATAATTGACCATCACCCGTGCCTATGTTATACTTTCGCTACTGCAGTGGAGAGGTGGCCGAGCCTGGTTGAAGGCGCACGACTCGAAATCGTGTGACCGGCTTAGAAACCCGGTCCGGGGGTTCGAATCCCTCCCTCTCCGCCAGTCTTTTTATTGTGTGGTTGTCTGTGGGTGGTATTTACTTGCAGTGAATCGTGAATATTGTTATAATTTAGTGTCTATGTGCTCCGAAATGACGTGGGCACAGCAACCGAAGGAGTTAATTCGATGGCGAGTAAATGTGAAGTTTGCGGAAAAGGGACACAGACCGGATATAGTGTGAGCCATTCGCATATTCGTACCAAAAAGCTCTGGAAACCGAATATCCAGACCATGCGCGTACGGAATGAGAAGGGCACCCCGAAGACGATCAACGTCTGCACCGGTTGCATCAGCGCTAACAAGGTGATCAGAGCGTATTAATTTGCCCTCTGAAGAAATTACCGCCGGACTGCATAGTTCGGCGGTTCTTTTGGTTGGTTAGTCGATGAAGTTCATGGAGATATCCAGCGCCGTCACCGAATGTGTCAGTGCGCCGACGGATATCAGATCCACGCCGCACTCGGCAATCTCGCGCACGGTGGCCAGATTAACCCCGCCGGAAGCCTCGGTGAGTGCCCTGCCGGCGATGAACTCCACGCAGGCGCGCATCTCTGCCAGTGACATATTATCGAGCATAATGATGTCCGCGCCCGCCGTGATCGCCTCCTCCACCATGGCGCGATTCTCTGTCTCCACCTCGATCTTCAGGGTATGCGGTACCCAGGCGCGTGCTGCACAGACCGCCTGCGCTATCCCACCTGCAGCGGTGATATGGTTGTCTTTGATGAGCACGCCGTCCGCCAAACTGAAGCGGTGATTGCTCCCTCCGCCCATGCAGACCGCGTATTTATCCAGTATCCGCATACCAGGTAAGGTCTTGCGGGTGTCGACAATCCGCGCCCGTGTGCCCTTCACCGCATCGACGTAACTGGCCGTCAGCGTAGCAATGCCAGACAGATGCTGCAGGAAGTTCAACGCGGTGCGTTCTGCAGTAAGCAGTACCTGCGCACTACCGCTGACCCGCGCGACGATCTCACCATATTTTACCGGGCAACCGTCTACAATCAGCATCTCAAAGCTCACACTTGGATCCAACGTCTGAAACACCTGCTTCACGGCAGGCAATCCGGCGATGACGCCATTTGCCTTCACCATGAACTCCGCCGTGGCAAGCGCGTCTTCGGGGATAGTGGTCAAAGTAGTGACGTCGCCAGTGCCGATATCTTCCGCCAGCGCGAGGTCAATTAAGGGCTGAATAGCACGAGAAAAATACATCATTCTTCCTCCGAAAAACCGGGCAGGGCTGGGACAGCCTGTTCGATAAAAGTCGTCAAATCAGGCAATGAGTTCAGGCCAGATAAGCCAAAAAGCTTAAGAAACTTGTCGGTGGTGCCGTAGAGCATCGGGTGTCCCGGGGTATCCTTGTGCCCACGTTCTTCTATCAGGCCGTGTTCAGTGAGGGTGGACACCACGCGGTCTGAATTCACGCCGCGCAGCTGTTCGACCTCTGGCCGTGTCACTGGCTGTCGGTAGGCGACAATTGCCAGCGTCTCCAGCGAGGCGCGGGAGAGGCGGAGCTTGGGCGGCTCATGCAGGCGAGCGACGTACTCGGCGTAGTCTGCCTTCGTCACCAGCTCATAGCCCCCCGCCAGTTCTATCAGGCGGATTCCCTGGTAGCGGGTCTCCAACTCTTCCAACAGTTGCCGCACCGCAGGCGGGCTGATGTCCAGAAAATCGCTCAGCTCACCCAGCGATAACGGCCTGTCCGCCATAAAGAGCAGACATTCCAGCGCACCGAGGATATTCATATCCGTCATCGTTTCACTCATAGTTACTGGCATGATACCAAGGGAGAGCAGGAACGGCAAGGTTCAACCCCCATTACGGGTGTGTTCCTTGAAAAATAGCACGAT
>JBBQQW010000059.1:0-13628 GCA_038215455.1 Armatimonadota bacterium
ACCAGAAGGTAATGTTATCGGCTGGTTGGCAATGGTGGTGACAGGTGGCCAGAACCACGGGCCATAATCCCAACGTCCGAAAGCATTAGCCCCAGAGTCATCATAGGGATTCTGGTTGACCATATAGACATGCGGGAACCAGAAGTTACCCATGCCACCCCAATGAGCGGTATCCCAGGTGGGGTCAGTGGCGGCCAGTTTTTCCGGATCTGGCACGAATGTTTTATCCTGGAGCAAGAGCGGAATTCCATAATGGTATACCCCGCCAAGGTCAGGGAGTACTTTTTTTGTTGTAATCAGGTCTTCTTCTACATTGTCGGTCAGCAGATAGCCACCTGCTTCACCGGCATATACATTCAAGCGAGTCAAGCCGTAGGAGTGGTCGTGGAACCACTCTAAGCGGGAGCTTAGACCATTCGGATAGTAGTACGTAGACGAGCCGGCACCCGGGTCGGGCATATCGGGGACATTCGTCGTGCTCTCGCCTATTTTGTACGGGGTGGGGTCGCCCGCTGGGGTGATCCACTGGTGGGGCGTGCCATCGCTGATCCACGGGTTATCGCCGCCGTGCAGGTGGAGTAGAGCGCGGTTCTGGGTGTACTTTGCTAGATTTCCACTCATCGCCAGTGGGCCAGTGCCCGCGCCCATGACGGTGGTATCTACCGGCAGGAAGAGATTGCCCGCAGCGCCGATGGGGAGCAGGTTGGTGAATTTAATGCGCGTTGGCCGATCCTTATGCGCGATAATAAATGGACCGAGGTAATGCGCTTTGCCATCAGCTCCTGGTGCCAGGTCCTTGTAGCCACGCACCCGTGTGGTAGTGGGCAGATCGGAGTGGAATTGCTGCGTAAAGTCCACCACTCCCATCTGGATGTAGTCCGATCCCGGATAGGTAGTTGTGTCGGCTATCGCTACCGGGATGTAGTTGCCCAGATTATTCGCATTCGCAGCACCCAACCCCGGCAGGGTATCGACGAATTTGTGCAGTAGTGGGCTGTTCGTCCAGTTGGGGATGTTCCAGTAGTCCGGGGTACCCAATGGGTCGAGCACCGGCATTGGCATTGCCTCGCCACTGGCCAGGCGCTTCGCGGCTGCACGCGCTGCCGCAGCTTTGTGCTGGGCATTAGTCATGTGTGTACGCGTTACACCATTAGGAAGAACACCGTTCTTAGGCGGTGACTGTGCATACCCTTGGCCGATTGCCAGCGATAATGCAGCGACTAGACAAAGTATAAATATAAATAACTTGTGTCTACCCATAACTGATACTCCTTTTACCTGAATTATGCGGCAGGTGCCCGCATCTTTCATATACACTGACTGCACTATTGCCATCAGCACTTTCAATATACCAACAAATTGATCCACATTGTGTTGCGTATGATTTACATGTAGCTAATATCAATGTCAACAAATCCTCTCAAAAGAATGCGAACTACGACATGTACTAATGTAAATAGGACAAGTGCCTGATTAATGTATTTATTACGAATGCTATTCTGTATATGCAGTATAGCATGGATATGCAAAATATACGGAGATATCTCAAATATTAACAAAATGATAGCATGAAGACCAAAAAAAACCGCGCCGATGAGTCGTCATCGGCGCGGAGCGTATTTAAGCGGTGGTTGAGTGCGAGGTATCCACGTTTCCCTGCTCTCGTACAGCGCTCGTCTATGCTTTTCTAGGACAGGACTGGTTTTGCGTACTTGGGATCGAGATGGCGTCCCGTTCGCCCGGATTGCTCCAGGAACGAAATGAACTCCTCTACTTCAGACGCATACGGAATTGTGTTACGCGCTGCCGTTAACGCCTCGCTCAAATTGCGATTGCTGTAGCAGAGCATTCGGAATGCCTGCTGCAGGTAGCCTCTGACGTCCGGTGGGACATCGTTGCGTCGCAGCCCTACGGTATTGAGACCGATTGGTCGTGCTGCTTGGCCTTCGACAATGACAAATGGGGGCACATCATGAGCCACCCGAGTGAACCCGCCGACCATCGCCATCCGCCCGATATGGCAGTACTGGTGAAAACCGGCATGACCGCCTAAAACTGCGCGATCATCAACTCTACAGCCACCCGCCAGACCGACGTAATTGGCGGTGCAGATATGGTTGCCTAGATGGCAGTTATGGCCGATGTGGGTGTACGCCATAAACATGCAATCATCGCCAACCACCGTCATATTGCCCTCGCCTACGGCCAGGTGCATTGTGACGAACTCGCGAATGACGGTGCGGTGTCCGATTCTTAGATAGGACACTTCGTCGTGGTACTTGTGATCCTGGGGTGGTTCCCCAAGGACAGCGCCGGTGTGAACGACGCAGTCTTCACCGAGTGAAGTTCGGCCGGTAATCCTTACATGTGGTCCTACAATAGTGCGTGCGCCAATGACCACGTCCCTGTCTATGATAGTAAACGGACCAACTTCAACCCCGGTGCCCAGTTCTGCCCCCGGATCAACGATCGCGGTTGGGTGAATTTTCACGGGCATGTTTCCTTTCCTATGGGTTGCTTACGAACTGGATCAGTCGCGAGCATAAAGGTAAATTTTCCTTCGGCAGCCACTTCGTCGCCCACACGACTGATGATTGCCACCTTACCGCATCTACTACTGACCCTCAGAATAGTCACCTCCGTTATTAGCTGATCTCCCGGGACCACACGTCGGCGAAACTTCACGCCTTCAATCTCGGTTATCACAGCCAGCTTGCCCTCATACCCGGCGGTGGTCATTAATAATATACCACTCACCTGCGCTGCATGCTCTACGATGAACACGCCGGGCATGATTGGATTATTAGGGAAATGCCCCTGGAAGAACCCCTCGTTGATAGTTACGTTCTTCAAGCCCAAGGCCCGCTTCCCCGGTTCCAACTCTAAAATACGATCAACCAGCAAAAATGGGTACCGATGCTGGATTTTTTTCATTATTTCTACGACTTCCAACGTCTTTCACGAACCCTTCCCTGGCTATCCATGCCATTATCCAGTATTTACGTCATTAAACTGCCGGGATATTACCAACAGATATCATAGCATCTTTTTGTATGAACTTCACTAGTTCCACATGCGCCCTGTGGCCACCGCGCACCGCCAGTACCTGGCCTATTATTGGCCTGCCCAGCAATGCCAGATCCCCCAGCAGATCCAGCGCCTTATGCCAGGCTGGCTCCGCTGGCCATACCTGCGCGTTCAGGTAGCCCGTTTCTGTAATCACCACCGCGTTGTCCAGTGATCCTCCGCGTGCCAGCCCGCTCTCCAGCAGGGCACGCACTTCGCTTTCCAATCCATAGGTACGCGCACGTAAAAGTTGTTCTACCACCGCCGGGTCGGTTATCGCCCCACCAGCCACCATATTATGCACTGCAGTATGCAGTATATCTACCGCCGCATAGACCGCATATTCACTGGCTGGCGTCAGCAAAAATTCACTACCCGCCGTAACCAGCCACTTCGGTTCCGTTATCACCCAGGGGGTAATCTCCCCTTCCAGCGGCACCAAACCAACTCTTAATATATCATTAAACCATGAATGAGCGCAGCCGTCTAGTGCCGGCAGCTCCGGCCCGGTGACTTCCATGATCACGTCGGTTACCCCGGCTAGCATACAGGCGGCCAGCCAGTGCTCCACGGTGCGCACGCTCTTCCCATTACGCCCCAAAGTTGTACAGCGCCGGGTATCAGTTACATACTCCACCAGCGCCGGGACAGTCTCGCCATCAAGCAGAAATACCAGACCCGTACCCGCCGGTGCCGGGCGTGCAGTAACCCCAACATCCGCTCCGCTATGTAGCCCCACGCCGGTGACGGTAAATGGAGCGGCTATCGTTTTCAATCTACCCATACTGATTGTGAATTATACCACAAACTTTTACGTTGGTGGGAAAGCAAGCCTGCTCTCGCAGGAGTATCGGTTTTACCATTTATCCACGTCGCCGAACCAAAGCCCCTCCCGTGGAGGGGTGACCGAAGGGCGGGGTGGTTCTTCGTCGCATATCAAAGCTAAAACCGATTCTCCTGTCTGCTCTCGTTTCATGTGGCCAGGATGGCCGCGATCCATGGTACCTTCTTGAGTGTGAGTACTATTTGTTATACAATGGACGCATATACAGTAGTGTGGGAGATTCATATTGCCCTCTTTTGCGCAGACATTTACCGTGCATACATCGCCTGATGCAGTTTGGTCGTTATTGAGTGACATTCCGCGCATGGCGGGGTTGTTCCCTTATCTGGTGGTTTCAGAGCTTACCTCGGTGGGGGATGGGGTGTGGCGCTACTGGCGTACGCTGACTATTCCCGGGATGCCCGCGCTGCGCTGGCACGAGGAGGCGTCGCTGGCGGCACCGGATGCTCTTTCTTTTCGCGCATTGGCGGGGGATGTCAAGGTATTTACCGGTAGTTGGCGAATAGGTACAATTGATGGTGTCACCGCGTTGACGCTGCAGGTAGATTATGAATTCCCCGCGGGCATTGGCGGTGGATTGCCGATGCCATTAATGGTCTATGCCATGGGGGAATTGTTAAAAGCTATGGGGATACGCGTGTGCGAAGTAGCGCAGACTTAAGCGGAAAAATTCCAGCAGATGGGATTGAAGGCAGATAATGACAGAAGAACAAAAAAACGTAGAGGCAGAGCAAGTGCCGGCATCCGTGGTAATTGCTGAAGTCATCGCTGTAGAAGATGCTGATGTCGAAGAAGATGTTGAGGAGGAGGAGCGTAAGCCGATCCCCTATGACGTGACGGCGATTCTGTGCGGGATGACGGTGCTGCTGATACTGTTGCTCACTCAACGAACGATGGAATTGCAGTACGCGTTTCTGAGCAGCATTGCGGTTGTCGTCGTCGGATATATAATCCTGGAGGTCACCCATCCACGCCTGCCGTATATCTTCCTCTCTTTTATGGCTGGTGCAGTGGGCTTTCTCTTTGGGATGCCCAGAATACTCTACCTTAGCTGGGGTAATTTTGAGGCGCGGGTACTGACGTTGCTCTTTATCGCTCTGTGTGGCGTGTTGAGTGTGATCATAGCAGTCTGGATTGACCCGGAAGAGAATCCCTATCACGCACTGGTCGCCAGTTTTCTGGCAGCATTCGTTCTTACCAATGCCGTCGCCCTTTCGCTGGCAGTAGCATCGGCGGCAGCGATACATTAATTATGCAATCACCTCAAGAGCAAGGAGTATAGCGCCATGATTGATCCGAAAATAATCCGCAATAACCCCCAGGTACTGGCCGATGCCATGCGCCGCCGCAATAAAGATTTTGATGTAACCGTCCTCTCGGGGCTGGAGGAGCGCCGTCGCTCGGCACTATCCGAGGTGGAGACGCTGAAAGCGCGGCGCAATGCCGACAGCCAGCAGGTGGCGGTGCTGAAAAAGCAGAAGCAGGATGCTACGGCACTGATCGCCGAGATGCGCGAGCTGGGCGACCGTATCAAAGAGCTGGACGAGGTGGCGAATGCTGCCGATGCCGAGTTCAACGAGCTGCTGCTGGGCATCCCCAATATTCCCGACGCCGGCGTACCGGACGGGGCAGGGGAGGAGGAGAACGAGGTGGTGCGCGTCTGGGGCGAGCCGACTACCTTCGACTTCCCGGCGCTGGGGCACTGGGATATCGGCGCACAGCTGGGCATCCTGGACTTCGAGCGTGCGGCAAAGATCACCCAGGCACGTTTCTCGCTCTTCATGGCGCGGGGAGCACGGCTGGAGCGCTCCATCATCAACTTCTTCCTCAATCTGCACACCGAGAAACACGGCTACACCGAGGTGTGGCCGCCCTATCCCGTACACGCGGATTCGCTGCTGGCCAGTGGGCAACTGCCCAAGTTCGAGGAGGATCTCTTCCGCCTGCGCGAGGGGCTATACCTGACGCCTACCTCCGAATGTCAGCTGACTAATCTGCACCGTGATGAGATTCTGGAGCCAGGCACCTTGCCGGTATACTACACCGCCTACTCCCCCTGCTTCCGCGCCGAAGCGGGCACGGCAGGGCGTGAGAGCCGTGGGCTGATCCGGCAGCACCAGTTCGACAAAGTGGAGATGTACAAATTCGTCACCCCGGAGACCTCGGCGGAGGAGCTGGAGAAGCTGGTAGTAGATGCCGAGGAAGTGTTGCAGACGCTGGGCCTGCCCTACCGCGTCGTCTCGCTCTGCACCGGCGACATGGGCTTCAGCGCCATGAAAACCTATGACCTGGAGGTGTGGATGCCGGGCATGGGCAAATATGTGGAGATCAGCAGTTGCAGCAACTGCGGCGACTTCCAGGCACGCCGTGGCAGCATCCGCTTCCGCCGCGAAGCAGGGGGCAAGCCCGAGCTGCTGCATACCCTCAATGGCAGCGGACTAGCCGTGGGCCGCACCTGGGCTGCGGTGGTAGAGAACTATCAGCAAGCCGACGGCAGTGTGAAAATCCCCGCCGCATTGCAGGAGCTGACGGGATTTGCGGAGATCAGGTAAGCCACAGAAGTGGTAAGCATAAAGGGCGCAGAGGACAAAGTTTTTTTGTGTCCTCTGCGCCCTTTGTAGTTAATGAACTAGTTCAGATGCTCTTGCATACCGGCCCCATAGTCCAGCAGCTCTTTCAGGTTATTGGCGAGTGCCGGGTCGATGGTGCGCAGGTGTTTTTCGGTTTCTTTGGCCTTGCTCCATTCGCCCAGCGTGGCCTGCGCCATCCCTAGCGACATCAATGCCAGACCGTTATCCGGGTCGCGCGCGAGGACAATCTCGCAACTGGCCGTCGCTTCTTCGAACTTGCTCTTCGACAGTTGCGCCTGGATGATAGTGATCATGGCGTCAATCTCATCCGGGTCGAGCTGTACCGCTTTGGTGGCATATTCCAGCGCTTCATCGGGGTTACTCATCGCCAGGTAGGCCATGCCCAGCAGACAGTGGGCGCGGGCGTTCTCGGGATCCAGCCCCAGAATTTCCTCGGTAGTCATCACTACTTCGGGCATCTGCTCCTGGTAGAGGAGGAGCTCGGCCCGTGAGATGAGCGCGAGGATAGAGTTGGGGTCGATTGCCAGCGCCATATCGATCTCGTCGGCACATTCCTTCAGCTGGTCTTCTTCGAGGAAGATGTCGGCCAGGCGTAGGTGCGCGTCCAGCATATCCGGGTCCAGCTCCAGCACTTTTTCAAAGAGTGTGCGGGCCTCGTCGATACGGTCAAAATGGAAATAGAGATCGCCCAGCACGTAGGTCGCTTCAACGTCATCGGGAGTCAGGCGCACTACTGCTTCCAGCAGTGGCATCGCTTCTTCCCATTGTCCCACGGCAAAGAGGACAGCCACCAGGTGGTCCAGCGCTTCCACATTCTCGGGGTCAACAGTCAGCACTTCGCGATAGCTGGCGATGGCACCGGTGGTATCCTGGGCCTGCAACTGTTGTTCAGCCTCGGACATCAATTTTTTAACATTTACCGGGGAATTACTCATAGTTTCCTCTTTCATTTTAATTCATCAGGGGTATCTTAGCGCCAGGTGACGGTCTCTTCCAGGCATTTGCGGGTAGTTGCACCTGCTGGCGCAGCAGCATATCCCAGCGGGATGATAACTGCCGGTTCCCATTCAGCGGGGATATCGAGTACCCGGCGCGCCACCGCCGGGTCAAAGGCGCAGACCCAGCAGGTCGCCAGACCCTCGGCAGCGGCGGCCAGGATGATATGCTCTGTGGTGATGGCGATGTCGATATCAGCGTGATTCTTCTCGTCAAAGCTGCGCACCCAGGCTATCCCCGGGATGCTGCAGGCGACAATCACCACCGGGGCGGTGGCTGCCCACGGTTGGCGCGTGCCCACCAGTTCGGCCTTCAGTTCCTCATCGCGGATCACATAGAAGTGCCACGGCTGCTTGTTACACGCTGATGGAGCAAGCCGTGCCGCTTCCATGATCCGTTGCAGCGCCTCTTCTGGCACCGGGGTGTCCTGGAAGGCGCGGATGCTCCGTCGGTTTGTTACAGTTTCATAAAAATCCATCTTACTTCTCCTGCAGGGCAGCCATACGCAATATCGCCTTATACATCGAGACGTTGCTGTCCTCGGCTTCCCCAGCGGCTTCATTGGCGCGCCAGAGTTGTTGCACCATGGCGGTGCCAGGTAGTGGAATGCGTAGCGCCTGGGCGGCCTGCTGTACGTTGCGCAGGTCTTTCTGCGCATTATTCACGGTGAATCCGGGGGTAAAATCATCGCTGACGATCTTCGGGCCCCAGTTCTGCAGCATCCAGCTTTGCGCCGCACCGCCCAGCAGCACGGTGCGTACCATCGCCAGATCCAGCCCGCCCGCTTTCGCCAATGCCAGCGCTTCGCTCATCGCCAGGATATTTATCGAGCAGGCGATCTGGTTGCAGAGCTTCACCAGCTGTCCTGCACCTGCCGGGCCTACGTGGGTGATGGTGGTGCCCAGCAATTGCAATATCGGCAACGCGCGGGCATAGTCATCAGCTAAGCCACCGACCATAATGCTCAATTTGCCGTTGGTGGCTCCCTCCGGGCCGCCACTTACCGGGGCGTCGAGCATGCCGATACTCTTTTCCGCCAGTAGTGCACCAATCTCGCGTGTCACCTCGGGCTGGATGCTGCTGCAGTCAACCAGTAGCGTCCCCGGGCGTGCGCCGTGGATGATGCCCGCATCCCCCAGCACCACTTCGCGTACCTGTGGGCCATCGGTGACCATGGTGAAGATGATATCGCAGGACTCCGCCAGCGTGCGTGGACTCTCCGCAGCAATCGCCCCGGCATTAATAAGTGGGGTCATTTTGTGGGCAGAGCGATTCCACACAGTGAGCGTATGCCCGGCCGCCAGGATATTCGCTGCCATGGGAGCGCCCATCAATCCCAAACCTATGAATCCAACATGTATAGCCATACATGTAAATTCACCGGAGGAGGGAGTGATACCTGCAAGGAGAGAGGAGAAAAAAATGACAATGTGGGTGGGGGAGGGCGTCCCGGTATGGGACGCCCTCTTGCGCAGGTTATACGCCCATCAACACCAGGTTCTGGTAGCTGGTGGCGAGACAGTCGAACGGGTCGCGACGGCAGACATCCTGCTCCACGGCGATCCATTGTACGCCGGCAGCGTGGCAGGCGGGGATGATGCGCGCCCAGTTCAGGTTGCCTTCGCCCACTTCCGCCATCGCCTGCTGTTCGCCGACGATAACCATGTCTTTGAAGTGAATCACCGGCATGCGCCCGCTCATCTTTTCAATCCATGCCACGGGATCAGCACCGCCGTGCTGTACCCAGTAGGTGTCGAGTTCTGCCTGCAGGTAGCGTGGGTCAGCATTGTTGTACAGATTATCCAGCCAGGTTACGCCATTCTCGTCTTTGGCGAACTCAAAGCTGTGGTTGTGATAGCTGAAGGTTAGTCCAGCATCAGCGAGCTTTTTGCCGACTTCGTTGGAAAACGCGGCGAACTTCATGATACCTTCCGGGGAGCGGAATTCACCGGGCATGGAACCGATAGCTAAGTTCGGGCAATTCCACAGTTTATGCTCGGCGATCACCGCATCCAGTTCATTTTGCAGGCGTGGGAAGCCGGTATGCGTGATAATAGCCTGCAGACCTTCACCGGTGAGGATGTCCGCCAGTTCCTGCGGTGCAATAGGCCCCAGGCCACTGAGCTGTACCGCATTGTAGCCGATGGTCTTTACCTTCTTAAAGGTGGTAGCGATGTCGGCTGGGGTCTTCATGAAGTCGCGCAGCGTATAGAGCTGGGCGGCAAGTTGTGAGGTTGCCATGGTAAAACCTTCCTTTTTTCCTTCATTTAGCTGAAGTATGGGACATTGATGTCTGACATATTATAGCAGTATTGTGGCGTATTCGTGTCACAAAAGCACAAAAAAAGAAATTTCAGAAAAAACACTTGCAAAATAAGCAATCGTAGTCTATACTATTTTCTAGGGGAAAAATCTACACGTTCCCTCATTATATAGATGCATATGTTTTTGCCTGGTTTGGCACTGCCTGGTTGTTCCTGCTTCCGCAACGAACCCCCGCGCGATAACTATCCAAATCATGCCTGACGGGAGCATCCAATCTAAGGAGTGCTAGCTATGAGCTACGCAGACAAATCTTTAACTTGCCGAGATTGTGGCAGGGATTTCGTATTCACGGCAGGTGAACAGGAATTCCACGTGCAAAAGGGCTTCACTAACATGCCGGCACGCTGCCCGGATTGCCGTACAGCCCGCAAGGCTTCCGGCAGCTTCGGTGGTGCCCGCAACAGCGGCCCACGCGAAATGCACACCACAGTGTGCTCTTCCTGCGGCAAAGAATGCCAAGTACCGTTTGTCCCCCGTGGCGACAAGCCGGTATATTGCTCTGATTGCTTCCAGAATCAGCGCGGCGATTCCAGCAGCTCTAGCAGCCGCTGGTAAACGACAAAACTAAATAAAGGCGCGCACCCACGGGTGCGCGCCTTTTACTTTTTTGGTGCCTGCAGCGTAGTTCCAATAACCTCTGATAGACTAGCTACTAGAGACTCGCAGTCACCTTCCGATGTGCATTGCACTGTACATTCACCGCACAGGGGAGGCTGGCGATGTGGCAGGGCGCGGTCTCCACGTGTACGGCCAGCGCGGTGACGGTGCCACCGTAGCCGGCGGGGCCGATACCCAGCGCATTTATTCGCTGCAGCAGTTCCACCTCCAGCGCCGCATCCTCCGGGTCGTGGTTTGCCTGGCCGAGGGGGCGCAGCAGCGCTTGCTTGGCGAGGAGGGCACACCCTTCGAAGTTTCCGCCTATGCCCACGCCTATTATCAATGGTGGGCAGGCATTAACCCCCTGCTCGGCAATGCGTGACACCACAAAGTCGATCACCCCGGCGCGGCCATCACTTGGCTTCAACATCTTCAGTGCCCCGGCGTTTTCGCTTCCGCCACCCTTGGGCAGCAGCGTCAGTTTCAATTCGTTTCCCGGTACCAGGTGCAGATGGATGGTGGCGGGGGTGTTGTCGCCGGTATTCACGCGGCGCAACGGGTGCGAGACGACGGATTTGCGCAGGTAGCCCTCAGCATACCCCTGGCGCACGCCGGCATTGATGGCATCTTCCAGATTCCCCTGCAGCCGCGCCTCCTGTCCCAGCTCTACCATCACCACCGCCAGCCCGGTATCCTGGCACATGGGCAGGCCGGTCTCAGCGGCAGTGGCGTAATTCTGTTGCAGCAGCTGCAGCACCTCGCGCCCCCCGGCAGATTCCTCCTGCTCACATGCCCGTGCCACCGCACAGCGCAGCTCCTCCGGGGCGCAACGGTTCGCCGTCACACACATCTCAGCCACTGCAGCGGTGATATCCGCTGCTGTTATTACCTTTTCGCTCATGTATTTCTCCTAGCCACAGATGAAATCCGGGGTATGCTTTGGGATCTCGTCACCTCACCGCTGCTTGTAGTGAACCTCCGATAATGCGCGCAGGCGGTGGGCGGCGGTCTCGGGGGAGATATCGCGCTGTGGGTTACCCAGCATCTCGAAGCCTACCATGAATTTCTTCACCGTGGCGGAGCGGAGCAGCGGCGGATAGAAATGCGCGTGCATATGCCACTCATCGTGTGCGGCACCATCGGTGGGGGCCTGGTGCCAGCCCATACTGTAAGGGAAGGAGGTCTCGAAAAGATTATCGTAGCGCGCAGTGAGGCGGCGCAGGATATCCGCCAGCGCGTGACGCTCCTCGGGGAACAACTCTGACAGTGAGCGCATGTGGCGGCGCGGCAGGAGCAATATCTCATACGGCCAGCAGGCCCAGAAGGGGACCAGGGCGACAAAGTATTCGTTTTCGCAGATGATCCGCTCTGCTGCCGCATCTTCCAGCTTCAGGTAATCGCAGAGCAGGCAACTGCATTTCTCGCAGTGGTAGGCGCGTTGGGTCTGTAACTCCTTCGCCGGCTCGCCGGGGATACTCTGGCTCGCCCATATCTGCCCGTGTGGATGCGGGTTACTGCAGCCCATGACTGCGCCTTTGTTCTCGAATATCTGCACGTAGTTGATATCCGGCAGCGCACCGATCTCGGTATATTGTTCTGCCCAGACATCGATTATCGGGGCTATCTCCGCGCTTGTCATCTCCGCCAGTGTCAGGTTATGCTGGGGCGAGAAGCAGATTACTTTGCAGATACCACGCTCGGATTTCGCTATCATCAGCCCGTCGACATTCACACACCCCGCAGGCGAATCCGGCAGCAGTGCGGAGAAGTCGTTAGTGAAGACGAAGGTCGAGGTGTAGGCAGGATTCTCCACATCCTGCCCGGCACGGGTGTTGCCCGGGCACAGGTAGCACTTCGGGTCGTATGCCGGGCGGTTATCTACCGGTGCCTCTTCCTTTTGCCCCTGCCACGGGCGTTTATCCCGGTGGGGCGACACCAGCAGCCACTCTCCGGTGAGTGGATTAAAACGGCGATGTGAATGATCTGTTAGCGAAAACGATGACATTTACTACTCCTTGAATGGTTCACTTATGGATTATGCTACCGATACTGTTATTCCTGCAAGCCCTGCATTGCAGTAGCAGGAGGCGGTGAATCTGGTATGGCATTGATGGACATGGCGAAGTCGGCATGCAATGCATGGACAAAATCCTCCAGCTTCCCCGTTTTCCACGCATCTCCGGTGAACCAGGTGGGGATGTACGGTTTACCTGATTCATCAGCTTGTGCCAGTCGGGCGAATTGCGCCGTCCAGTTATCGGGTACATCCATCGCCAGTGCATAGGGCAGGCTGGCCTCGAACTGTGCGCCGGTAATTGGTGCCTCGGGCAGGTGCGCTTCACCGGTGAGGTAGGCGCGGAAGCCCGCGACGATATCGAGCACTGCACGTCCGGCCTCGGTCATGGCGGTGAGCAGGCTGTGGAAAAGAATGTTGAGCGCCAACATCACCACGATATATATCCCCAGATATACCGGAGGTGGGGCCAGCAGGTCAGAGCAGTAGAAGGCCAGCCCGCCGAAGAGCAGCGTTACTGGGATGAGCCAGAGTAATGATTTTCGCAGGTGCCGTCCACCGCCAAAGACGCGCTTCCAGGCGGGGAGCAGGCTGTTGAAAAATACCAGCGCAGCAATGCCCATGCCCGCCACCGCCAGCCACGAGATAATACCGCCCTGGTCAGCGAGCATCACCATCAGCCCGGCGGGGAATATGCCGAGGATGGTAATGATTAAACCGACAGCAAAAAGACTGCTATTGGTAGAGAAATACCGTTTTTCATAGCCAGCCTCCAGCGAGGTGCGCAGGGCTTTGCGGGCAAAGTAGAACTGCTCTTGCGCGCTTTTATCCGCCATGATGCTCATGGTACCTTCGGGTAGCAGGCAATTCAGTACCGCATATTCTTCCGCACTCAGTGGTGTATCACTGCTGGGCAATTCTACCCCAGGCGTCTTATCCAGGCGTAGCCTACTCTTTTTCTCGATAATAGGCACGCTTTCTTCGTCGATGAGCTTTTGTACCGCCAGTTTCACCTGCTCTTCTGATACCTGTATGCGCTGCGCCAGTTCATTATATGTCAGGAGGTAGCCACGTTTTAATTCCGCCAATACCAGCCGTTGAATCGGGGTGTGGAATTCCCCGGTGCGCATAATGCGGAAGGCATTGGTATAGTCGGATATCTTCACCAGGCCATGGGTGGCAGCGTTAATGATGG
>JBBQQW010000060.1:0-13451 GCA_038215455.1 Armatimonadota bacterium
AGAGCATCGTTGCCACGGCACGGCAAATACCTTTGTTGCGATAATTATCATCGACACACAGTTGCTGGATGTAGAACTCGTGCGTCAGCGCATCAATTCCCACCCCGGCATAGCCAGCTTGCTCACCATTCACCATGATGATATAGGGGTAATTCAATCCGGCGCGCCATTGTTCGAGAAACACCCCTGCAGACGCAGGTAACCCGCGTAAACTCTGGCTGGCAAAGTTTATCGCCGAGATTAGCCTGATAGCTGCTGCTAGCTTGGACAATAATATCTCACAATCAGTTTCGCGCCCGCAACGAGTGCCAGGCGAACAGTGCACGCCACATGAATACCTGTCCCTGACCGAGTAACTGCAACACTAAACGTTTAAAGAAAGGGACGCCGGCACCGGCCTGATTATCCCAGAACATCCGTGGAACCCACTTGAAGTTTATCTCGTAAGCGGTCTTGAAAATCTGCCAGTGTGCCCGCGAGAAATCCAGCGGTGCGGGCGAGGCAGTATCATCAAGCGGAGCATAGAACATCGGAAATATAGAAATACGGTCGTTTTTCAGCCGGTTCACCAGCGACATCGTCTTTGCCACGTCCTCCGGCGTCTCCCCCGGCAGCCCCAGTACCAGGCTGACCATCGGGAAGAAACCGGCGCGGGTCAGCCGATCCAGCTGTGCTACACAATAATTATCCCACTCCTCAGGCGGACAGGCACCCATCTTCGGCGCACCGCCATTTTTCCGCAGCAACTCGCCGGATCCGGTCTCCACCCCCACGTTCACCCACGGGTAATCATGCTTCACTTCGCCCACCAGCAGATCATGCACCGTCTTCAACTCTTCATCACTGTAGGCAGCAATGGAGATAACATTGGCATGGTCGATCTGGATCAACTTCAGGCCGTCTAGTGTGCGCAGTTTCCCCAGTAGCTCAATGAGCAGCGCCGGATTCACCTTCGTCCCCTTGGCACCATAACGGAAGAAATCCTCGCTCAGCGCGGCGATGCTGGTATTCCCCGCGGCAATATTCGTGCGCATATCGGCGATTATCGTCTCCGCAGGCAGGTGGCGCATCGGCACACAGGCGATGGTGCAGAATTTGCACCCCATGCCGCAGCCACGGCTCAACTCCACCACCCCCATGGTGCTCGGGTGGCGCATGGGGGGGATATCCGCCGCCGGAATATTCTCCCCGGCAATCACCGGGGGCAACTGCTGCCCAGCGATAATCTGTCGATACACCTCAGCGATATTGCCCTCACAGTAGCCGCTGATGACGTGATCAATCCCGAGAATCTCCAGCTGTTCCGGGTGGTCTTTCAGCTGCCAGGCTCCCGCCCCACCCATGATAACCTGCGCCAGCGGTGCATTGGCGGCCAGCTGGTGATGTACGGTACGCAGCAAGCGCCGGAACATGACTTTGGGGTAGATCTGCCCCCCCATTATCCCCGCCATGGTGTTGGTATTCATCCCCAGCCCCAGCGGCTCCCCGGCGGCGATGCCCACGATGCGGGTGTTCGGCCCGATAGCTTCCGCCAGGTGGTCTTCATTTATCACGGCCACATCATCCACCGTGAAACCACCGGCCAACAACGCCGCCTCTACGCGACGCAGCCCCAGCGGGGCGGTGCGCGCGCGGCCATCCGCGGTGTTGCGCGGCTTGGGCATCAGCAGCGAATTCATGATCGGTGCCGGGGTAATGGTAGTCTGGCTGGCGGTGAGCATTCCGTCAAACAAGATGTCGTAGTCCGCCATCAGTGAGCGATCCGCCGTCAATACAATAGGATATCCACCGGGTTTACGCACTTACAGTTCCTTCCGGGAGAACTTCTCCAGGTCATCAATCAAGTCATCAAGCTCGTCCGGCTCCGTTGCTATCACGGTTGCAGCTTTCACCGGTCCACCACATTCTGGACAACAATCACCAGCCGAGTTTCCGGGCTGCGCCAGTTGCCCGCATACCGGGCAGGCGATCTTTGTGCGGGTGTAGTACATACGACGGGCTGCAGCGTCAGGCTGCATATATAGCCCTGGCGCACCTGCTATGGCGGCATCCTTGCGGTAATGCGGGAAGATTATCGCCCCTTGCGGGCAAATACGGCTGCACGCCGGGCAACCCGGTTTGCACTTTTCCGGGTGTATTACCACCACTTGCCCCTGCGCATCATGCTCGTAGACGCCGAAGAGGCAGAACTGCAGGCAATGTCCGCAGTTGATACAGCGTTCATCATCCAGCATCGGGTACCAGCGCGGCGGTGTCTCCACACGCAAATCAGCTACACTCGCTGCCGATTCACCCACCACGCATCGCTTTTTTACTTCCGCACAAACTTCTTCGACAGTCCCATAATCGGCGATATTCACCACTGTAAATCTATCGGCCAGTTCATGGCGTGCCAGCAGCAGCTTCGCCGGGCGCGGGTGCAGATCACTCAGCAGTAGTGCCGGGGAATCTACCTCCGCCAGCCGTCCCCAGAGGGGATTGTCATCCGCGATATCGTATAACGACGGAATAAGCATGACTTTCACGCCTGAATCCGCGCAACAGCGCGCCAAAGCATCTTCCTGGCCGGCGCACGAAAATTGCTTATCAAGCGCTGAAATTATTACCAGCTGGCAAATTGTAGACATAATAGTACGTATAACAACACCTGCACGGCATAGTTGTCAAGGTGAAGCGATTACTTTTAACATCATCAGCATTGACAGAATGCCACTGATACAATAAAATTAATGTCTGGACTTCGTCGTCATGCAAGACGACTTGAGCGCAAATTTGTCTAAGGAACTGGAGACCAAACATAAAATGAGCACATCACAGATAAAAAAGAACTTGATAGCTATAGGAATACCTGCCGTTTTTGCGATATTTGCCATTTTCCTCCTCTATCACTGGTATCACAACGGGTCTTCTCCGGGCTTCAATATCTTTAGACGCGACAAACCAGTATCATCTTCAATTCCAACTACTGGTACCAGTACCAGTACTATCGGTGAAACGACTGGCGATCCTGCTGCACCGGGTGCAAACAAATCCGGGCTACTCACCACGCTCACACCAGGATCGGGGAAACCGGCAAACCTGCCCGGAGCATGGCCACGTTACCGCGGTGATAAATATGACGGGATCAGCTACGAAGAGACTCCCCTGTTGCGCAGTTGGCCCGCCGAAGGCCCCAAAGCGCTGTGGACAGTGGATATGGGCGATGGTTATGCCGGGCCGGCGATATTAAACGGCCGCGTCTATGTACTGGATTACGACAATACTCTCAAAGGTGATGTACTGCGCTGTCTCTCCCTGGCAAATGGAGCCGAGATTTGGCGTCGCTCATATCCGGTTAAGGTTCCGCCTAATCACGGCATGTCGCGTACCGTGCCTGCCGTGACAGATAAATACGCAGTGACCATCGGCCCCATGTGCCAGGTGATGTGTGTAAAGTCTGACAGCGGTGAATTCCTCTGGGGTATCGACATGACAAAGGTGTACGGTACCAAAATCCCGACATGGTATGCGAGTCAATGCCCGTTGATCGATGACGACAAAGCGATCCTCGCCCCGGGCGGCAAAGCACTGATGATAGCGGTGGACTGCGCTACAGGCGATGTACTATGGGAGACTCCCAACCCGAAGAACTGGGATATAACGCATAACAGCATCATCCCGATAACTATCGGCGGCAAGAAGGTTTATCTTTACTGCGCCAGTGGTGGCATCATCGCCGTGGATGCAGCAGACGGGAAGCTGCTCTGGGATTACCCGGAGTGGACTGTGAAAACCGCGAATGTGCCGGTACCGATACTGATAGGAGATGGCCGTGTCTTTTTCAGCGGAGGCTATGACGCTGGCTGTATGATGGCCAAGGTTACCCGCTCCGGTATTACCGAGATCTGGCGCAAGCCACAGGATGTCTTCGGCACCGACCAGATGACGCCGATCCTCTATGAGGACAACATCTACGGAACCCGTCACGGCCAGGAGTTCGTCTGTCTGGATCTGGATGGGAATATTAAATGGCAATCGGGGACGACCAACCGCTTTGGCCAGTTCGGTGGGCCATATATTGTTGCAGATGGCATGTTCTACGTCATGGACGATGATGGCATCCTCACCTTACTGGAGGCAAATCCGGATAAATATACGCAGCTAGGACGTTTCACTGCCTTTGCAAACGGCAAAGATAGTTGGGGGCCACTGGCTATCGCCGGTGGGCGTTTAATAGCGCGAGATATGACTCGCATGACCTGCTTTGATGTGGCACAGCGTTAATGAAAAATGAACCAGAACAACTAGAAGAAGAACCGCGCACTGCACGCAATTTTGACATGGCGCTGGCCGCTTTCGTCGCCATTGTCATACTGGCAGCGGTACTGATTATCAGCGGCATGAAGAAACCAGGCGTGAATCCCCCACCCCCCGCCACCGGGCAAGTAAGTACGGCGGCGGATAACGCGTTACGGCATTTCACCGAGATAGATCAGATACCTACCGGCTTCAAAGTACCACGCGGCATCGCTCTCGGGCCAGAATCGCGCCTCTTTGTAGTGGGTGACGAAGCGCTGCACATTATTAATCCTGCCGGAGAGTATACCGAGCAAAAACTTGCTGGCGCGCCGAACTGCATCGGCATAAGCAAAGATACCATGCTCTATATCGGCATGGTCGATCATATCGTGGTGACAGATAACTGCGGGCGGTTACAGGCAACGTGGGCGAGTCTACCAGAGGGATCACTCATCACTTCAGTGGTGGCAAACGGTGAGGACGTCTGGGTAGCAGATGCGGGCATGAAGGTCGTGCATCACTATAATAGACAGGGCAAGCTCCTGGGTACCCTGGGCAGCAACCTGGTCGTTCCCAGTGCGAACCTGGATGTAGCAGTGGCAAAGGATGGCCGCGTCTGGCTTACCAACCCCGGCAGGCACCAACTTGAAGAATATGGCGGTGAGGGGAATATCCTGCGCAAGTGGGGCGTCGCCAATTCCGATACAGCCGGTTTTACCGGCTGTTGCAACCCGACTGACTTCGCCTTTCTGCCCGACGGTCGTATCGTCACCGCCGAGAAGGGTATCGCCCGCGTAAAGGTATATTCCATCGACGGCGTCCTGGACGCACTGGTTGCGGGGCCGGACGACTTTACCCCCGGAGACGTGGGGCTGGACTTGGCTACTGATGCCAACGGCAGAATCTTTGTTTTGGATCCATTGGCGCATAATGTGCGGATTTTCTCCGCGAAACTATAAGGCACGTAAATGAGTGAAGAAGTAGATAACAAAAAACGTGAATTTCTCCGCACCGCCGGGCGTACCGCGGTAATCGGGTTCCTCTCCCTTGGCGTCGGGGCACTACTGCTGCGGCGCGACACCAAGTGTAGCGGAGACTTTGTCTGCCGGCAATGTGGGTCTCTCGATGAATGTAAATTGCCGCAGGCGGAAGCCGCATGGCAGGAGATGAAGAAGGAATATAATGGCCGATAACGAGAAAAAAGATGCCGGATTGAATCGCCGTGAGTTCCTCGCCGAAGCTATCCGCGCCGCCAGCCTGCTGGCACTGGGTGGGACACTGGGGCTACTGGCCACCAGCAAGGCGAGCGCACGCGCCTCCGTCTGGCAAGTAGATCCCTACAAATGCACCAGCTGTGGAAAATGTGCCACCGAGTGTGTACTCAACCCCTCGGCTGTGAAGTGCATGCGCTCATATAAGATCTGTGGTTATTGCGAGTTGTGCTTCGGCTTCTACAAAGCCCAGCACAACACTGACGCAGAATCCGCAGATAATGAACGTTGTCCGGTAGGAGCTATTGAACGCCACTACGTAGAATACCCCTATTACGAATACCGCATAGACACGAAAAAATGTATCGGTTGCGGTATCTGCACGCAAGGATGCACCGACAACGGCAACGGCTCTATGTTTCTGCAGATCAGCCACGATGTATGCGTTAACTGCAACTCCTGCAAAATCGCAACGGCCTGCCCCGCACAAGCTATCAGTAGAATTCCCGCCGATGTAGCGTACCTGAAGAAACCAAAGGACAAAAAGAATACACACTAGCTGATTTTGCTGGCAACCGATCATCATCATTAGACCAAAACCAGGAACCAATAACTAGGAACTATAAAATCGATGCGAAAATTACTAAGGTACATATTACTCCTCGCGCTGCCGATCATGGCGCTGGCACAGGATGGTGAATTCGTTTACCAAAAGCCCCCGGAATTCAGTGATAACGTGAAACCGCTCTGGTTAACAGAGTTGTTCCCGGCGGTGCGCGCAGAATGGCTCACCTACCTGGATATCACGCTGCTGCTGCTGGCGTTGGGAGTTACCGCGTGGTTGCTGTTGAAAAAGCGCTCGCGCAACGGTGTCTTCATCGTTATGCTCTTATCGTTGGCATATTTTGGCTTCTTTCGGCACGGGTGTATCTGCTCCGTCGGCAGTATTCAGAATGTGGCGCTCTCGATCTTCAATCCGTCACAGGCTTTGCCAGTAGCGACATTGATCTTCTTCCTCGCCCCGCTGGTCTTCACGCTCTTCTACGGGCGTGTCTTCTGCGCTGGCGTCTGCCCGCTGGGGGCGCTGCAGGATCTGGTACAATTGAAACCGCTGCGCCTGCCCATCTGGCTGGAGAACACCCTCGGTATCATCCCGTTCATCTATCTGGGTCTGGGAGTGTTTTACGCGGCCACCGGTTCGCTTTTCCTCATCTGCCAGTACGATCCCTTCGTCGCCTTCTTCCGCCTCTCCGGCACGCCAACTATGCTCATTGCTGGTGTCGCACTACTCGCTATCGGGATGGTGGTGGGACGGCCCTATTGCCGTTTCATCTGCCCCTACAGCGCGCTGCTGCGTCTGCTAGGCCCGCTGGCACGCTGGCGTGTGCAGGTGACGCCCACCGAGTGTATCCAGTGCCATCTCTGTGCGGATGCCTGCCCCTACAACGCCATCAACGTCCCCACCCCAGAACCTACCGCGGGCAAACGGGCGGAGGGGAAAAAGCAACTGGCACTGCTGCTGGTGCTGCTACCCATCCTCGTCATCGGCGGTGCCTATCTGGGACGTGCGGCCGGGCCGACATTCGCCCAGCTTGATCCTACCGTGAAGCAAGCGTATCTGGTACGGGCAGAGATTCAGGAGTCCGGGCACATAACAAAAAAATCACTGGAGACATATGCCTACGCACGAACCGCCAAGCCTGCGAGTGAGCTGTATCAGGCTGCGGCAGCTGTCCATGCGAAATTCGCCATGGGGGGCACGGCATTCGGTGGTTATCTCGGGCTGGTCTTCGGCGTTGCGCTCATCGGGCTGACTATTCGCCGTCGCCGTATTAATTACGAGGCAGATCCGGCGCGCTGTGTCAGTTGCGCACGCTGCTATAACTCCTGCCCCTTCTCGCACGTTGACACAGAAAAGGAAGTGGAATAGCCATGACAGGAAGATTGAAAATAGTAAAAACAGATGAAGAGATAGCCCACGCCTGGTATCAGGCAGCAGTGCGTGTCGCTATCATCGCCATGCTCTTCAGCATCATTGGCGGTGTCATGCTCGGTCAGGCATCGGTAATAAAGAATGCCAATAATCCATTCAATAATCCCCAGCTTAAAGCGTGGGATACTCAATTGAACCAATTAAACAGCAACAGAGAGAAAAACAAGGACGAAATAGATGCTCTGGTCAAAAAAATCCAGGATAAAGACCTTAAACTGAATCAGGAGTTCTTCAAAGCAAACGCTTTCATCCGCTATGGTGAATATATGCTCGTCGGTGGCCTGGCTTTCTTCATCCTCGGGGCGCAGCTGGCGCTCAAATATCGCAAGAAACTGCCCGAGCCACAACGGAAATCCATTGATACCGTCTGGATCGCCGCTGGTATAAGTCGACGTACCACGATAATGGTGGGCGTACTCCTCATCGGCGGTATGGTAGTCATTGTCGCCAAGTCGCCCGGCGACCCCTTCGCCGCCCTGGCGAAAATAGTCGTAGATGGTGGCACAAAAATCAGCCACTCGCTGGGGGTTGCCAGCTCTGCCACCGCTACCGCAGCTACTCCTATGCCAGATGATAGCAGCACGAATACTAGTACTGTAACGGTGACGGTTACCAATACGGTTACTGTTTCGGTTCCTGTACCAGGACTACCCAGCTCTCAAAGCAATGGCGATGCCATGCGCAACTGGCCCGCATTCCGCGGGCCATTGGGTACTGGAGTCACCTTCGGTGCGCGCCCCCCGTACAAATGGGATTCAGAGACCAACGAGAATATCCTCTGGAAAATGCCGGTTGCACTACCCGGTATGAGTTCACCCATCGTCTGGGAGGACAAAGTCTACATCACCGGTGCTACCGAGGATAAGCGCGAAGTATACTGCTACAATGGTACTACCGGCGAATTGATCTGGACCAAAGAAATATCTGCCGGAGCAAATGAACCGACAGAGAAACCCAGCGTCTTCGACGACACCGGCTTTGCCGCGCCCACCATGGCCACCGACGGAAACTGGCTCTACGCCATGTTTGCCAATGGTGACGTCGCTGGAATTGACCTGAAAAATGAAAAACCACCCTGGGTAGTGAATAACTGGGGAATCCCCGTATCAATATATGGCTACTCCTCTTCCCTGTTGCCATATCGCAACCGCCTCATCGTTCAGCTTGATCAGACCCTGACCGATAAAGCTGAGAACCCGATAACACGCCGCATCTCCTGCCTGGATGGCACCAGCGGGGTAGAAATATGGCATACTGACCGCCCGGAAGATTCCGGGGATACCTGGTCTTCGCCGATACTCATCAATACCGGGTCGCAAGAGATGATCGTAACCGCCGGACGGCCCTTTGCTATCGCCTATGATCCCATTGATGGCAAAGAGCTTTGGCGGGTAGAATGTCTGGGCGGTGACGTCGGCCCCTCGCCCATCTATGCCGGCGGGCTGATCTTCGTCGCCGAGGAGAGCGAGAAACTCACCGCCCTCCGCCCCGATGGTACCATCGTCTGGCAGGCGGAGGACGATCTGCCCAACACCGTCAGCCCATTAAGCAATGGCGACCTCATCTTCGTCACCTCGGGCGAAGGGAAGATCTCCTGTTATGACGTGGCTACTGGTAAACAATACTGGCAGCATACCTTCGGCACGGCGGGGGCATACGCTTCGCCGGTGCTGGTGGGCAACAGTGTCTTCTTCACCGACCGCAAAGGGACTACCTATATCTTCCCGGCAGAGCGCACCTTTAACAAGGATACGCTGGTGACCAATGTCATCAATGATAACATCGACGCCTCCATGGCAGTGGTAGGCGATCGCATTTATATACGTGGCGAAAAGACGCTCTATTGCATCGCCAACAAGGCGGCAGGACAGTAAACATGACAGCGACCCTTGATAAAACCACTACCCCTACGGACGACATTGATCTGTCTTTCGTCGACGAATCCGTCGCCCGCATCGGGCGTACGCCGGACAAATGCATCCCGCTACTGCAGGCGCTGCAGGAGCATTACCGCTACCTGCCCCAGCCCGCGCTGGAGCGTGTCTGCGCACTGACGGAGATAACTCCCGCAGCGATATCCGGCGTAGCCACCTTCTACGCGCAGTTCCGCCATCTGCCTATGGGCAAGCACCTGGTGAGCGTCTGCCACGGCACCGCCTGCCACGTGAAAGGCGCACCACTGATCAGCGATGCGCTGGCACGCGAACTGAATATCCCCGAAGGCGAGGATACTGACCCGGACGGCGTCTTCACCGTGCAGAAGGTCGCCTGCCTCGGGTGCTGTACGCTGGCACCGGTGATGACTATCGACGGCGTCACCTACGGGCACCTCACCACCGAGAACATACCGCGCGCCATCACCGACTTCAACAATCTGGTGAAGTCCGGCGCACTCGGGCTACCGAACAAAGAATTCACCCACGGTGCGACCGGCCTGGCGGAGATCCGCATCGGCGTCGGCTCCTGCTGCATCGCCGGTGGCTCGATGAAGGTGCGCGAGGAGCTGGACGCCGCCATCCACGAGGTCAACGCCGAAGCGGTGATCAAGCCGGTGGGCTGCGTGGGCATGTGCCACCAGACTCCGCTGGTAGAGGTAGTGATGCCCTCTGGCAAAAGCACCATCTATGCGAAAGTTCAGCCGGATGATGCCGCAGAGATCATCCACCGCCACTTCAAACCCAAAGGCCTGCTGCGCAAGCTCTCGCTCTCTATCTCGAAGAAGCTGACTAACTTCCTCACCGACGAATCATGGGAGCCGGTGACGCGCTATGCCATTGATGTGCGCGACGCCCCGGTCTGCGCCTTCCTCGGTGAACAGAAGCATATCGCCACCGAGCTGAGTGGTTCGCTCGACCCGCTGGATCTGGACGCCTACATCGCCGCCGACGGTTTCGTCGCACTGCGCAAGGTACTGGATGAGGGCAAACCGGAGCAGGTGATCGCCGAAGTGAAGGCCAGTGGGCTGCGCGGACGCGGAGGGGCGGGCTTCAGCACCGGCACTAAATGGGAGTTTGTCCGCGGTGCCCAGGAGAAGCAGAAATACGTGGTAATGAACGGCGACGAGGGCGACCCCGGAGCCTTCATGGACCGCATGTTGCTGGAATCATACCCCTACCGCGTGCTGGAGGGGCTGGCCATCGCCGCATTTGCCATCGGCGCGCATGAGGGTGTGCTCTACATCCGCGCAGAGTATCCGCTGGCAGTGCTGCGTATCAACGACGCCATCAAGGCACTGGAAGACAAGGGTTACCTCGGCGACAGAGTAATGGGGCACGACTACGCGCTGAAGCTGCGCATCATGGAGGGTGCCGGGGCCTTTGTCTGCGGTGAGGAGACGGCGCTGCTCGCTAGCATCGAGGGCAAACGCGGTATGCCGCGCCTGCGCCCCCCCTACCCGGCGGTGAAAGGGCTGTGGGGCAAACCTACGCTGATCAACAATGTGGAGTCATATGCGCTGGTCTCGTGGATCATCCGCCACGGTGCCAAAGCCTTCGCTGACCTGGGCACCGAAAAGAGCAAGGGGACAAAAGTCTTCGCGTTGGCAGGCAAGGTAAACCGTGGTGGCCTCATTGAGGTGCCGATGGGGATGACGCTGCGGCAGATCGTCGAGGAGATCGGCGGGGGCGTCGCAGATGAACAAACACTGAAGGCGGTGCAGATCGGCGGGCCATCCGGCGGCTGCCTCCCCACCCGGATGCTGGATACCGCGGTAGACTACGAGGCGCTGAACTCTGCCGGGGCCATCATGGGCAGCGGTGGCCTGGTGGTGATGGACCAGCACGACTGCATGGTGGACATGGCGCGCTATTTCCTCGAGTTCACGCAGGAGCAATCGTGCGGAAAATGCACCTACTGCCGCGTAGGCACCAAGCGGATGCTCGATATCCTGGAGCGCCTCTGCGCGGGCGCGGGCAAAAACGGCGACCTGGAGAAGCTGGAGGATCTGGCCTACATGGTGATGCACGGCAGCATCTGCGGGCTGGGACAGACCGCGCCCAACCCGGTCATCACCACGCTGCGCTATTTCCGCGACGAATACCTGGCGCACCTGCAGGGCAAATGTCCAGCGGGCAAATGCAAAAATCTGATCAAATACCGCATCACCGACGACTGCATCGGCTGCACCAAATGCGCGCAAGTGTGTCCGGTAGATGCCATCCCCATCGCTCCCTACCAGATTCACGTGGTGGACGATGAAAAATGCACCCGCTGCGACAGCTGCCGCAGCGTCTGCCCGACAGATGCGATTGTGATTGAGTGAAAATATGCCAACCATAACCATAGATAACAAACCGGTAACCGTCGCTGACGGCACTACCATACTCGACGCGGCCACCCAACTGGGGATTGCTATTCCCACGCTGTGCTACCTGCGCGATGTCTGCTCGCCCACCTCGTGCCTGGCGTGCGTGGTGAAGGTGAATGGGCGCGTGCGCCTGGTGCCCGCCTGCGCCACCGCCGTCGCAGAGGGCATGGTGGTGGAATCAAGCAGCGAGGAAGTGCAGAAGTCGCGCCGGCTGGCGCTGGAGCTGCTGCTCAGCGACCACCTGGGTGACTGTGTGGGGCCGTGCCAGAGCATCTGCCCGGCACATATGGATATCCCCACCATGATCCGCCAGATCAACGCCGGTGACCTGCGCGGCGCGGTGGTCACGGTGAAGGAGCGCATCCCCTTCCCCGCTACCCTGGGACGCATCTGCCCGGAGATCTGCGAGAAGGGCTGCCGCCGAGTGCAGCAGGACAGCGCCGTCTCCATCTGCAAGCTGAAACGCTTCGTCGGCGATGCTGACCTGGCTACTGGCAAACCGTACCAGCCGGCCTGCCGTCCGGCCACTGGCAAAAAGGTGGCAGTTATCGGCGCTGGCCCTGCCGGGCTATCCGCCGCCTATTACCTGCTGCGCCAGGGGCACGCGGTGACGCTGATCGATGCGCACAAAGACGCGGGCGGCAACCTGCGCTACGGCGTGCCGGAGGCGAAACTGCCGCGCACAGTGCTGGATGCCGAGATCAAACTCATCACGCAACTGGGTGCACAACTCCGCCTCGGTGAGACGGTGAGCAACCTGAAACAACTGACCGACGCCTACGACGCCGTGCTGCTGGCCGCCGGGGAGATGACGCCCGACGCCATCAAATCCCTGGGCCTCACCGCCGCCGGCAAGGGCGTGAAGGTGGACAAAGCGACGCTGCAGACGAGTGTGGCCAAGGTTTTCGCCGCTGGTTCCACCGTCACCCCCAGCCAGCACGCGGTACGTGCGGTGGGTTCGGGCTACGCGGCGGCGCGCTCCATCGGCCTCTTCCTCACCGGTGCCTACGCGCTGGAGGATGACCGCCCCTACACCGTGCATATCGGCAAACTGCATGAGTGCGAGGTGGCGGAGTTCATGGTGGATGTCAGCCCGGCAGCCCGCGTAGAGCCGAAAGGCGACGGCTTCACCGCCGCCGAAGCGGTGGCCGAGGGCGAGCGCTGCATGAAATGCGACTGCCTGAAGGTGAAAGACTGCGCCTTCCGCCAGGTATGCACCGACTACGACGCCGACACCGCCGCCTTCCGTGGTGAACGTCGCGAGTACCGCCGCGAACTCACCCACCCGGAGGTTGTCTTCGAGCCAGGCAAATGCATCGCCTGTGGCCGCTGCATGGCCATCACCGAACGCGCCAAAGAACCACTAGGCCTCACCTTCATCGGGCGCGGCTTCACCGTGCGCACCGCAGTCCCCTTCAACGAATCCCTCCGCGCCGGCCTGACGAAAGTAGCGCTAGAATGCGCGGACGCCTGCCCTACGGCGGCGTTGGCGCGAAAGAGGTGATCATTTCCGTTTAAAGATAACCTTGAATTGATTGCCATCCTTGTCATCGACAAACCCAAGCGAAGGAAATGCCTCAAGCGCTCGTATAATCCCAGAGCCATACTCACGATAAGGCAATATCTGATTGGCGAAGGATGCCAATATTGGATTACGAGCGTT
>JBBQQW010000061.1:0-13386 GCA_038215455.1 Armatimonadota bacterium
CAATTGGCAGCGCACTTGATTCTGGATCAAGGGGTTCTAGGTTCGAATCCTAGTCCGGCAGCCACTTTCTAGGCGTGAAAATCGTTATATTCCTCTTATTTGGCACCCATTTGCTACCTTCGGTTAAGCTTTCCCCCCATATGTCGGTATAAGAGAATCTGGCGTTACCCTTGCACACCCGCAATTGGAGTGCCGAATGAATAGCGGATCGGATGCAATAGATCGCCATTTTACCGGGGATGACCTACCTGCTATTGCGGGCCTAAGCGGTGGCGAGCGCCAATGCGTCGCCCTGGGGCGTGCACTGGGCTTCTCCCCATATATCCTCTGCCTGGATGAACCGCTGTCCGCCCTGGATGCTGACACACAGTAGAGCCTGAAATTTTAGACTAGCCGTCAAAACCCTTATCAGGTAAAATGTCAGCAATGAAAGAGAGTAACTCCAAACTCAAACCAACTGTAGCTGTAGTCGGCCCCGGGGCACTGGGGACGCTCTTTGCGGCGCGTTTTGCCCAGGCGGGAATTGCGACATTGTTGCTTGACCACCGGCCCGCACGGGCAGCGCAACTCAGCGAATCCGGGCTGGTGCTGCGCAAAGGCAACACCGAGGCGCGGCTCCACATCCCCGTCACTGCAGACCCGGCGATGCTGGCACAGGTGGATTATGTGCTGCTGCTGGTGAAGTCATACCAGACGGAAGATGCAGCAGCTGTCCTGGCCGAACACCTGCCGGATAACGCCGCAGTGCTGACGCTGCAAAATGGCCTGGGCAACGTGGAGATTCTGCAGGCGCACCTGGGCACCATGCGCGTATGGGGCGGCACCACCGCGCAGGGGGCACTGCTAGAAGCGTCTGGTATTGTAGTGGATACCGGCGAAGGGCCGACAGTCATTGGCCGTCCCGATGGCTGCCACGATGCACGCACGGAGCAATTCGCTGGGTTATTACTGCAGGCAGGTTTCTCGGTCGCCATTACCGATGATCTACCGGCGGCACTGTGGAGCAAGGTGATCCTTAACGCCGCCATCAACCCGGTGGGGGCACTAACCCGTCTGCGCAATGGCGAGTTGGCAGCCACTGATTATACGCTGAAGCTGATGACTGCCGCAGCACGCGAAGCAGCGAATATTGCCCTGAAGCATGGGGTAAAACTACCAGAGACCGACTGGCGCGCCCGGCTCCTCACCGTCTGCCAGGCGACGGCGAATAACCGGAACAGTATGCTGCAGGATGTGCTGAATAACCGACGCACGGAGGTCGATGCAATCAACGCCGCCATTGTGCGCATTGCCGACCAGCAAAATATGCCCGCACCGATTAACCGTTCGCTCTGGTATTTGATAAAAGGACTTACGGGATAAGATCGCCAGATATTCTTGACACTTCACCCTCAAGTTGTGTAAGGTAACAAGCAAAGGATGGACTCATATTATGCATATTGGCATTTGCGCGTCGCTGGATAAACTGGCAGACGCAAAAGAAGCGGGTTTTGTCTTCGGCGAGCTGACAGCGGGAGCTGTTGTCCCCTTTAAAGATGAAGCAGATTTTTCTCCACTCCGCGCAGAAATTCTCTCCGCCGCGTTACCGATTGAAGCCGTAAACTGCTTCGTTCCGGCACAGCTGAAAGTGGTTGGCCCGGAGGTAGACTTCGCTGCATTGACGAGCTACATGGATATCACACTCCGCCGTATCAGCGAGATCGGCGCGAAGATCATGGTCTTCGGCAGTGGTGGTGCTCGTCGTTCACCGGAGGGATTCCCGCTGGATCAAGCAACTGCGCAATATCTGCAGGCATGTAATGCCGCAGGTGATATCGCCGCGAAGTACGGCGTTACAATCGCACTGGAACCGCTGAGCGCCAGCGAGTGCAACATTTTCAACTACGTCTCCCAGGGCATTGGGTTCGTCGATACAGTGAAAAACGCCAACGTGAAACTCCTCGCCGATATGTACCACATGGGCACACTGGGCGAACCGTACAGCCACATGTTCGACGCCGGGGATCGCCTCTACCATGTTCATATAGACTCACCAGTACTGCCCGGCCTGAACGGCGGCACTGCCTACGACTACGCCGGCTTCCTGGCAACATTGAACCAGGCAGGCTACACTGGCAGGCTTTCCGTGGAAGACCACTCGAAGATGCTCGGAGCAGAACAATCCGTCACCCGCCTGGAGATGTACCGTCGACTCTATGATTACATCGTAGCTCAATTACCATAACTTCGGGAGGACCTTATGATATCTAAAGTTGAATATGGCGGCTGGAAGGATAACATCCGACTCGCTAATGACCAGGTTGAACTTATCATCACTACCGAGGTGGGGCCACGCATTATCCGCGCTGGTTTCATTGATGGTGCCAATGTGATGAAGAACTTCACTGCACAGATGGGTGGCAAGGGCGAGAGTGAATGGATGATCCGCGGCGGACACCGCCTGTGGAGTAGCCCGGAAGGCAAGCCCCGCTCATACTCGCTGGATAACTCTCCGGTAGCAGTAGAGGAACTCGGGGCCTACGGAGTGCGCCTGATCTCCCCGCCGGAAGTAGAAAACGGCATCCAGAAGGAGATGGAGATCACGCTGGCCGCCGGCGATAACCACATTACAGTAGTACACCGGATCACCAATCTGGGTGCCTGGGATATCGAACTGGCTCCCTGGGCACTGACAGTGCTGGACGAGGGCGGGATCGAGATCGTGCCGCTGCCGGAGAAGCGCTCCCATACCGAGGTGCTGCTCCCCGACTTCCCGCTGGTGATCTGGCCATATATGGATATGTCCGACTCACGCCTGCGTTGGGGCAAGCGCTATATCACCCTGAAGCAGGATGTGACGAAAAGCCCGACCAAATTCGGCATGGGCAACCAACTCGGCTGGGCCGCTTACCTGGTACACGGTACTTTGCTGGTGAAATACTTCGATTACGACCCGAACAGCGACTATCCCGACGGTGGCTGCAACTTCGAGACCTTCACCAATGAAGAGTTCCTCGAATTGGAATCACTCGGCCCGCTGACCATCCTGGAGCCAGGCGAAGCGGTAGAGCACGTTGAATCCTGGCGGCTCTTCAATGATATTGCCGATGTCAGCAGCGATGAAGACATCGACCGCGTCATCCGCCCGCTCGTTGAAGGTTAGAGCTCCTTTGGGCCTTTTATTCACCAATAAAAGGCCCAAAACAGCAACTTTTTTTCTCCTCACGCGTATCTTATAGTTGTATCTTTCCATGTAATAAGTTATCATATCCCTTTAGCTTTCAGTGATGCCTGACAGGCACGGACTCCCCGATGTTGAGGTATACTAATGGCCACGACGGCCCAGGGATTAAGTGAAGAAGAACTTGTTCGCCGCATCCAGCGGGGAGATGAAGCCGCGTTCGACTCGTTGATGGAGCTGTGCGGCCCCCGCGTATACAATATCGCCTACCGAATGGTGGGCAATCACGAAGATGCCGAGGATATGGCGCAGGAAGCCTTTGTCCGCATGTACCGCGCTATCCCCAAATTTGACTGGCGCGCCTCCTTCACCACCTGGATGTACCGTATTATCACCAATGCTTGCCTGGATGAGCTGAATCGCCGGCAACGCCGCCCCGCCCTGCTGAATGATGTCGCAGCCAACGAAAATTTTGACATGGAGAATATGCCCCACTCCGGGCCGCAACCAGAGGAATATGCCCTCACTCGGGAACGGCAGCATGAGCTGCAGCGTGCCCTCAATACCCTCCCCGATAAGCACCGGATGCTGGTGTTGCTCTACGATATTCAGGGGCTGAGCTATCAACAGATATCCTCCGCTTTGGGCATGAACCTGGGTACCGTGAAATCACGGCTGAATCGCGCCCGCATCGCCCTCCGCGAAAGTATTTCGCAATTCAGGGAACAACTTGTCGAGAACACCAGTCTTAGTAATCAGGAGGAGTCCTGATATGACGGCGGGACACATAGAGGAGTTATATAGCGATTATCTCGACGGTACCCTGGCAGCCGCAGAAAGCGAACGCGTGGAAGAGCACCTGCGCAGCTGCGGGCAGTGCGCAGCAGAATTGGCTGCCCTCCGCGAGTTGACCGCCGACCTGCGCGAGCTGCCACAGCTGCCACTCCCTGCCAGCTTCAACGTAGGAGTGCGCGAACGTCTACGGCTAACCCACCCCATCCCGCTCTTCAGCTGGCGCAACCCGACCTTCTCCGGGGCGATTGCGGCACTGCTGCTGCTGGGCGTATTCATCGCTTTGCAACACCAGCCCGCCCCTCATATGGCGCAACTATCCCCGGTGGCAAAGGGTTCAGCCATATCCCCTCAAGCAGGTAATAACAGCGGCATTAATTCGATATTAAATATGCCAGATATGCACCCAGACGAGTTACCGCCGATAGCTACCTCGAAAGCGAATATCATGAGAATTCTCCGGACGAATTACCATTATAAGGGAGATGGCTCTGTAATTAGCGCAAATATCTACGCCGGATTACCTCCGGCAATGCCTGGCACTGACATAGCTGCGCTTAATAATGAACCACCGCCAAAGTACACAGTTGCCACTTCCATGGCAACGCTGTTGTCAGATAATAGTAACGTCTCACTTTCACATCCGATGCCAGCGGATTCGAATATGATAGTTTCAAAGGGAAGCGGTGGGTGGGGAGGCGGCCCTGCGCTACTCGCTGAATATGATGGGGTGGGTATCCCGGCTCCCACTGGTGGCGATCCTATACTAGGAACCCCAATATATGCTTCACCTGCAGGAAATCAACCCGGGGCATACGGAGCGACGATCAGTTCACCATATTCCGCTGGAACGCAACGGCTGACCAATGGCATTTTGATCGCAAAAATACAGGCCGACCCGGCACCGGGGAATAACATCATGCTGCAATTTAAAGGAGTAAGTGCGGGCACCTTCGATGCATCCATCATTGATGCTGCTGGCAAGGCGCGGGACGTTAACGCCCAAAAGATAAAACTGAGTGGTGCCCCCACACAGAATATAATTCTCAACGTAGCGGAGGAAGATGAGGCATCCACTATAAGATTTGCCATCAACAGCGGGCTGAAGACCAATAACTTTTACCTGTTCGTCCCCGGCAAAAACAGCATGAACGCAGCATCAACAGGTCACGCAGCAAACGCAAAAGAAGCCAACATGGCCAACACCCTCGCACAGTTGGCGCAGGATAGTGGCATGTACGTCCTTTGCCCGGCGGACTTTGTGGAAGATGATTCCAAAGATACGATAGTCCCGGTTGCAGATATCAACGCAGTCAAATCCTTCGCCACCCAGCGCCGTTACCGCATCGACAAAACCGCCCAGTTCTACAACGTCAGCTCCATCGGAGAATGATCGTTTGGCAGCCAGGCAAAATTATGGTACAATTTCTTCATCACCCCAGCCCGGGTGGCGGAATGGCAGACGCAACGGACTTAAAATCCGTCGGTAGTAATACCGTGCGAGTTCGACTCTCGCCCCGGGCACCATTTTTTTATGCGGCAATTCCCTCTGTTTTCCAATCTATCGAAGCAGTTGCATAACCCTTTGCTAATGCAGTAGAGAGCATGGTGGCATAGATGGACATGATATTCGAAGGTAGAATCGTTGCGCTGAACAACAGGCCTGTCGACAATAATGGGGCATGCGTTGTTTACTGGATGCAGCGGTCGCAGCGGGCGACTGATAACCTTGCGCTGGAATACGCTGTGCAGTTGGCTAATGAGACCGGGGTACCGGTACTAGTGTACTTCGGACTGTACGCCGACTATCCGATGGCAAGCGCACGCGCGTTTCACTTCATGCTGGATGGGCTTCGGGAGACGGCGGTGACGCTCGAAAATCGCGGCATCGGCTTTTTAATGAGATCCGAGCATCCGCAAGAAGGGCTTCCCCAGGCAGCTGCAGAATTCCGCGCCTGCGCGGTTGTGGTAGACGAGGACTATCTGAACATCGGCCGTGCATGGAGGTCACACGCTGCAGCAAAGCTGGATATGAAGCTGATACAGGTCGATGCCGAAACAATAGTCCCGGCCCGTCTCTCGGGCAAGGAAGAGTGGGGCGCATATACGCTTCGGCCCAAGATCAGGAGGGTTCTGGAGAGCTACTTTGTAGACTACCCCGACAGCAGCGTCAAGCACCGGTGGTTATCCGACGCTGGTGAGAACTTTGATGGTCGCATTACTGACCCGAGTGATATTTCATCACAGCTCAATGTCGATCCGGTTCGTAATTTCGCCGGTGGAACTACCGCTGGTATGAACCGGCTGCAGCGATTTATCGAAGAGAACCTGCCCCGCTACGCCAGCGAGAGAAATCAAATAGGAGTATCTGTTTCGAGCGACTTAAGCCCCTATTTGCACTTTGGTCAGCTATCGGCACTGCGAGTCGGGCTTATTGTAGATGGTGCGGACGCAGACGGCACGTGCGTCGATGCTTTCCTGGAACAGTTGATCGTTCGCCGGGAGTTGGGCATCAACTTCTGCCTCTATAACCAGAACTACGCTAATCCGGGGGCAGCACCGGACTGGGGCCAGAAGACAGTCGATGCACATCGTTACGACGAACGCCCGGAGATATTTACGCTCGAAGAACTGGAGTCCAGCTCAACCTATGATGACCTATGGAACGCGGCGCAACTTGAGCTGGTGAAGTTTGGGCGGATTCATCCCTATATGCGTATGCTGTGGGCAAAGTTAATACTGCAGTGGTCGCCGTCGCCAGCAGAGGCGCAGGCACGGTGTATCTACCTCAACGATAAATATGCCCTGGATGGGCGCGACCCAAACGGTTACCTCAACATCGCCTGGTCGATCTTCGGCAAGGCCGACCGCCCCTTCCGTGAGCGTTCAGTTTTCGGCAAGATAAGGTGCATGACCTCTGCTGCAACCAAGCGGAAATTCGACTGGAAAAGTTATATCCTCCGGGTAGAGACCGGCTGCGGCTCTTAACCTGCGGAGAGATTTGCGGTTAATGGTCTTCCGCCGGTGGATTATTCCTGCCGCGATGATTTTGCTGTGGGATAGCCGCCGTGCTGAGGACGGCTTATACTTAAAACGATACTCCAGCTACCATGCCGTTCTTTTTTCCAACTTCCGATTTCCTGACTCACCCCTCGCTGAACTGGTAGCGGATGAGGCGTAATTCCTCGTAGTTGTCGAGCAGGCAAGCGAAGAGGCGGGGGTTGAACTGAGCTTTGCTCTCTAAGAGTAACTTCATGGCGTCCTGCTCGGAGAAAGCCCGGCGGTAGATACGGTCTGTATGCAGAGCATCGTAGACGTCGGCTATTGCTACGATACGCGCACATTCGGGTATCGCTTCACCCACCAACCGGCGTGGGTAGCCGGAGCCATCCCAGCGTTCGTGGTGATTGAGAGCCACCGTATAAGCCATCTGCAACAACGAACACACCGAACCTTCCAGTATTCGGGTGCCGATGATGGTGTGTTGTTGCATTAATTGCTCTTCTTCCGGGGTGAGTTTCCCTGGTTTCAGCAAAATGCTGTCGGGTATTCCTATCTTGCCGATATCGTGCATGGGGGCCGCCAGTCGCATCAGCTCAACCTGGTCTGCTGCCCAGCCCAGTTCCCGCGCCAGCAATGCGGCGTACTGCGCCATGCGGCGGATGTGCGACCCGGTTTCGTTATCGCGATACTCAGACGCCGAGACCAGCCGTAGCGTGATCTCCTCTTCGCGCTCATGGATATCGCGGATGCGTTCAGATACCTCATGCTCCAGTTGCCGTTCATAGGAGCTTCGTAGTATCTCCAGATCGCGCCTACGCAGCGCATTGATCACGTTGATCAGTAGTTCGTTAGGCTGGAACGGCTTAATCACATACCCGTAGGCCCCCTGGGCCAGCGCTTCAACAGCCGTCGCAGAGCTATCCACTCCCGTCAGCATAACCACGGCGATATCCGGTTGCATTTGTTTAGCGGCCGTCAGCAGTTCCAGCCCAGTCATGCCGGGCATCATCAGGTCGGTGATGATCAGCGAAAACGGGCGGGCGGCCAACTCCACGAGCGCCGCCGCGCCACTCTCGGCCATCACGCAACTGAATCCGTATCCGTATCCTTGTTCGTGCAGGTTACGCGACACCATCCGGCGAATAAACTCCTCATCATCCACTACCAGGATGAGTGTGTCAGCTGCAACGATGTTAGTCTTCTCTGCTGGTATCATCTTCACCCATCCAATACAAAGCGAACCATTTTCCCGAGCATCTCCACCGTGAATGGCTTCTGGATGAACGGAGCACCCGAATTAATAAGATCGTGATCCAGGATAGCGTTGACAGTATACCCGGACATATAGAGCACGCGCAGATGTGGATACCGTGGGTGCAGCGCTTCATACAGCTGGCGTCCATTGCTTTCCGGCATCATTATATCAGTAAGGAGTAGTGCGATATCATCCCCTTGCTCTTCCAGCATGGTTTCGGCCAACGTGGGTAATGCGGCGCTGAGTACCTGATATCCTAATGCTTCCAGGTTTCGCCGTACGATTTCGCGCACGCCATCGTCATCTTCGACGACGAGGATTGTCTCGCAGCCGGTGTATGATACTGACGGCGCTACCACGGGAATGAGTTCAGTTTCTTCGATCACTTGCGGCAGGTAGACCTTGAAGGTAGTTCCCGCACCCTCTTCGCTGTACACCCAGATATTGCCGCCATGTTGCTTGATGATGCCATATACCGTCGCCAGTCCCAGCCCGGTGCCCTGGCCGACACCTTTGGTGGTGTAGAATGGTTCAAACATATGCGAGAGAGTTTCGGCATCCATACCACAACCATTATCACTGACGGCCAGCATCACGTATGGCCCCGGTACCATGCCAGAATGAACGCGGGTATATTCCTCGTCCAGGGTCACATTGGCGGTTTCAATAGTCAAGGCTCCACCATTCGGCATGGCGTCGCGCGCATTGACGGCCAGATTTACCAATACTTGCTCGAACTGCCCCGGGTCTATCTTTACCAGGTCATCGGGTGCCCCAAGCTCAAACTTTAATTTAAGGTGCTCGCCCAGTACCCGTCCCAGCATCTTTGCCAGATCACTAACCAGCCCGTTGATATGTATCTCCACCGGCTGCAGCGGTTGCCGACGGCTAAAGGCCAACAACTGGTGCGTCAGGTCAGCCGCACGCTTCGCCAGCTTCAGCACCTCCGTCATATCTTCTTTAACCTGCGAATCTTCTGGTACTGAATTGAGGGCGAACTGCGTGAAACCGGTGATCCCGGTTAGCAAATTGTTGAAGTCGTGCGCGACTCCAGCGGCCAGTTGCCCTACACTCTCCATCTTCTGTGCCTGCGCAAACTGCGCCTGCAAATTCTCGCGTTCCTCTTCTGCCCGTATGCGATTGGTGATATCCTCATACATTCCCAGTATGCCGATGACTTTGCCCTCGGCATTGCAGAGGGGAACTTTGGACGTCCGCAGCCAAATAGGGTGGCCGTCAGGCGTGGTTTGCGGCTCTTCAAATCCTAGTTTCGGCGTGTTGGTATCCATTACCAATTGATCATCGGCACGGTACAGTTCGGCTTGATCGCGCCAGTTCAGTTGGGAGTCATCCTTGCCTATCAACTCCTCCGGGCACGATAGTCCCGCATCGCGAGCAAAAACGCTGTTGCAACCGAGATAGTGTGACTCGGCATCCTTCCAGAAAACACGGATGGGCGCACTTTCAATAATGGTGTGGAGCAAATCCCGCGAGGCGTGGATTTCCTCCTCCGCCCGTTTGGACGCAGTGATATCCAGGCAATGCCCGATATAACCCAGAAAAATTCCGGTGCTGTCGAAGCGGGGGGTGCCGTCATCCTGCAGCCACCGATATTCGCCGCTGGCATGCCGCAAGCGATACATCATACTGAATTTCTCGTGTGCGCAAAAGGCCGTAACGTAGGTATTTATGCAACGATCAAGGTCTTCCGGATGCACTCCTTCCACCCAGCCATCTCCCAATTCCTGCTCCAGCGTCCGTCCGGTGAACTGGAGCCAAGTCTCGTTGAAGTAGTCGCACGCCTTGTCCAGTCCCGAGGTCCAGATCAGTGCCTGCCCTGAATTGGCCAGGGTGCGGAATCGTGCCTCGCTTTCACGTACCTTATCCACCATTCGTTTGCGCGCCACCGCAATGCCAATACTCGCGCCGATCTCCTCTAGCGATTTAACCATCTCTTTGGTGAACATCCCACTACGGTGATCAATGAGTTGCAGGAGACCGATGATGTCAGCGCCGGAACTCAAGGGGATCAGCGCGACTGATTCATATCCGGCAATGATACACCCGTTGCGCATACGGGACGGTCGTTCTACCTCGGTGGTTGTCGCCAGAAACTCGGTAGTGCTGTTCGTCCAGAAGCTCCCATGTTCGGTATATAACGGCAACTGCGCATCGGCATGTCCGCAAATAATGCTTCCACACATACACTCTAATTGCGCTTCCCCGCATTTGTTCCGGATGATTTCACCGGCACCGTCACGTGCGCAAAGGCTACGTTCAGTCTCGAGGAACGAAGCAGATAGACCGTTAGTTTCATAATATGGGTAGTCCTCACCCTCACGCAGGCGGATACCTATCGCCTCGATGCCGGTGGCTATTTTGATGAGAGACAGGATATCTTTCACTAGCATAGTGATATCATTGCTCCGGTTTAACGTCGCCAACACCTGCATGGCCAGCACTCGGTGCGACTCCGCCCTAACTCGCTCGGTGATATCACGGATGTTACATTGGATCACTTTCTCGTGGTTTACCTCATACACGTTGCTGACGAATTCAACATCAACGCTACTGCCATGTTTGGTCTCCAGCGGTAAATGTTCATAGCGTACATATTCTTTTTGCTGTAATTCGAGGAATTCCGCTTCACTGGCGACAATATCCGTGAAAGCGCCAATTTGCCAGAGTTGCTTTCCGAGCATCTCATCATGGGTGTAACCTAACATATATGTCAGGTACGGATTGACATCAACGATGACGCCAGTGTTTGCGTCCAGGATCAGGACGCCATCCTGCGCTGTCTCGAAGAGGCGACGATAGCGCACCTCGGAGGCGCGCATTAGGGCATTAACCTGGATATGGCGCGCTTCATATTCATCCATTGTTTGAGCGCTCCACCAGATTAACGCCATCTGCATAAGAATCAGAATGATCGTCATCAGGGCGACCCCAAGGGAGCTTTCATAATAACCGCTTCGTTCACCTTGAATTCGTAACCACCCGATGAGGAGAGGGATCACCATTGCGAAAGGCCACAGAAGCTTGACCAACCATCCGCCGTGCGTTGCGCCAGTTACCAGCGCCATCATGCCTGAAGATGGGTAAAGCGCCAGGATACCAATAGACATGACAATAAACAGTGTTGCTGCATGGACGGCCACCTGCGTGTATTGCCCGATACCGATCAGCGCATTTGCCCCATAAAGATAGCCCATCAGAGCTACCATCCCCATAAGCCCGACGAATAATGCCAGCTCCTGCATGGGTCTGATGGCACGTGGCAACTGCGCCAACAACAGTGCAAATCCTAGCAGGAGGAAATCTATCGCCGCCATAGGGGCCATGCGCCCGGGGGAGAGGGTACCCTCCGTACCGACAGGCTCGTGGAAGAACAATTGATCGATGCCGAGATCGACGCCGAAGATAAACTGACACAGGGTGAGCAGACCCAACAACGCCACCGCCCCGGCACACACCAGCGCCAGCCGGCGTGACCAGGCTGCAGCGGTGGAATCCGCCAGCATTACCAGCGCGGTACCGGCCAAGATAAAGCCAAATGCGGTGTTGGCCTTCATGGTGACGAAGCCTGGAAACACACTCTTCAAAGCGGGGATATCGAAGAGCCAACCGAGTATCACGGTCACGCCTACTGCTAATGCAAAATAGCCTGACAGTTTTGCTGGAGTATTATTGCTATGGACAGTTACACCCATGCGCACCTGCTTGTTTACTCGTCCTATTATTCTATACCATATTTCTGAAGATTTTGTGTATGATGAGTGGGAAAGATAGGAGGATTGATGGAGATATAACCCATTATCTGGTATCCCCTGGGATTACTACGTACCCTAAGAAACACTACCACCGCGCACCACGGCGGCGGGGCTACATGGCTAATGGAGAGCTGCGTTAAATAATGATGCACATTCACACCTTGACCGACTTTGGCTGCTGGGCTATAATGTTGATGGATCAGGCGATCCCTTTATTGTGGGGATGCAGCTGGGCCGGGTAGGCAACGGGATATAATATATCCTGTGGGACTGATGTTTTGCGGGCTGTGATGAATGCAGCTACAAGGCACCGTTCTGCGGGGTTTACATCGCCTCGCAGCACGGATACGTACTGCGGGGATTTTTTATGCCGATTTTTTCAGATGGAGTATGGGTACGCATCATGCTGCTCATCGTGCTTACGGCACTGATGATAAACGGCGTGACAGTTTTGCACATCATCACCGAAGAGGCACCATCGCCTGTGTGTGAACATCACACATCCACGCATGATCTGCTCATTATTGATGATTCCGACACTCCTGCTGGTATCACCAACCACAACAGCAAGGAACGTTGTCACTACCCACAACGAGACAACCAGCTCAGCAGCCGCCACTACGACTCCATCTTTCATCCTCCGCAGGTGGGCTAAACTCATGGTTTATATGGTGTAGCAGCACCACCCCAAATGGCGTACCAGTACGACAAGAGAGTTACGTCACAACTGTAGTTACTCCTTATAATGGAGTAACTTGTCATGATATTACCGCATATCCGAGATCGACTCGGGAGGATCAAATGAAAGATCAAGCTCAAGGCTGCGCGACGGACACGTTGAAGGGACTTACCTCGGAGGAGGCGGCCGCACGGCTGCTGCGCGATGGCCCGAATGAACTGCCCTCGGCAAAGCCGCGCACAATATTCCAAATCGCCTTCGAGGTGATACGCGAGCCGATGTTCCTGCTTTTGCTGGGCGGTGGCGCTATCTATCTGATATTGGGCGACCTGCAGGAGGCATTACTGCTGCTGGCGTTCGTCTTCGTCATTATCGGTATCACGCTCTACCAGGAACGCAAAACCGAGAACGCATTGCAGGCGCTGAAAGACCTTTCCAGCCCGCGTGCCCGGGTTATTCGTGACGGGGAAGCTACCTACATCCCCGGGCGCGAAGTAGTGCACGGGGATGCTGTACTGGTAGCGGAAGGTGACCGCATCCCTGCTGATGGGGCGGTATGCGCCTCCACCAATCTTTCGATTGACGAGTCGTTACTCACCGGAGAATCAGTGCCGGTGCGTAAACGTCTGTGGGACGGCGTGACAGAGATGGGGCGTCCGGGCGGGGATGATGAGCCATTCGTTTACTCCGGCACACTGGTGGTGCAGGGGCAAGCGACCATCGA